>JAJYYI010000057.1 GCA_021801125.1 Deltaproteobacteria bacterium | reverse complement strand
TCTTCAGCCTGGGCGCGGCGCGGAAAGGTGCGCGTAAGCCGCTTACCAAATTGCAAGATTTGGGCTTGGTAAGATATTCGTCCGGTTCGTGCGCTTCGCCGCTTGACTATGGTCGCCACGTCCGCATTGCTGCAAATTTGCAGCGCGTGGACAAGGTGCTGGTTTCGGAGATTTGGCGATGCTCGGAAAAAACCTCGAATTTACGGGATTTTTTGGGGTGGGCAGGGGCAGAATCGAACTGCCGACACGAGGATTTTCAGTCCTCTGCTCTACCGACTGAGCTACCTGCCCGCCGAAAATTCGGATCCTGCGTGGCTCCGACCCAACCGGGATGCGGTCGTAGGCCTTTCATGCTTAACGATCCCAGGGTAGGCATGCAACTAGTGCAACTACTTTTGCCCGCGCGTCGGGCCTGAGAGCGCCCACGCCGCCCGCAATTCTATCCAAACGGCGCGGTAGAATGCACCCTGCCGTCGCCGGCTTCGACAGGGGCGGCGTGATTAATTAGACGATATTCGCCGCTCGATCAAGCTCGAGGCGCGCGCTTGCTCCAAGCAGGCGAGACGAGCCTGTTAGCGCGACTCTATCCGCACGGCGACTCTACCCGCAGCGCGACCCGCCAAGAAGGTTCTTAAGCGGTCGGATCGCCTTACCTAGGCGACGAATTGGTGACGACTTCTACCTGAATTATGTGCGACTCCCGTATCAGCGTGAGCTTGGCGGCGGCACCGATCGGCCTGTCTGACAGCACACGTTGCAGGGTGTCGACCCCGCTGATAGGAACGCCTTCGTAGTCGACAATAATATCCTTGGCTTGCAGGCCGCATTTTTGCGCGGGGCTCCCCGGTTCCACCGAGAGAACCATCACGCCGCTTCCCGCCTTCAGACGATTGAGGCGTGCCAGGCGCCGGTCGAGTGTCACTGTGGCGCCGGCAATCCCAAGGTAGCCGCGGCTGATCTTGCCGTCGCGAATCAGCCGACCAGCAACGAATTTTGCGGTGTCGATGGCGATCGCGAAGCAGATTCCCTGCGCAGGCAAGATCATCGCCGTGTTAACACCGATTACCTCGCCGCGCCAGTTGGCCAGCGGGCCGCCCGAGTTGCCGGGGTTCAGCGCCGCGTCGGTCTGAATCACGTCCTCGAGCAAACGTCCGGTCACCGCGCGCAGGCTGCGGCCGAGCGCGCTAACGACTCCGGCGGTGACGCTGTACTGGAAGCCGAACGGGTTGCCGATCGCGATAGCGAGCTGACCGACGCGCAGGGATTTCGATTCGCCCAGTTTAGCCGCTTTCAGGTTCGAACCCTCGATTCGTACCACAGCCAGGTCCGAATCCGGGTCGTCGCCGATCCGTTGAGCCTCAAAGCGCCGGCCGTCATGGAGCGTCACAAAGACCTGCTTTGCGTGGCGGACCACGTGGCTGTTGGTCATGACGAAGCCGTCCGGCGTAAAGATAAATCCGGAGCCGTTGCCGACGCCGCCCGTCGAACCGGTTTGGGCGGCGCGAATCTCAATATTCACGACCGACGGGCCGAGCTTATCCACCGCTCCGGACACCGCCTGCGAGTATGGGTCGAGCAGGGGCCGCTCGTCGTTAGGCGCATGCTGCTGAGCTTCCGGCCCGTTGGGGTCGGCGTATAGCTCGTCGTTCCTCAAATGTTTCAGCGATCCTGACCGCATAAATAATTCACTGCCTTTTGCGCCAACCCACCTAGGGCTCGCTTAGCAGAAATATAACCATTCGATCCGCGTCCCGGCGGAAGTTTTACTGACGAGCTGGGTCATCGACCCGCGACGTAGCGGAATCAGGCTCACTTCTCGCGCGAATGTAGGCCTTTACGTGGTTAGGTAGCGCTATACCGGGCAACAACTTGGGATCCGCCTTTGGCGTGGAGGTTGCCAGCCGCAGCGGTATTTCACCCGCCCACACCTTGCGCCGATAGTCGTCGGCCCGGTCGACGGGAGGCCCGAAGCGCATTTTGGCCGACGCCTCGGAGATCGGCACGGCAAGCACCGTTGTGGCCTTGAGCTCGCCCTCGCTCGGCTGGCGAATTTCCCGCCATCTCCCAGGCATCACGTGTTCCACCAATGCTTTGAGCGCGGCAAGCTTCTGCGCTCGATTCCTAACTTCCGAGGCGGTTCCCAGGATGACCACCGAGCGGTAGTTCACTGAATGGTGAAAGGCGGAGCGGGCCAGCACTAGGCCGTCCGGAAGGGTTACGGTGATGCAGAGCGGGGCGCCTGACCTCGCCGCGCGCAGCATCCTGCTCCCCACCGCGCCATGGATGACAACTTTGCGTCCGCGCCGCGCGTAAATCGTCGGAATCGCGAAGGGTTGCCCGTCGGCGACGAAACCGACATGGCATATGAGGCCCTCGTCGAGAATCGCCTCGATTATGCGGAAATCGTAAACGCCTCGCTCGGGCCGAGTCCTTACCGTGGTGCGCGTGCTGGGCGCTCTTGACGGATTGGTCATTTTGTATTAGCACAAAAATATATTTATGCGATTACGATATACGATTGGCGGCTCCCGAGCAAACGAAATTGCCGCGAGTATCGAACATGGAATCTTGCGCGGAGACTTGCCCGCGGGCGAGCGCCTGCCGCCGGTGCGCGCTCTGGCGAGCCGCTTGCACGTTAACCCCCAAACGGTTGCTTCAGCGTATCGCTCGCTCAGGATGCGCGGGGTCTTGATTTCCGACGGGCGTCGGGGCACCACGGTGGCGGTGCAGCCCGCTTTGGCGGTGCGCGTCGCTTCGATGCTGCCCGGGGGTGTCCGCAATCTCGCTGAAGGCGGACCGGATCCAGCGCTTTTGCCGGACCTCGAGGCCGTCACTTCGCGCCTTAAGCCGCGAGGGCGGATGTACGGTCAGCCCTACAATGATGCCGAACTGCTTAGGCTGGCCGAGCGGATGTTCGCCGCCGACGGCATCGCTAGCGGGCCGATCGCGATCGTCGGTGGTGCGCTGGACGGCGTCGAACGCGTACTACGCGCGCAACTGCGCGTGGGCGACCGGGTCGCCGTCGAGGATCCTGGGTATCATCTGGTGTTTGATCTGCTGAAGGCGCTGGGCCTCAACGCGGTGCCGGTTCCGCTCGATGAATGCGGGCTTCTCCCCGAGCATCTTGAACGGGTGCTCCGACGTGGAGTCGAGGCGCTGCTGCTGACGCCGCGCGCGCAGAACCCGACCGGCAGTGCGCTCGACCGGACGCGGACCGCCGAGTTGCGTCGTGTGGTTAAAGCTTTTCCCGACCTCCTGGTTATCGAGGACGACCACGCCGGCCCGGTTGCCGGAACTCCGGCCTTTACTGTGAACGAGCCTGGTCGGACGCGCTGGGCGCTGGTTCGCTCGGTCTCGAAGTGGCTCGGGCCTGATCTGCGGGTAGCCTTTCTTACCGGCGACGAACTGACGATCGGACGGGTCGAAGGCTGGCAGCGGCTCGGCGCCGGATGGGTGAGCAATCTCCTCCAACAGATCGTTGCGACCTTATGCTCCGGCGAGGGCACGATAAGCCAGGTCGCGGACGCCGCCAAGGCGTATCAGGCGCGTCGCGAGGCGCTTATCCGTGAACTGGCTTCCCACGGCATCAAGGCCTTCGGCAAGTCGGGATTAAACGTCTGGATTCCGGTTGCGGAAGAAGTCGCCACGGTTCGGTCGCTGCTCCACGCCGGTTGGGCAGTGGCGGGAGGCGAGCGCTTTCGAATCGCGAGCCCGCCCGCGGTGCGCGTTACGATCAGCAATTTGCAAGTCTCTGAAGCGAATCGCTTTGCGGCTGACTTTGCTCGCCGTTTGACACTTCGACAGACAGTTTACGGCGCCTAGGATTTGCAGAAAGGGCGCATTTCCGTGAGACTTAGCGTCCACCTCCGTTCGCCCACGCAATAGCACGGACGCGTCAGGCGCTCGCAGGCGCCCTAGTCGGTGCGGTTCGCGAGGTCTGTCGAATCGGTTGCCGCACAAGGTCTCGAGGCTTAGAATTTTCACCCAGGCGAGTCGGCTTCGGCGGCTGCGCGAGCGGCGCTGGAGCTGCGACAAGGTGGTGGAGGTGGTCGATATGGCGCGTAGTAAAACGCACCTCGGCAGCTCGCGGCTGGTGGTGGCTGTCGCCGCAGTGAGCCTCTGTTTTCTTCCGTTGCTTTCTGGTTGCGCTTTTTTCTTTGGCGAGCTTGTCGGTGTCGGTGCGGGAGCCGCGGCCGGCACTCTGACTAAATCGCCGACCGAGGGCGCCGCAGGCGGTGCGGCGGCGGGAGCGGGAGGAGGAGCGCTGGTCGGCTATATGGCCGGCGCCCCGTTGGCGGGGGCGATCGGCGGCGCGCTTAGCGGCGGGACGATGGGCTACTTTATGGGCATGGGTCAGTCGCAGTCGCAGCAATAGCGCACGGCTTGACGGTCTCATTGTAGAGAGCGGCGGCGACTATCGGACGCTCCGTTCTTTCGGCTAGCTAGCCGTGCTTGACGGCGCGCTTGCGGCGTGAATCGAGGGTGCGGCGGGAAATCGCAGCACGAAGGTCGAACCTTCGCCCGCTTTCGAATAGACTTCGATAGTGCCCCCGTGCTCGATCGTGGTTCTTCTCGCCAACCAGAGTCCCAGGCCGGTGCCGCCGGGCTTGGTCGTATACAGGAACGTAAATAACTTGGACATCGCTTCCGCCGGAATGCCGCAGCCGTTATCCGAAACGACCAGTTCGAGCCAATCCGCCTGATGCTCCGAGCGGGCCGTTTTAACGGTGACGCTGCCGCCGGGGCCGATCGCGTCATGGGCATTCGAGAGAAGGTTTACCAGCGCTTGTTCGAGTGACACCGGGTTTCCCATCATTGCGGGCAAGTCCGTCGCGAGGTCGGCGAGGACTTTCTTCCCTTCGCGAAGCATCTGGCTCTCAACCAACAGAACGGCTCGGCCCACGACGTCGTTTAGATTGACGACTTCGTGAGGTTTCGGGTCCTGTCGCGTCAGCGCGAGTAAATCCTGAATAATTCGACTTGCCCGGCGGGCGTGGCGATATATCACTTCCACGTCCGCGCGTGTTTGACCGACCAGCTCCGTTCCCGGCATCAGAAGCAGCTCTGCGCGCGAGATGATGACGCTTAGCGGGTTGTTAAGATCGTGCGCGATGCCGGCCACGGTGGTTCCCAACATCGTCAGCGCTTCTCGACGGCGGTCGTCGGCCTCCCTGGCCAAGCGCCCGCTGATGTCGGTGATATTGCAGATCACGTAGGCGCCGTTAGTGCCTTCTGCGTAGGTAAGACCTATTTCGACGGGGAATTCGGTGCCGTCCTTGCGCCGCGCGGCAAGATTGAGATTAAGCCCGATGGGACGATTGTGCGGCGACTTCATGTACAGACGCCGGTGTTCTCGATGACGCGCGCGAAGCCGTTCGGGAACGACGACCTCAACGGGTTTGCCCTGCAACTCGCTGGGCAGATAACCGAATAACCTATGGAAGGCGGAGTTGGTGCGGACGATATGGCCCTGCTGGTCGATTAATATCAGAGCATCTAGGGCGAATTCGAAATAGGCTTCGTACGGATTCATTCCGTCTGCGGTTTCCAACCCTAGAGCCATTTGTCCGGCCAAACGCGCCGGCCTAGACCTTCGGGTTCGCGCTCTTACTCGCGTACGCCGCACTAGAACCAGAAATTAGTATACTGTTGGAGCGCTCGCCGCGCCAACGTCAGGTCGATTCCCGCGCGCCAGCCCTACATCGCCGTTGCCCGTTTTGCTGGCCTGTGCGACGGCGCGGCTTGACTGCGCTGCCTTGTGCGTGGAGATTATCGTGATTATCCGCTTCGAGAAAGTAAGGCTGAACGCTGCGAGCGCGCTCAAACCGCACAGGCGCCTTCCCAGCCAAAGCCGGTAGACCGGCGCCGCTCGGCGCTGGTGGCGTCAGCGGCGGACAAAATTGGATTAGCGCGCCGTGCCTATCCCCTCGTTCCCGCTCGCGAAGCGAGGATCTCGTCGAAGAATTCTAGATGCATCCGGGCAACTACAGGCCAGGCGTAGTGCTGTCGGGCGTGCTGAATGCCGCGGGACGCTAACTCTTTCCTGCGCGCGGCGTTATCCAATAAGTCCCCGATTGCGTTTGTCCAGCCATCTTCGTCGCGTTCGCCGACGATCACGCCGGCGTCAGCCACGACGTGCGGAATCTCCCCGCTGTCGCTCGCGACAACCGGCGTCCCGCAAGCCAGCGCCTCGACCAGCATCCGGCCGAACTGTTCGCGCCATCGAGTTGTCGTCCGGCTCGGCGCGCACAATATGTCCATGGCATTCAAGTAGGCGGGCACCTGGTCATGAGCCACCCCCGTAACGATTCTCACGCGCTCGCCGTGGCGTCGTTCCCACTCGCGCAGCTCCGTTTCCATCGGACCGCCGCCGACAAATATCGCGCGCCAGGGCGAGCGGCCGTGTCGGTCGAGCGCGCGCATTAATATGCGCAGCCCTTTTGCCTCGATGAAGCGACCAAGAAAACCGATCACCGGCGGTCCGCTTTCTAGAAAACCAAGGCTAGCTCGAATCTCTCTGGCCGCTGCGGGATCGGGGCGGAAATGCTCCGTGTCCACGCCGAGCGGCATTACGCGATGGGGTTTCGCCTCGTATCCGCATTTGCGGTTGAGCAGGGTCTCTCGGACCAACTCGCCGCAGGGTAACCAGCCCGCGCAGCGCCGAACGCAAAAGCGTTCGATTTGGGAAAATGGCGGAGGATAGGTTTTGTGGATGTTCTGGAACGTATAGAAAACGAGAGGCTTGTTGGTTCCGGTCCATAGGGCGACCTGGCCGCCCGCGAAGACATAGGGCTCCTGCCAGCAGTGCACGAGATCGAACGGCTGGGAGAGGAGTCTGCGCAAGCGCAGACCATAAAAAAAGAAATGCGGCCAGCGGCTCAGGATGGCGCGCACCGGCTCAAGCCTGCACGCTTCGCCAGGCGACGCTTCGAGCAGAATCGGGCGCAGGTCGCCGTGGAAGAACTTCGGGGCTGCCACGGTAACCTCCCATGCGCCGGCGCCGGCGCGCGCCATCTCGTGGGCGAGGCGCCGGTTGAGCGCCACGACGTAGGAGCTCCCAACGGAAATCAGCCTACGCGCCGGCGCTGCCACAAGGCCACCTCCCGGTTACTTCCAGGTCGATTCGCACAAGCGAGGGTTATTGCGGATCACGCCGCCGAACCAAACAGCCGGCGCAAGAGCCGCACCGAAGGTCTGCCAACAAGACCTTGGCCTCTCATGACATCCCGGAAGTCGCACGCGGCGCGCACGGCCCCGCGCGGCGCGCATCCCAAAAACGTCAGCCATAGAGCATTGAAGAGGCGCCAGCGTACGGTGGCGCGTGGGAAACTCAGCGACGATCTCACCCCTTTCAGCATCAGCGAAAAGCGCCGGTCATTCGGATAGGGGTGGGTGGCCGGGTCCATGCGCAGCGACTGCAGCCTCGTCCACACGTAGTCGGGGCTGCGCAACAGCCAATCAGCAGGGAACGAGAAGCCTTTCTGGGCCGCGAAGTCGTTCAAGAGGTCGAACGTCATTTGCGAGCCGAGCAGTCGACCGCGCACCTCCTCCAGGCAAGGTCCTCCGCTCCAGTTGTTGCCCCCGTGGATCCTGTAGAAGCCCAGGCGTTCCCTTATCGTCATTACTTCGCCCAAGAAAGGAGTCGCGAATTGAAGATATCCGTCTGCACCAATAGGCCTCAATTCGGGCATTGGTAGAACCTCATTCAGCGCCTTTCTAGAATAAGCGACACCGCTACTGGCCGGGATAGGCAGCACTGGCCCGACGCGAAGTAACGCCCTCATCTCCGCGGTGGGGACGCCACGATGGTGCCAAGAGGGACCGCGCGGACGCCCATCGCGATCGATTAGGTCGAGCCAGTACATAACCTTCGCGATGTCCGGGTCCCAGATCTGCGCGACGCGCTCGGCCGTCTGCGGAAAAAGCATATCGTCCGCGTCCAGGAAGATCACCAGTTCGCCTCGGCTTGCGGCGAAGCCGGCGTTCAGCGCCGAGGCGAGCCCGCCGTTTCCCTTGAGCACCGGTATGATCTTGTCCCCATAGCTGCGAATTATCTCGCCTGAATTGTCGGTCGAGCCGTCGTCAACCACGACCACTTCGACTCCGGGATAGGTCTGAGCGAGCGCGCTATCAATCGCGTCGCGCAGAAAGCGACCGTAGTTGAAGTTGCTGATAACGATGCTAAGCATTCGTTCCAGGCGACTGGACTGGCTTCAAGATTTCTCTAGTATAACGGCCTAAAACGCGCCACGTCTGAGGCCACGCGGCCAACGCGACCAAGCCCAGAACCGCAGGCCATCCGATCTGGTAAACGAACAACGCGAGCCCCGTTGCCAGCGAGATTGGCAGAGCGAGGCCGTAGTCAAGGCCTCTCACCTCGGCCGCCGTGTAGAGGTGGATCACCGCGTAGCTCGACAGCGCCGCTATCTCAGCCCATCCATAACCTATCCAGCCCAGGCGGCGCACGAAAAAGAACGCGGCGCCGCCGAAAAGAAGCACATGCGCCAGGTAAAAGATTGCCACTCGACCGTTGCGCCGCAGGACATAGAGCGCCGAGGAATGAAGATTGAACATAGAACTCGCCAGATACCCAACGGCGAGGAACGGAAAAATTTGCTCCATGGGTACCCATCTGGCGCCGAAAACCCACGGCACGAGATAGGGGAGCAGCAGGCCGAAGACGAGAAGAAGCGGTGAGAGCGCCAGTACCTGCAGCATCACGCCCTCGCTGATCGCGCGCCCAAGCCGCGTTCGATCGTCCTGGACCTTGGCCAGCACCACCATCGCCAGGCGCCATCCGATGGTTTTGGCGAAGCCAAGGGCTGCCAATAGGCGCTCGGCGAGGCCGATATAGCCGACCGCGGTCGCGTTGGCATACCGCCCGACAATGAAGGGAACGACCAGGCTGCGCAGCTGGTAGATCCATGTCGACGCCGCATAACCGAGGCCGTAGCCCACCATTTCCCGCGCCAAAGCGCGATCGTAACGAAGGCGCGGCCGGTAATGCGCGGCTCGATGCAGCAGCGCTAACGTGAGCACGCGCTCCGACCACAGCGCGCACACCAAACCCCACACGCCCCATCCCCAGAACGCAAGCGCCAAGCCCAGACTGTAGAAAACCACGCGCCCGGCCAGCTCGATCCTGACGGGAGCCCGAAACTCCAAAGCTCGCTCCAGTTGGTTGAGCGCGACCCATGAGACGAGCGACAAAGGCATCGAGCAGACCACCCCAGCGAGAACCCAGGAGAAGCCAGCCAATCGCGTCCATCGTTGAATCCACGGCACCGCAAGAAGGGTGACCAGGGTGCCGGAAGTCCCCAGAATTGCAAGCAGAGTGAAGCCCTGGTCTGCGTGTTCCTTGGAAAGCTCGCCTTCCTTGCGGAGCAGGTAGACGTCGATGCCCCACCCACTGAGCAGGCTCGCGTAATCCACGATCTGCCTCGCTGCGACCCAAATGCCGTAAGCGGCGGGGCCTATCATGCGGGCGAGCAGGGGTTGGCCGACCACCGCGAGGGCAACCATGGCGAAATGTCGCCCAACCAGGTATGTACCGCCTTTAAGCGCGCGCTCGCGAAGGTTCATGTCAAGGCATTTACCTGGAAGGACAACCGGTGCCTAGTCAGCAAGAAACACTACGCCCTCATCGGTACGTTTCGCTGCTAATTTCTCCCGGCGTCCCAAACCTTGGCGGCCCGAACAAGCCGGCATCATGGGCGAGCAGGGTCGAAAGGCTCCTCTTTTTGGCTATCGTACCTGCTCAACAGTTTACCATTGCACGCCCGGATAGAGGCTAGGCAGATTAATGGTGCGGTAGGAAGTCTGTCCAGTAATCGCCATCTGCCATATGGTCTGCGGCGTAGCGGTCTGCGTTACCTGGAGGACCTCAGCATTGTCTTCGCTGTTCGGTGTGGTAACGTCGATGTACACGTTTCCGTTGGGCAGAAGCTGAGTGACGCCTCCCCAGTATGAATAGGGCAACGTATAAGCCCAGGCCAAATCCGCGGTCATATTGGTTTCGTCAACATTGAAGATGGCGGATCGGCTGTAGCAGGCCGGGAAGCCCGATGTGCCGCAGAGGTCGCCATTGGTGTCCATCACGCGGTCGTTACCGTTGTCGAATACCCCGAGGACAAAGGTTCCCGCGGTGTTCTTACTGAGAAAGGTGGCGTCATGCTGGGCGTAGCACCAATCGGCCGGATTGGTTGAATTGAGCGTGAAATCTCCTTGATAGCCCACCCTCCACAAGATATTCCCCGATCCCTTTCCATTTTGGTAGTCGATCTTGAACACCCAATTCTGATGGCGCAACGAGAACAAGAGGTTACCGTCGCTCGGTGAAAAGACAAGGGCGTTGGCGTGAGTCCAATCCGGGAAGTTCATCGGATGCCGGTTCACGTCGAGGTGGTCGAATGCGGACCAGATCCACACGACCTGGTTATTCGAATTGACCTCGACGATGTCGCTGCCCGTAACGAAGGTTTGCCCGGGATAGCCCGGCAAGTTGTTGAAAGGTCGGGTTTCGCTCGCAATGAAGAGCAGATCTCCGTTGGGAAGGGCCTCGATGTCATGATTGATCGAGTTGATGACGTTACTGAAACCTGCGGCGGCAATCCATTCATTTAGGTTCACCACAGAGAATTGGCGGATCACGTTTCCGGCAAGGTCGATTTCTTGAAAGTCTCCAAGCGCAACCGGAGATCCTCCGCTGTAGGAGGTCAAAACAATCACCATATGGCCGTTTGGCAAAAGTTTGGCCGGGTTGGGGATCCCCTGATTGGGAGAGTAATTGTAATACCAGATCAGATTGCCCTCGGGGTCATAGGCCACGAGCTGGAATTGACTGGAAGTGCCTCCGTTCAGGCAGGCGAGTTCGATCCCGGGCGCGGGCGTTTGGCCGCTCGTCGTGCTGACTTGAACGTTAGGAAGCTGAGCGGGCTCCACTGTTCCCGTCGTAAAGGTATGGTCTTCATCGTAGTTGATGCTTCCGTCAGCGTTCGTCACCACGGCGCGCATGTGGTAAGTGGTATTTTGCTTCATGCCCGCGACGAGAATCGTGGTTGTCCCTCCCGTGGTTGGCGCCGGCTGGGAAGACGTCTGGAATCCATAGGAAGTGGTCGGGTCGAACTCGACGTAAACGGAAGCGCCCACCGGAGTCGGGACCATGTAGCGTGCGACCAAAGCATTGTTGGTCGCGGTTACGGAGCTTGTCGGCGTGAACGGCGAGCCTCCGCAGCCGGCTAGAAGAACCACGCCCCACACGCAAACGGCGGCTAGCCCGGCGCGGAAATCGACTGGGTTTGACGTTTTGGATTTCCGAAGCGCCCTGCTTCCCTCGTAACGTTTAGCCATTTATTTCCCCCAATCCCTCCGTTGGGGAATCCTAACCTCTCGTCCCGTAGGTACGTGCGGTATTGCGGATGCTACGGCTGGCACGACCGGCACGTGCCGCCAAGCAGAACGGTTGGAGGCGCTCAAACCGGTCCGAACGCCGGCGCTTAATGGCGCCTTCCAGGCGGCCCACGCTCTCAAAACCGGCGGACGGATGGGCTGCCCGGTGAAGAGCGTGAGCCAATGCTCTATTCATCGCAAGGATCGACCATTAGCGCGACCTAGTTTTGCCCTGAGGCCCACCGGCAAGCCGGATACCACCCAGAGCGAACCGTGCCAAAGGTTCAGCCCCCATGGCGAAGTTGGCACGCAATGACAACTCCCCAGCTATCTCATTGATAAGGTCCGCCTGTGCGTCGTCACTTACCAAAAGGCCGTGTGGACCAAGGTGCGGAAGCACTGTTCGATACTCGAATTCCTGCACTTCGCGGCTATGGTCGGAGTCGTGAAGGAAGATGTCCAACGGTGAATTTTCTAACGCAAGACGCGGCAGCAATTTTCGCACGTCACCAAGATGCAACGTCCACCTCGGGCGCAAGCCATCCTCTACTAGCCAACCAGGGCCTTCCGCTTGCGGCGGGAGATCTACACTCGGCAGGTCAATACTAATCAGCCTGCCCGACCCATTGCGGCGCATGGCGTGAAGAATCAAAGCGGACGACAAGCCGTCGTGCACCCCGGTTTCTAGTACAACGCGCGGTCGGGATAAGCGCACGAGAACATACCAAACTGAAAATCTGCCCAGGTGCAGACCCACAGGGCTGTCGGGTCGAAATCGACGATAACGTTCAGCGAGGAAGCCGCTGAATGTGAAGTCGCCGTCGATCTCCTTAAATGCCTCCCGAACTCGTTCTAGCGGAATTCCCAAGAGATCGCCGCAGAAACGCTCCTCATCTTCACGGCTGAACGACGGAGGGTAGAGGTTCATCGCCGGCCTGGAGTCCTCGCGGATAAGCCGCCGGAGGTGAGCGGCGAGACTGGTCGGCCGCAGCAAGGAACCCAGAACCCTCGTAGGACCGTAATAAATTGCCGCGCGAAGATATCGCTTTAGCATGCGCAATCGCTGATTCTTCACGGCGTCCTCGATTTAAGCGAAAGGGCCAAAGTTGACCCCCGGTCGGCCGGCCGCATGGGCACCCCCTGCCCCAGCGTCAGAGCCTTTGTCACCACGTTCCCCCGATCACTTTCCTCGCAGGGTGGCAAAAACGTTCACGTATCGCGCGCAAAAGGGCGGAGCGGTGTAATTTTTCACCTCAAGGTCGCTTCTGTCGCCCCGCTGAGTCTTCTAAGTCGGCGTTGTCCATTAGCCCTGCAGCCACGCTTTCGGCGCGTCCGCGCCCTCGGGACCGAGAATTAGACCGTCGCGCGCGGTCGGGCTTTCTCCCCAATCCTGGTAATTCGGTAATAAGGAGGGAGCCGGCAGCCAAGGCCGGGGTACGAGCCCGTTGGGTGCGGAGCTAACCTCGTACTCAGTTTTCCAGCGCATGCCGCGGAACCCTGGGTGCAGCAGCCTCACCACGACAATGGCGATCCTGCGGGATTTCCGCCGAGCCGCTCCAGCACCAGGAAATCATCCGAACCAATCCTTCTAGGACCTTTGGCGTGCTTTGTCAACTTCTTAGGGTTGACGAAAAAGTGAAAATGACGAGCCAAAGGCGGGTTGATAGAGGCCTCTCGCTCGGAAAACGAGGGGCGCGATCATCGCAACGTTATAACGTTTCCGGCTGTCTGAGCGACGGGCAAGCTCGTCCAGCGTATCCGCAGCAGCGGATTAAGCAGTGCTAGCATCAATGCCTTATCGAAGACCTGACCCAGGAGGTAGGAGGTGTTCACCTCAATCAGGAAAAACTCATTCAAGAGAAAGATTATGCCGACGACCGCCCCGATACCGCTCGCACGATGGATGAAGCAGGCCTGCAAACAGCCGTAGATTAGTCCCATCGCAAACATGCCGATGATCACTCCCGGCACCCCGAAGTTGGCGTAGAACTCGCTCAATTGCGGCAGGTTCCAAGCGGTCTTGTAGTCCATGAGGGGGATAAAGTTATAACGGTGGCCGAAGGCTTGTCCGGCTTCCTCTTTGGGTTTGTCCTCCCAAAGAAAACGTGGAATCCACTTGAAGAACAGAGGATAGTATGTATCGCCTCGCCAGTAAGGTACGCTTGCTGGGGTCTCGCTCACGACGTTCGCTAATTCGGTGATGTGAGACAGGCGGATCATCGCGGTCGCGAGCACGAGTTCGGCCGGCGGAGGATTTTGCCAGAACGTGCGGCCAAGGTCGACATAGATCCCTGCCTTCTGCGTCAAAGAGCGGTTCGACGCTACCCCGCCCTGCCAAGCCAGGTTTCGGAACGAGCTTTTGAAGGGTTGCAGCAAGCCAAAGCCGAACAGGCCCCCGAGGAGAGCGAGCCAGGCTATCCTGCGCCGGATTGTGCCGTGCGCCACCAAAAGGGCAAGTATCGGCGGCATCGCTTGAAATATTTGACCGGTACCCAAAGCGAGAAACGTCCTCAGGGGCAGCAGCACGCCCCACAAATAGAGCTTGCCGATCCAGCCCAGGCGGCCCTCCAGCTGCAAAAAAAACAGCATCAGCATGCCTAGTACGCAAAGGTCGCCACCTAAATCGCCGAACTGTTTGACTCCAGGCGGCAGCTCTACCACTCTGGTGATGATCCACACGACCACTCCGACCGCGCCCAGAAGATAGCCCCAAACGTTCAATCCGCCTTGAGGGCACCATTGCATCCTGAATTTGGGCAAGCGCTCGCGCAGCGTGGTGAGGACAACCAAGTAATATCCGGCGAGCGTGCAGATTAGACCCAGCAGGGCCAAGGCCAGGGCCTGCTCGACATAGACCTCGGTGACCGCGTGTCCGCCGAGAGAGTAGATGTATGCCATCAAGATGAAGACCGGCAGCGCGAAGTGAATCGAATATATGACAACGAAGAAGGGCACGAAGGCCGTGTAAGGATCGTAGCCCGAGTTCCAGATCCAGGTGGCGAAGGCCGCGACGACGATGATCGCCGAGCCGAGAAGCCGCACCCAAAGCGAGGGCTCGGCTGGCGCGTAAAGGTTAAGCGCTAGGACGATGCCCGTCGTCCAAAGCGCAAGCCATGCGCTCCCGGACCACGACACCTGGCCACCAGATGTCGGCGCTACGACCGCCGTGCGCCCGTCCGACCCGCTTAACGACGCCATTGGCCAATTCTGCCACAGGGCCGTTTCGCTGTCACCGGCGGCGTGGGTCCGGCGCCTCGTCCAGCCTACCCGCGGCCGGCACGCTCCCTGAGCTAAAGTTTTCTCCCACGAACTCTTCTTTGGTGGTTGTCGCATTTGTTTTAGAGCTGGTGGGCAGGGTATGTACTCGTAGCGTTGCTATAGGTCGCTCTCTCACGGGTGCAAACATTAGGGATCGAATGACGGATTTGTGCACCTTTTCAGCGCATTTCTGGGGACAAATTTGCCGAAACCCTTGCCGGGTAGCATAGTGGTTCGTGAGGCGGTGCGGGTGAACCGCCCGCGCTGTTCTAGCGGTTCGGGCCGGCTGCATAAAGATTTTGCCAGGTATTCTGGTAGACCGGAGCAAGGGAAATGGCGACCTATCTTTTTGGGCGTCGTATAGACCACTGGAAGGCCGAGTTCATCATCCATCGACTGCGCGAGAAGTGGTTCGAACGAGCCCACCCTGAAGCTCCGTGGTTCACCAAGGATGCGGTGCGGTTGCTCGAGGGTCTGCTCCGGGCTGAGGATAGCGGACTGGAGTGGGGCTCCGGGCGCAGCACGTTGTGGTTTGCCCGGCGCACTCTGAGGCTTGTGAGTGTCGAGCACAATTTGTCCTGGTACCGAAAAATCAAGTCCGAGTTGCGGCGCCTCGATCTTGCTAACGTAGACTACAGGCTTGTGGAAACCGAGCAGGGCATTGAGGACCGGAAGGCTAGAGAAGAGTACGTGAAATTGGGCGGGACTCTCGAGACCGTGGTTTTCGACTACGTGCTGGTGGATGGGATTTTCAGGGAGGAGTGCGCCAGTCTCGCCGTCAACCTCGTCAAGCCTGGAGGGCTGCTGATTTCGGATAACGCGCAGTGGTTTCTGCCTTCCGAATCCCGGGCTGTCGACGCGGTGCGGGATTACCCGACAGCTTTGTGGCGCGAATTCGGAGCCAAGGTCCAACACTGGCGAAGGGTATGGACCGGCAACGCCGTTAAGGACACCGCCATATTCATCAAGCCGTGTTCCTAGCGTGCTCCAGTGAAGCTCCCGCCCGCTCGACGTATGCCTCGGTGACGGCCTGTCGCGCGGTAGAGAGAAAAGGAAGGATCGAGCGTGGTGCCGGCCGCGCAATTCCCGCGGGCGGTCCCCACGGTCAGTCAGTCGGACGCGGGACTAGCTTGCTTTGGCCGGCGCGGATGACGGCGACTCCGCAGAGGGCGACGGGCGCGCGATGAAAGTGCTGTTCCTTAATCCGACCGGCGCTATCGGTGGAGCGGAACGCGCCCTGCTGGATTTGATGGCGAGTGTCGCAGCTGCCCGGCCAGATTGGGGGCTTGAGCTGATTGCCGCAACTGACGGCGACCTCGTTCGTGAAGCAGGCGCCATCGGCGTTCCAGCATCCGTAATTCCGCTCCCGGAGTCGGTCAGGACCGTTGGGGACGCCGGCGCCGGAGGGCCGGCGGGCGACCAGGTGAGCGTGTTGCGTGTTGCCGCGCTGCTCGGTTTGGCCGCCCCTGCCGTAATCTCGTACCTTTGTCGGCTTCGTCGCGCGATCGGCAAAGCCGACCCCACCTTGATCCATACCAATGGCTTCAAAATGCACGTGCTTGGGGCGCGGGCGATGACTCGTCGTTCGCGACTCGTATGGCATCTACACGACTATGTGCAACCTCGGCCGATAATGTCACGACTCCTGCGCTGGCATGTCCGGCGCTGTCGCGCAGTGATAGCTAACTCCAAAAGCGTCGCCGCCGATGCGCGTGTGGTCCTGGGATCGACGACGCCGATATTTCCCGTTTACAACGCGATCGATCTAGCGCGGTTCACGCCGGTGGGTCCCCAGCTTGACCTTGACGAACTTTCCGGTTTGGAACCGCTGGGCGAGGGTGGCGTGCGTGTGGGGCTGGTCGCGACGTTTGCGCGCTGGAAGGGGCACACTACCTTTCTCCGGGCGCTCGCGGCGCTGCCGCTCGATTCTCGCGTGCGCGGTTACGTCGTCGGCAGCCCGCTTTACCAGACGCACGGGAGCCAGCACTCCCTTGAGGAACTGCGTGCGCTCGCGGCAGCACTGGGTCTGAACGGCCGTATCGGCTTTACGGGTTTTGTTGCTCGCGCGCCTGCCGTGTTTCGCTCGCTCGATATCGTCGTCCACGCGAGTACCGCCCCGGAGCCGTTCGGTTTGGTTATAGCGGAAGCCATGGCCTGCGGGCGTGCGGTCGTCGCAAGTACCTGCGGTGGCGCAGCAGAACTTTTCAGCGACGGCGTCGACGCCCTTGGGCATCGTCCGGGTGATCCCGCGGACCTTGCGGAGCAAATCATGCGGCTTGTCCGCGATCGCGATTTGCGGGTCCGTCTCGGCGAAAACGCCGCCGCGGTCGCCGCGCGACACTTCACGCGCTCCCGATTGGCTACCGAACTAATCCCGATCTACTCCAATGTGGCCGCCGGACGAGGCACTTGAGCCGCGCAGAACTGGCCGATAGCGGAAAATTTCCCGAGCACTGTGGGTGGCTGTGAAGGCTCTGCGTAGGTTCGACGCTAAAGCGCGCGGCGGCATGTCAGCTAAGGCATCCGGCACAATCTAGCTGCCGCACGAGTGGAACGGCTACACCCGCCGCGTAACGGGCTTGAGAAAGGCTTTTGTTAGTCGCTTGCAACGGCCCATCCCGGCATCGTGGGCATTCGCCAGCATGCGGCCGCAGCGGCCGTGCGCTATCCTAGCCTCTAATCGAAGCAGGCTAAGCGCGCTTCGGCCAATTCCGCGCTCCGAAAGCGCCAGAGGATCTGGAAGATTGAAGAGGTCGTGTTTGTTCGTGCGGCTGCATTTCACTTGCGAATCTCCTCCAGGCGAAGCTGACAGGTGACCCCGGATCGCTCGCGCTTTTACTATCGCCCGGTTCACGCGGGGCTTGAGTGGCTTCTCGCGCGCGTCGCGCGCCGTGCGACTCGTTATGCCACGGAGCCGCTTAAGGAGGCGCCGCGGCGCGTCCTTTTTCTTAAATTCGGTGGGATCGGAGAGGCGATTCTCGCGCGGTCGATCGCCGAGCATTTGCGCGCGCGCCATCCGCAGATGCGCATCGACATGCTGGTCGACGCGCGCACCCGTGAGATCATGACCTGCGAGAGCGACTCGCGCGTCTTCTCGTACGACCCGCGAGCCGATGGGACCGCGGCGGCCTGGGGCATTCTGCGCGCGGTCAGAGCCGCGCGCTACGACGCGGCGATCGACTTCGAGCAGGTGTCGCTACTGACCTCCGGCTTTCTTTACGTGAGCGGAATACCGGTGCGGGTCGGTTTCGGGTCGCCCGCAGACCGGCGGCGGGCCTTCTTCAGCCACCCGGTCGAGCTGCGCGAGGGCGAACCGATGTGGCGAGGGATGGTCGCCCTGGCGCGAATTATAGACCCCGGCCTTCCGCTCGAACTCGCGACGACGCGCCTGCCTATAGGCTGCGCGGCCGTCGCGCGGGCGGAGCAGTGGTGGCGCCAGAACGTAGGCGGCGGGGCCGGACGCGTCGTCGCGATGCATCTGGGAGTGGGTCCCCGAGCGCGGTATCGCCTGTGGCCGGTGGAGCGCTTCGCCGCGCTGGCGTCAATGCTCAAGGAGAAAGGCAGCGACCTTACGGTCGTGGTGACCGGGGAACCGCCTGAACGGCCGCTGATGGATACCTTCACCTCGCTATACGGCGGGCGCACGGCCGATGCCACTAATCTCACCTCCGTGCAGGAGACGGCCGCGCTGGTTGGACGATGCGACCTGGTAATCAGCGCCGATACCGGAATAATGCATCTTGCCGCCGCGATGGGCGCTCCAACGGTGGGTATCTTCGGCCCAAACACGCCGAAGTGCTGGGCTCCGGTCGGCTCGCGCGCAACGTTCGTCTACGCTACCAAGGTTCCCTGCAGCCCTTGCATGAACAGCTACCGCCGGATTATCCCCGACGACTGCTCCTTTACCGAGAAGTCGCGCTGCATGCTGGACGTACGCCCCGAGCACGTGCTCGAAGCGGCACGCCGCGTGGTGCGGGACGGATGGCTCGACTGAGCCGCCACGCCGGAATCGGACTCTTTTCCCGAAGGTATACGGAGAGCGAGCAAGTTCCGCACGGCCAGCCGCTCACAAGTCTTAGGCTGCCAGGTGCAAGGGAGAGGATGTGTCCGGTGAACGCACGGCTTTCCGGCCGATCCGCAGATGCGTTCTAGCGCCACGCGAAGCTGTCGTACATCGGGCGGAACGAACCGGAAAGTAGCAGCAGGCCACGCACGCTGGTCGCTCCCTGCGCGAAATTCAGATTGCGCGCATACTCGAAAGCCGCTCGTATTCGTAACGTTCCCAGCGTACCGCCCAGCCCCGGAATCGCCTCGGCCATACGCCACAGATCAATCGCCAAACCGCCGCTGTACTCCGCGGCGAAGCCGTAAGGGTAGTACTCCAGCGAATAAAACTGGTGATCTCCGTACCCAGGCGCCTGAGTGGTCCAGAAAAGGTCCACGTCAGTCTTGTATTGAAGGTTGAACCAGCGACCGACCTGAAAATCGATTTCCGAGGCATTGGGTCCCAGCGGATAGCCGATCAGGGTGTCTTGGTAAACCAGCGCCAGCCCGCTGCCGTAGACCGAGTAGGCGGACTGCAGAATGATATACTCGAAGCGCAGATCGGTCAGGCCGTCCTCGGTAAGCCGCGGGATATAAAAGCCGCCCTGATAGGATACGCGCACGAAGGGCAGGAAGCCCAAAAGCTTGTCCTCGGCGAGGATGCCCTGGTAGAGCTCGGCATTGCGCAAAAAGGGTAGGTAGAACTTGACCCACAGGCCGGCCCGGGAATGGCTGTCCGCGCCGGCGGGATGGACGCCGGGTATGCCGAACGCACGCAGGAGAAACCCTGCGGTCGTGTAGTTATCGTTGTAGCGGCCGCCGAAGTCTATCTGATGGAAGATGCCGAACTCAAGGTAGGGCAGTGGTTTGAAGCTGAAGATTTCGCCGTCAAACCAAGGGCGCGAGACATAGGGTTCCGGCTGATAGCTCAATTGGCTGAAAAACACCTGGAAGCGAAACGGACCGAGGTAGCGAAAAATCCAGGGCAGGTAGGTCGGATGGATGGTCGACAACCGTATCGCGGGAAGCGGCGGAATATTCGTGCTGATCGGCATCGCGCCGAAATAACCCACGCCCCACCACTGCTCCTCCTGGCCAAACGAAAGCGCGAAGTTACCGAGGCTCGCCACGATCTCCCCGTCGAGAAGATTGAGGCGGTTCTCCCCGGCCAGGGAGCGCGTGAATGGACCCGAGACCGCGCCTTCGGCATCGCCGGTCAAAAACCCGCCTAACCCTGCCCATCCCGAAGCCCTTACGATTTCATTGCTGCCCGCCCCAGTGGGCAAGCCGTCGTTATTCGGCAGAAGTGGAGTCGCTTCTTTAGCGTTGATTCCGCCAGGCCCGCCAGGCAAATCGGCGCTCGGTCCTGTCTCCCAATAACGTTTCGGCCCCGCCGAGTAGATATACTGCACTTCGGCGCGCTCGAGCGGATGGATCATCGTCGGCTGCTTGTCTTCGGCGTTATTTTCCAGCCAGCCGATTTCCTCCTTCAGTTGAAGCCGTAAGGTTGCGATCAGCTTTTCCGCCAGCGGATCGTGTTTGCCCGACTCGTTAAGATTCTGCGCGGCTTCTAATGTCAGCCTGGCGCCCTCGACCCGAGCGATCGGTCTGATCTCGTCCATGTAAGTGTCGAGGTAGCCCAGCCCGTTGAGCTCGTCGAGCTCTCGGTAAATGGTGCTGTCCATGGGGATGTATACGACGTAGGTCGACGCCAGGACCGTGCCGCCCCATACGGCAAGTAAACCGAACAAGATCGCTGCGGTTGGCAGCAGACCGGACCAAAGCCCATTTTTTTCGTTTCTCGCCATCGCGCGAAGGCGCCTCGCTGTAAACCAGAGCCGAAGCCTTAGCAAGCGACTTCATCCTTGTCCAGCAACCTGTCACATGGCGCGTACAATTACGCGCTGTGCGGGCGAAGTGACGTCGTGGACCGTTACCTTGATTGTGTTCGCGAATAAAGCAGAGCCCGACCACAAGCAACCCTTATACCTCACGGACATAGGCACTGTGTACGAGAGAGCCTGCAGCCCTGGGGGCTGCAGGCTCTCTGGGTGGCTCAATAATTTAAAAAGCGTCCTTTGTTCGAATGGTCGGGGCCTGACCTTGCGTCAGCGAGCCAGACGCTCGAGGGCCGCCTCGCATGGCGCCACGCGGGGGCAGCATCGTCGGCAATCTCAAACCGTAAGCGTCCGGCCAACCCTACGGAATCAGGAAGCCTAACAGCGCGGTGAAGGCTATCGTCTGCGCCGCGTTGGCGATTATCTGCGTTATATCGAGAGTTCGCTTAAGCGAGTTCACGTAGATCAGCTGCTCAGGCACGTAAACCGTGTCGCCAGGCTGCAGATGGGCGCTCATGAGACCACCAGAAACGGAAGGCAACAGCGGAAAGACCGCGTTTTTGCCGCTCTCGCGGATGCCTTCTTCGGTGATGATGTCGCCGCTCGCCTTGACCACAAAAACGTGCTCCTTGTCGGCGCCGGAGGTGAAACCGCCTGCTCGATTAAGATAGTCCCGCACGGTGAGCGACGGCTCGTAGTTGACCGCTGTCGGGCCGTACACCTCGCCCAGCACGTTGACCGACGAAGGCCGCCGGGGAACGATAATCTCATCCTTGGGTTCTAGCGCGACGTTGCTTCTAGAGCCTGGCAACGCTTCGAACGAGGTGAGATGTAGCACCACGCGGCCGGTGGCCTGCTCTGACGCCGCCTGCGACAGCATGTTCTGCAGCATCGTCAGCGTCTGAGTTTTCTCCAGTTCTCCCCCGCCGGCCTGCTGTCGATTGGCGTCCTCAGGCGTCAAGGCTGCCCGGGCAATTTCTTGGGACAAACGGGCGCGGGCCTTGTCCAGGCTTTGCTGTTGCAAGAGTTTGACCGACTGGCGAACCAGGATCAGGGCCGGAAAGTAGCCGTCGGGGAGGATGCCTCCGGCTCGCTGCAGCACCGAAGCAAGCCGTTCGCCCGGATGGATAACATATGGACCCGGCCGCATGACCTCGCCCTTGACTACTATAGACCACGGTTCATGCCAGTTACCGACCTGCTGGATGAACAGCTCGTCGCCCGCTTGCAAAGGCTGATCGTCGACCGCTGAACCGTTAAGCGCGGCGAGCAGATTGACGTCTCTGAACGTATAGTGGGTCTCGGCTCCCGCGACTACCTCCGTGCGGGCCAATTCCGCCTTTTGCCGGAAGGCGTTATCCTTAAGGCCGCCCGCGCGGTAAATCAAATCGGTCACCTTCATCCCTTCGGTGAGAGGATACCGGCCGGGCTTGCGCACCGCTCCGCGCACGGAGACGGTTGGAACCTGGTTAAGCTCGCCTTGGCTGTAAATCGTCAGCGAATCCTCGGGCCGGAGCGCAAAATTCGCCGCCCCGAGTTCATCGGACAACGCTTCGTTGAGGTTGACCGGTATGAAGCGGGAGGTTCGTTGCGGGCCTTCGCGGCGCTGAATCAAGGCGTAGTCAAAAAAGGTGTGATCGGCAACGCCTTGGCCTTCGCGCACCAGATCGGTCACGCGCATGCCCGGGTGCCACTGGTACGATCCGGGGCGATTCACGTTACCGCGCAGCGTCACGGCGTCGTGGGTCTGCGGCAGCACCGGAAAAACCTTAATTAGATCGCCGTCGCGGACGGCAAAGCGCCGGCCCTGCACGGTATCCAGGCCCGTGTCGAGTACCACGCGGGTCTGGTGGTTTTCGACGCGCTCGACCTGGATGCGGTGGGCGTAGCCAAAGGCGCTGACACCTCCGGCAAGGGCGATCACGCTTTGCAGGCTCTCAACGCCGCGCAACTCATAGATCGCCGGACTCTTGACGTCGCCGGCGACCGCCGCCACTGGCCCGATTACAGGCACGAAAACGGTGTCGCGCGCTTCCAGCCGCACATCCGAGGAGGTGTCGCCGCGCAGCAGCATCCCATAGAGATCAATCTGGCGCATGAGGCGGTTGTTGCGACGAACCTCGATTTTGCGCAGGCTTCCTACCGGGCTCACGCCGCCGGCCGCGGCCAAAGCGTTGGTCACGTGGGATAAAGCGCTGACCGTGTAGAGCCCGGGTTGCACCACCTTGCCAACGACGAAGACCTGGATGGTGCGGACCCGGCCCATCGTCAAATCGACCTGAACGCCGGTTATCTGGCCGACCCGCCCCTCGATAAGTTTCTTGGCCTGCTCGAAGGTCAACCCGCTAACCTGAAGCGGTCCGATCTGCGGCACCAGCACCGAGCCGTCGCGCTCCAGCCGCAATCTGACCTTACGATTGACGCGGCCCCAAATTAGTAAATTTAGCTCGTCGCCGGGGCCCAGAACGTAGTCGGTGCTTACCGGAACGTTTTCGAGCGGCGCAAAGGTTGATACCGGCCCGCTGAAAACGTCGTAGCCGAACTGCTTAAGGCGACCGAGGCTCGGTCCTTCGAGCAGCTTGTAAGGCGAGTCCAAGTCGTGGAAGCGTTTCTCGATTGCCGACGGTTTGGTCGGCCATGTGCGCGCCTGAGGACCCGGCATCGTAAAACCGCCTTGCCGGTTGCCAAAGGAATGATTAGCCGCGGCGCTTACGCAACTGAGCAATTGCTCGGCCTGGTCTCCCTGCATTCCGAGCATCGCGATCATCGACTGCACGTTGCTTTGACTAATATGCTTAGCGGCGAGGCGGGCGCAAAGCTGATCGATTTGGTCCGGGCCAAGCATCCCCTGCGACATCTGGCTGCGCAACTCGGCAAGTTGCTCAGGCGACAATCCCAGCTGCTCGGCCGCCTGATCAAGCGGGCTGCCGGTCCCACCTAACGAGCTTGAGCCCAGGCTCTCGCTACTTGCCTCGCCGTAGCTTTCGTCCTGGCTGCCGTCCTGGTCGGTGCCGCCGAATTGCGCATACGCCGCCGCAGCGGTAATCAACATGGCCAGAGCCATGACCATCAGTGCCGCGAACGAATTCTGGATATGCCTAACCCGCATAGACTGATTTCCGCGACCTACGAAAACTCTATCCTGCCCCCATTGGGTGTTTTAAGGTTGGCGTTGTCAAAGGCATTCGGCGACACGGTTCGCTGCCGGCTCGGCATGACCGCCGAATCTGAGCTCTTGCTTGGGTGGCGTCGGACTCTCCATGCCTCTTCGTTTCTGGCTTGCTTCTGCCCGGCCCCTGGTTTACGTTGGACCATAAATGGCGGATGCGAAGATCATGGCGAAAAGATTGATATTTGCCAAGCTGGTAGCTTCGTTGTGGGTGTTGGGAGTGTGCGTGGAAGCCCATGCGTGGAGCGAAGTCATCTGCGCCGGTAATATCCCACCCGAGGGGTTGGTCGTGACAGCGACGGGCACCGCGCCTACTTGCAACGGAGCTTGCAGAGCACGCAAGGTACAACCCGTATACGGCGAGATCATGAAAATTTGCTCCGACCAGCCGATCCCTAAGGGTTACGTACTGGACGGTATAACCTCGACCCCCGCATGCCGTTGTCTTGGTGCTGACGAGAATGCCTATATCATCAAGCGCCGGCCGCTCAATTACGGCTACGACTACGATCAGACCCTAATCCCGGCGCCTAGCCAAACCTCCGTACCTGGTCAGCCGACGCCGCCCTCCACACCGGGATATTCGTATCCATATCCATACCCCAATCAGGCTCAAAATCAAGCGTCTCCTTATGGCAGCCAGCAGTATCAGGTTCCTTATCAATACCAGTTCCAGCTTCCGCCAGGCGCCCCACCTCCCGGATACGGATACCCACCGGGCAGCTCCCCATCTATGCCTACAATGATGGGAAACTATCCGCCCTACGAGCAAGAGCCGATGCGGATCGGCGAGTAGCCGGGGGCGTGCCGGTTAGAATCGGTCTTTGCCGGGCGCTAGCGTTGCGCTTTTGCTCGACGGTCCTTTTAATGATTGAAGTGTTGCGGGGCAGCGTTTGGGTTCGGCTCTGCTTTTCCGGCCTATCGCAGCTCCAGAGCGTTGGAACCGACCGTAGCTGCCTTCTCGCGCTCCGTAAAACCTCGCAATCCCGTGGTCGCCGCTGACACAGCTTCAAGCTCCGTTTAGCAAGGGCGATCCTTCCCGAACAGACTTGAGGGCGGGCGACCGCGTTACCCGTTTCAGAGACGTCAACATCGTCCCACCGCCGCAATGTCCGAGAACAGAACATCCGACGTGTCTTTCTCCTCCGGCGTAGGAACCGGCAACAATTGCGGCCGGGCCTGCCGGCGCCAGCCACTTAGGCGTTGAGACGGCGTCGCGCCGTCGCCGAGGCTCTCGTCCTTTGCGCCTGGGTTTCAGCGGCACGCAAGTTGCTCGCGATTGGCGCGCTGTGGCATCTATTTGCGCCTATCCTCAGTCCGGCGGTGCCGTCGAGTCAGGAGCCGAAAAGGCTTCGGATGCTGCCTTGAATAACAATGACGCTTAATGGCTCCCTTCGTCGCCGGGATCAAGCGCCTCGCTCCCCAATCTCCTCAGCCGCTGAATTTTCATCCGAAGAAGGATTCGCTCATCAAGACAGCGATTACTTTGCGGTCGAGTTGGTAAGTGCCGCGCTCTGCCTGACAATCATCTTTTTGGTTGGCTATCTACTTAGCGATTACCGCGTGGCGCGGGACCGACTGCCTTACCTGCTGGCCCTTGACGGGTTCCAGGTTTTCTTCGCGCTCGCGGTGGGCGGCTTGCTATGGACGTCGCGCCTCCGACGCCATTGGCGCCTGGCCTTTTGTGTGGCGAGCGCCGTCTGTATCGCGGCGACCACGATGGTGTCGCTGCTCACCAACAACTTGGATGAGTTAGGTTTTCTGGTTCTTGGTTTGGTGAGTGCGGGCGGATTCCTTTTGCCGTGGAACGCGAGGTGGCAAGCATCGTTCAGCCTTGTCGGGCTCGGGGCGATGGTGGTCGCGGAAGTGTGTCGACTGTCCTCACCGGTCCCCGCCGTCGTTCGTTGGTTGATGCTCTTGGCGAGCATCGGGGTTGGCCAGCTCGTCATTCGTCAGCGTGAGAGTTACCGCCGCAAGCTCGGTAGCCAGTTGGAAAGCCTGGCCGCGATCGAGCGCAAGTTACGCGCGGAGATTGTCGAGCGCGAGGCGGCGCAGAACCAGCTCAAGCAGCGCGAAGGTCTGCTGCGGGAAATCTTCGACGCGAGCCCCGACGTAATCTCGGTTTTGAACCTCAAAACCGAGACCTACACCTATTTAAACAGGGAGTTTGGGCTTTCCGGGTATTCGAAGAAAGAGATGCTCGGCAAACCCGTGGCCGAATTAGGAATATTTGCGGACCCCGCTCAGCTTGCAAGCCTCTTCACTCAGCTTAGGTTGGGCAAAACCGTGCGCGACATGGAGTTCCAGTTGCGCCGAAAAGACGGCACGCTGCTCCCGTTCATAGGTTCGTTTAGGCCGGTTGAGGTGGGTGGCGAGCTCAGCGCGGTTGCGGTAGTCCGCGATATCAGCGCGCTCAAGCGCGCCCAGCAAGGCAACGCGTTCTGGGCAGCGGTCTTCAAGTCGAGCCTCGTCGCCATCGCGACCTCGACGCCCGATTTTGTCTACAACGGCTGGAACGCCGCTGCTGAACGGCTTTACGGCTATTCCGCGGGCGAGGCACTGGGGAAAAGCGTCAATTTTATCGTGGCGAACGGGCGGGTGGCGGCGTTCGGCGAAGCACTCGAGGCTCTGCGGCGGGGCGACACGGTCCGCGAACTCGAACAGGAGTGTGTGCGCAAGGACGGGCGCCCGATCGTATGCTCCTTCACCATGGCGCCTGTGCACGACGAAGGCGGCAGGCTAATCGGTTATTCCGCGGTCTCATATGACGTCACCGCGCGCCGGGAAGCCGAGCAAAGGCTTGCCGAGCGAGAAGCCAAATTTCGCGACATTTTTAACCACAGCCCGGATCCGGTGTCGCTCAACTCGCTCAAAGACGGTCGATTCCTCGACATCAACGACCGCTGGACACAGCTTTTCGGCTTCGCGCGCCACGAGGTTCTCGGGCGCAGGCCAATCGATCTCGGGATTTGGGCGGACGTCAACCACCTGCGCGCCGTGGACCGCTTGTTACGCGGGCAGCGCCGAGTGATCAACTATGAGACCTCGTTTCGCCTCAAGGATAGACGCCAGTTCGTGGCGCTGTTCTCCGCGGTTGTGACGGAACTCAACGGCGCCGAGATCGCCTTGTGTTTCGTACGCGATATTTCCGACCGCAAAACTGCGGAACGCAAGCTGGCCGAGAGCGAAGCGAGGTTGAGACAGCTGTTCGAAACCAGTCCTGATGCGATCGTGGTGTCCAGCCTGGCCAACAATCAAATTCTCGAGGTGAATCCGGCTTTCGTTGCCATGAGCGGTTTTACGCCGGAGGAGGCGTTGGGCTCGACCGCGCTCGATCTGAATCTGTGGGTTGAAACGCCGGAGCTACAGGCCTTTTTTGCCGAACTCGAAGGCGAAGGCCTAGTCAAAAACGCGGAGTTGCTCATGCACTCCAAGCGCGGCTGGAACATTCCGGTGCTTGTCTCCGCGGTCAAAGGATCGCTGGCCGGGCAGCCTTCCCTGTTTGTCGTCGCGCGCGACATCACTGAGCTTAAAAGGGCGCAAGCCGAGCTTAAGGCAAGCGAGGAAAAATTCAGACAGGTGTTTGATTGCGCCCCCGATTCCATCGTCGTGGCCGATCTCAAAACCGGTGAGATCGTGGACCTTAACGCCGAGTCCGCGCGCAGGGTAGGGTTGCGCCGCGAGGAGATGATCGGCAAGACCAGCACTTCGCTGGGAATGTGGGTCAAAGAGTCGGATTACGCGCTGTTTCGAGAAAGCCTGCGCACCCTGGGATACGTCCGAGACCAAGAGGTGGTGTTCCGCAACTCCGACGGGACATTCGGCCCCCGGCTGCTCAATAGTTCTAAGGTTCGGATCGGCGAACGTTCCTTCGTAGTCACGGTCTCGCGAGATATCTCGGCGCTCAAGGAAATCGAACGTCAGCTGATCGAAAGCCGCGAGGCGGCCTTGGCGTCGTCCAAGGCGAAGTCCCAGTTTCTTTCCAGCATGTCGCACGAGATTCGCACGCCGATGAGCGCGATCGTCGGCGCTAGCGACGTGTTATCCGAGACGCCGCTGAATACCGAACAGCGCAAGTACGTGGAAGTGATTCTGTCCAACGCCCACTCACTGCTCGACCTGATCAACAACATCTTGGACCTTGCGCGTATCGAGAGCGGCCGCATGGAGTTGGAGCACAGCGACTTCGACTTGCGCTGCGTGGTCGAGGAGGTTGCTCAAGCGCTTGCGCTGCGCGCTCACGAAAAAGGGCTCGAGCTTACGGTGCGCATCGTCCCAGACGTGCCGACGGCTTTGACCGGCGATGCGATGCGCTTGCGCCAAGTGTTAGTCAACCTCCTTGGCAACGCGATTAAGTTCACAGCCAGGGGCGGAATAACGGTGACGGTTGAGAGGGTGCGCGGCCAGCTCGCTCCGGCTGACGCTCAAGGTGTGTCGCTGCCGCCGAACGACGGTGGCTGTTCCGTGGGGGAGGAGGAGACGGCCCGCGCCCCGGGTACGACGGCGGACCACCGCGCCACGGTGACCAGTCCCTCGCCTTCGCCCGCTGCCGCACCGGCCTCAGGGCCCGCGGCGATTTCCGATAGCAGCGCTGCCCGCGTTGACCCTCAGGTGAGGTTGCACTTCGCCATATCCGACACCGGGATTGGCATACCCAGGGACAAGCTCAAAGCTATCTTCATGGATTTTACCCAGGTGGATTCATCGACCACGCGCGCCAACAGCGGCACTGGTTTGGGCCTCGCGATCGTCCGTCGCTTGGTTGAACTCAGCCACGGTCAAGTCTGGGTGGAGAGCGAATTAGGTAAAGGCAGCACTTTTCACCTTATGCTCCCGTTTGAGCGGCGGTCTGAGGGGTCCGAGGAATATCCGGCGACGGCCGTTGATCTTGGCGATGTTCGCGTGCTCGTCGTAGACGACGCGCGCATCGACCGTCTTGTCGCCAAGGAAAATTTGGCAGCCGCAGGAGCGCGTGTAGAGGAGGCATCTTGCGGAGTCGAAGCTTTGGCTGCGGTGGAGCGGGCTGCTGCCGAGAGCGACCCGTTTGATCTCGTGCTGGTCGACGCGCGCATGCCGGGCATGGATGGCTTCGAGGTTGCTCGGTCTCTTCTCAAGCGTGACATGGACGAACCCGGTGGCTACGCTCCGGCTGTGGTTCTGATGCTCACTTCGGATGACCTCAGCAAACAGCTCGCCAGGACCAACGAATCGGGCGTGAACCACCATCTCGTCAAGCCGATTAAGGTCAGCGAACTCTGGTCGGTCGTGGCCGGTGCGCTAGGGCTCACGCCGCAAAAAGGGCTTCAGGGCTTGCCATCCGGCGCTGCTGTTGCCGCCTCGGAGCAGATGAAGCCGAAATCGCTGCGCATTCTTCTGGCCGAGGACTCGGTTGACAACCGCCTGATCGTCAAAGCCTATCTCGCGCATACGCCGCACAAACTCGATATGGTCGAGAACGGCGAGCAGGCTGTGGCTAGATTTATGGCCGCGGCCGGTGGTGGGAACGGGTACGACGTTGTCCTCATGGACGTTCAGATGCCGGTGATGGATGGTCACGCGGCCACGCGGATGATTCGCCAGTGGGAACTTGACCAGCGGCTTGCAAAGACCCCGATCGTTGCCCTCACTGCGTCAGCCTTCGCGCACGACGTGAATAAATCGTTGGAGGCCGGATGCGACGCGCATGTCTCAAAGCCGGTACGCAAGGCAGCGCTGCTTGCGGCTATCGAACGCGTTTGCGCGCGCGGCGAGCCCGCGTTTGTTCGTAGTGGCGATGTTCCCCAATCCGGCGAGCGGGCTTTGGGTATGCATGGTCGGTTCATGGTGCAGGTGGTTCCCGCCTTGGCCTCGCTTGCTCCGGCCTTTCTCAGGCGAAAACGCGAAGACCTGGCCTCGGTGCAAAAGGCCCTCGAACGCGGGGATTACGAGACTATCCGAAGGTTGGGGCACACCATGAAAGGCGAGGGCGCAGCGCTCGGCTTCGACCTGATTAGCGAGATTGGCGGGCTG
Source organism: Deltaproteobacteria bacterium (assembly GCA_021801125.1). Lineage (GTDB taxonomy): Bacteria > Desulfobacterota > Binatia > Binatales > Binataceae > JAJYYI01. The sequence continues at coordinate 18,243 of JAJYYI010000057.1, read as the reverse complement.
CTGGAAAGCGCGGCCGAGGCGGGCGACGTAAGTTCGATGCGCAAACAGATCGCAGTCCTGACGGAGTTCCTCGCTCACGTTCAAATCGTGGGTCTGGCCCGGGGCTGAAGCGGCCTTCCGTCGGCCAGGTCCATCCGATTTCAGGGCGCGCGCGCCTTTTTTGTTAACTGGTCCGACGCCCCACGCCTCCTCACGCTAGAAGGACGCTTCGCAGGAAACGATTTCGCTGCTCTCCATCGCGAAAGAAGTCGCCGGCTCCTCGAAGCGCGCGCGGCCAACCGCCCCGGACGAGCGCATTTTGCAATGGGTGCCGGCCTGCACCGCCCACGGCTGGGCCCGGACTTCACCCTGGAGCAAGGCCCCGCATAAGCGCCCAGAAGATCAGTCCGCTTTTTCGCATTCAACTAATGAGTTGCGCGAGGTCGCCTGCTACCTTTTGACTTTGTGAATCTTAAACCAGTGACCTATGCCGCTGCTTTCACGGTGAAAAGCCGGTGTCGCGACCGAGCATACGCTCTCTTTCGGCCGCTGAACGATGCGTGAGTTCCCCTCCGGAACCCACGGTCCAGAGCGCAGGAGGCGCTGATGACGTCGATGAAGCTGTCCGTACGAATCACCCAATGCAGGGCGATAATCTCTCTCGCGCGCTCGATCCATGGCGGTCTGGCCGCGCGCACGGCATGCCTGCCCGCCTGCGTGGCCGCGATGGCTGTTGTGGTGTGTTTCCTTTCCGTTCGTGAAGCGCGCGCCGCGGATATAAGCGACGCGAAGGAGCTGCGGGCAACTTCGGACACCGTTCATTGGGGTTACTATGACAACTCGCTTAAGCCGGTCTTAACGGTAAAGTCCGGGGATGCAGTCGCTATAGAGACCGTCACCCATCATTCGGGCGACGCTCCAGACCTTATGATGGACGGTGCGATTCGGGCGATCTATGAGAAAGTCAAAGTTCGCGGCCCCGGACCGCATATTCTGACCGGCCCCATATACGTGGAAGGCGCCGAGCCGGGCGACACTTTGGAGGTGCGGATCGAGCGGCTCACTCCTAGGCCGACCACGCCGTATGGCGCCAATATGTCCGAGGCTCCTTTCGGAATGCTGCGCGAACGCTTCCCAAAAAACCGTGCGACGATTTTCAAGATTGACCAAACCGCAGGCGTTGCGCGGGCTGTCTTCGCCTACGACGTGCCAGCTGATTTCAGCAGTCTTCGGCATAACATCGAGCCGCCTCAGAGCGTTCGGCGCGTGCCCGCGCTGCAGGGCGTTGCGATTCCACTGCGCTTGCATTTTGGCAGTGTCGGAGTTGCGCCGGCCACGCCCGGTAAAGTCAGCTCTTATCCGCCGAACGTCTTCGGCGGCAACATCGATGATTGGCGTCTTGGCGCCGGCGCGCGTATCTTTTTGCCGGTCTTCGTCAAGGGCGCGCTTTTCTCGGCCGGCGACCCGCATAGCGCTCAGGGCGACGGCGAGGTGGACGGAACTGCGATCGAAACCTCGCTGAACAGCGTGGTGCGATTTTACGTGCGCAAAGATCTGCACGTCCACGCGCCGGTGATCGAAACTCCGTCCCAGGTAATCGTTATGGCCTTCGGTGAGAAAGACTTAAACCACGCGATGGCCGAGGCCAACGTGGCGGCGCTTGATTGGCTGACTGCGCATTTCGGCCTATCGCCCGACGACGCCTATGCGTTCATGAGCGTGGCTGTCGATTTCGTCGTTACACAGGTGGTGGATTTCCCGCGCTTCACCGTGTCTGGCAACATCCCCAAGGCGCCGCTTCGCGGGATGCCTGCGCCGCTTGACATCAATCGCTAGGACCACGGATGCGCAGCGCCGTGAGTTCTCGGCAGCCTCGCTCCGCTCGCCGGCTGGTCGAGGCAAGCTTGCTTTCCCGCCCGGCATCAAAGCTCCCAACTTATCGCGCAAACGCCGCATCTTCTTGTTGCCCAAGCGCGCCGAAGAAGGGGCTGCCTTGCGTTGCATTCACCAGCGCGGCAGCTTGTTGAGGCATGCGGTTAGACGGTGCGCGGGCGAAACTTCCTCGCGAATTTTACGCGCGACCGGTTCTCGTCGTGGCGCGCGACTGCATCGGAAAGATCCTGGTGCATCGCACGCCCGAGGGCGAAGCGGCCGGGCGAATAGTCGAAGCGGAAGCCTATCGCGGACCCGAGGACCTCGCCGCGCATAGCTCGCGCGGCTTGACCAAGCGAACGGCGGCGATGTTCGGGCCGCCCGGACACGCTTACGTGTATCGCCTTTACGGCACCAGTTGGGCGCTCAATCTGGTGACCGGGAGCGAAGGGATGCCGCACGCGGTCCTTATCAGAGCGCTAGAGCCTCTACGCGGGATAGAATTGATGGCGTGCCGGCGCTCCAGACCTGCCCATTCGCGCGAGCTGACCAACGGCCCGGGCAAGCTCGCCCACGCGCTCGCGATTACGGGCGCTAACTACGGGCAGGACTTGTGCGGTGATGTTCTGTTTCTTGAGGAAGCCGACCGGCCCAGGAGTCCGGTCGGCCGCTCGGCGAGGATCAACGTGGCCTACGCCGGCCGCTGGGCGGCAAAACCGTGGCGCTTTTATGAACGGGGTAATCGTTACGTTTCGGTAAGCCCGCGCGAATAGAGCCGCAGCGCGAAACCGCTGCGCGCAATGGCGGCTCGCGCGCGCAAGGAGGCGGCGCATGGGACTATTGGTCAACGGGGTCTGGCAGGACAAATGGTACGAGACCGAAAAGACCGGAGGCCATTTCGTGCGCCCGCAGACGGCCTTCAGGAATTGGGTGACTCCCGACGGCGGACCAGGGCCGAGCGGAGCCGGAGGATTTGCAGCCGCGCCTGACCGCTACCATCTTTACGTCTCCCTTGCATGTCCTTGGGCGCATCGCACGCTTATCTTTCGCCGCCTCAAGAAATTAGAGCGAATCATTTCCGTTTCAGTCGTCGATCCGTTCATGGGGAGTCAGGGATGGGCGTTCGGCGCGCCTGACGGCTCGTTGACGCCCGGCGCAACCGCTGACGACGTCAATCACGCGCGTTATCTGCATCAGGTCTACACCAAGGCTAAGCCTGATTACACCGGTCGCGTGACCGTGCCGGTTCTATGGGACAAGCATACCGGCACCATCGTGAACAATGAGTCCGCCGAGATAATTCGCATGCTCAACAGCGCATTCGACGCCTGGGGCGACGCGACCGTGGACTTTTACCCGCGTGAGCTTCGGCGCGAGATCGACGAACTCAACGCCTACGTCTACGAAAACGTCAACAATGGCGTTTACAGATGCGGCTTTGCCACGACCCAAGCCGCCTACGAAGCGGCATTCGGTAGTCTGTTCGAAGCGCTCGAACGGATCGAGGAGCGCTTGAGCACCCGGCGCTATCTCACCGGGCCGCATCTGACCGAGGCGGATTGGCGGCTTTTCACGACGCTTGTGCGATTCGACGCCGTCTACTACGGCCACTTCAAGTGTAATCTGCGACGGATCGCCGACTTTCCGAAGCTTTCCAATTACCTGCGCGAGCTATACCAAGTTCCGGGCGTGGCCGAGACGGTAAACCTGGCTCACATAAAGCGCCATTACTACGCCAGCCACGTGCAGATCAATCCGACGCGCATCGTGCCCGTGGGGCCCGCGCTCGATTTCAGCGCGACGCACGATCGCGCGCGCCTGTCTTAAGCCCGACCCGCCTGGGCCGGGAAAGTGGCGGCGTCGGCGAAACCTATCATGCAGCGCGTCCCCTGGACCATTCAAGGCGCAACGAGAGCGCGCCGGCGGGCGCTGCCCCGTTGAGCCTTGCGGGCCGCGTTTAGCTTTTTCGCTGCGGCCTTTTGCGCTACGAATTTAAGGTAGCGCCCGCAGACGACACAAAAGGAGGCGAAACGTGGCCCATCTCGTCACCGATGACGGCGTTAAGCTCTACTACGAGGAGACCGGCAGCGGCCTTCCGGTTGTCTTCGTGCATGAATTTGCCGGCGACTATCGAAGCTACGAACAGCAGGTGCGCTGTTTCTCGCGCCGCTACCGATGTATCGCCTACAACGCGCGCGGCTATCCGCCTTCGGATGTTCCCGCGGACCTAGCAAAGTATTCGCAGGAACGCGCGCGTGAGGATATCCGCTGCGTGCTGGACGCGCTCAAGATCGATCGCGCGCACGTGGTGGGCGTTTCGATGGGCGCCTTCGCGGCGCTGCACTTCGCACTCGCCTATCCGAGCCGCGCCATTTCTGTCGTGCTTGGCGGATGCGGTTACGGAGCGGAGCCCGCCAAACGCGAGCAGTTCGCGGCGGAAGTTGAAGCGGGCGCGCGCCGTTTCGAGACGCTGAGTATGGCGGACGTGGCCGCGGCCTACGCTGAAGGACCGGGGCGCGTGCAATTGCGCGACAAAGACCCGCGCGGTTATGCCGAGTTTGTGCGCCATTTGGCCGAGCATTCGCCGGTCGGCTCGGCAATGACGCTGCGCGGTGTTCAGATGCGTCGGCCGTCGTTGTACGACCTGGTCGACCGGATGAAGCAGATGACCGTGCCGACGCTCGTGATAACCGGCGACGAGGACGAACCCTGCCTCGAGCCGGCGATCATGATGAAGCGGGCGATCTCTTCGGCCGCCCTTATCACTTTTCCGCGCACCGGCCATGCGTTGAATCTGGAAGAACCGGCGCTGTTCAATTCGCTGTGCGATCAGTTCTTCCATCAGGTGGAGTCGGGTCGCTGGACACGGCGCAATCCGCTCGCGATCCCCGGGCGTATCTTCTGATAAGCGAAGGCGAACCTTCGCGCCGCGGCAAGCGGCGAGGCGCGGTCGGATGCACCAGCGCGAGCGCCATGGATGCGGCCATAGCGCTCGCGCTGTTAAACTGGGTCATTGTGGACGCTGATTCGACCCCGCTTGCGGCTCGTCCGGCAGCGGGTGTGAAGCCTAATATTTACGGGTTCTCGTTGCCTGAGCTCGAGGAAGCGCTCGAGGCTTTGGGCGAGCCCGGCTACCGCGCGCGACAGGTCATGCGATGGCTCTACGGCAAGCGAGTGCGCGCGTTCGCCGCGATGAGCGATCTTCCCGCCTCGCTGCGCGAGACCCTGGAAGTTCAATACGATATGTCCCTGCCGCAGGTCGCACGCGCCGACGTCGCCACGGACGGCGTGAAAAAGCTGTTGCTCGAACTTTCGGACCGCGAACTTATTGAGAGCGTAATTATCCCCGCGAAAGACCGCCTCACGCTCTGCGTGTCGAGCCAGGTGGGATGCTCGATGGGGTGCGCGTTCTGTTCCACCGCGCGTATGGGACTGCGGCGCAATTTGCACGCCGCTGAGATGGTGGGCGAAGTGCTCGCGGCTTTGGGCGAGCTTGATCACCCCCAAGAGGTGTTCACCAATTACGTATTCATGGGCATGGGAGAGCCGTTGGCGAATTACGCGCGTTTGCGCCGAGCGCTCGCCGTGATGACCGCGGAGTGGGGAATGGGAATCTCACCGCGGCGGATCACAGTGTCTACCGTCGGTATGGCGCCCGTGATGGAGCGGCTGCTTGCCGAAACCGGCGTTAATCTCGCCGTGTCTTTGATCGCGCCAACCGACGCCCAACGCGACCAACTGGCGCCGATAAACCGGCGATTTCCGCTGGCTGCGCTCATGGAAAGCTGCAGGCGTCTTGCTCTCAAGCGCCGGCAGCGAGTCACCTTTGAGTACGTGATGCTCAAGGATGTGAACGACTCCGAAGAAGACGCCCGAAAGCTGGTCAAGCTGCTCGGCTCCGTGCGGGCGAAGGTCAATCTCATCTTTTTCAACCGCTTCGAGGGTGTCGGCTTCGAGCCCAGCACGCGCCAGACGGTTGAGCGGTTTCAGGCCATGTTGCATAAGGGTAACCTCACCGCGACGATCCGCGAAAGCCGCGGGCGCGATATCGCCGCGGCGTGCGGACAGCTTCGAGTCGAGGGGCAGCGCGGGCGTACAGACGTCGGTTTACGAGTGGCGGCTCGCTAGTTACACTCCTATCCCAGCATGGCAGACCTCGGGCGAAAGGTGCTATCTTAACCGGTCTGGCCCGCGAAGAGCCGGGCCTAAGAGTGAGCGATAGCCGGTAAACTATGGCAAGCGGCATTCTCGGTGTAATCGGAGGCAGCGGCTTCTACTCGATGCCTGGGCTGGAGGGCGGCGCACGGCTCGAGATCAATACGCCGTTCGGTAAGCCTTCCGACGTCTTTTACAAGGCTGCCGTGGAAGGGACCGAGATTGTTTTCCTGTCTCGGCATGGCTCCGGCCATCGGCTTTTGCCCAGCGAGGTTAACTATCGCGCCAATATCTACGGAATGAAGCTTCTGGGAGTTGAGTACCTGCTCTCGGTCAGCGCTGTCGGGAGCCTGCGCGAAGATCTGGCGCCTGGTGATTTCGTTCTGGTTGATCAATTCGTGGACCGCACTTTTCTTCGCCCTTCAACGTTTTTCGGCAACGGTATCGTTGCGCACGTCTCCCTGGCGGACCCGGTATGCGCTCAGTTCGCTGGGCGCGTGGCCGAAGCAGTGAAAGCAGCGGGTTCGCAGGCCCGTGTGGGCGGCACCTATATATGCATCGAAGGCCCTGAGTTCTCTACACGAGCCGAATCCGAGATGTATCGCTCAATGAAGATGGACGTTATCGGCATGACGGCGATGCAGGAAGCACGGCTGGCGCGTGAAGCGGAACTCTGTTATGCCGCCTTGGCCACGGTGACCGACTACGATTGCTGGCATCGAGACCATAGAAATGTCGAAATCGGCGACGTGCTCCGAGTGTTGCGAGAGAATGTTGACATCGCCCGGACTAGCGTAATCAAGCTGGCTGGGGCGCTTAGTTCCAACACGCGCAGTTGCGCCTGTTCGTACGCACTCAAGGGCGCTATCATCACCGAGCGGCGACTGATTCCACAGAAAGTACTGGAGCAATTGCAGCCGTTGATAGGGAAGTATCTCCAAGCTGAACGCGGCTGAGTCCAACCTGTGACGACTAAGCGCGTCGAAGCGTCCCTCAGGGCCTCCGAGAGGCGCTTTTGCGGCTTATTCGGTCCTCCTGGTTAGGCTTTCGCCGCCGCGACTAAAGACTCGAGATATGAGCGTAGTAGTTGTCGGCACTATTGGCTACGACAGCGTTCAGACGCTGCGTGGCGAGGTTAGTGACGCTTTGGGCGGGTCGGCGGCGTACTTTGCCTTGGCGGCTCGGTTTTTCTCGCCGGTTAGTGTGGTGGCTGCGGTTGGCTCCGATTTCTCCTCTGACGATTATCGGCTGTTCTCCGAACGCGCGATTGATTTGCGCGGTGTCGAGCGGCACGAGGGCAAGAGCTTTCGCTGGAAGGCTCGCTACCATGACGATATGAACCGCCGAGAGACGCTCGGCCTCGAGCTGAACGTGTTTGCGCGGTTCAATCCGACGCTACTGCCCGACCAGCGCCGAAGTGATTACCTATTTCTGGCCAATGTTTCCCCAGAGCTGCAATCGCGGGTTCTAATGCAGGTCGCTAACCCGAAAGTGGTGGGCGCTGATACGATGAACCATTGGATCGAAAATGAGCGCGCCGGCCTGCTCGAACTGATGAAGCGCTTGACCATCCTGATGCTCAACGATGACGAGGCGCGCATGCTCAGCGGCGAGCACAATCTGGTTAAAGCGGGCCGCGCGTTGGTCAAGATGGGTCCCGAGGCGGTTGTGGTGAAGCGCGGCGAGGCCGGCGTTCTGCACTTTAGCCAGGACGGCGTCTTCGCGGCCCCGGCCTATCCGGTGGAAGAGGTCGTCGACCCCACCGGCGCGGGCGACACGTTCGCGGGCGCCTTTATGGGCTACATCGCTCGAGTTGGCAGAGTGAACGAGGCTGTGCGCCGTGCAGCGGTGGTGTACGGAGCCGTTGTCGCTTCGTTCGTCGTGGAAAGCTTCTCGCTGGGGCGGATGTCCGCGTTAAGCTGGGAAGATATCGCTCAGCGCCATCGCGCATACAACGAGCTTACGGACAGTCAATCTCCACGATGGACCTCTCCGTAGTGGTTCCGGTCTTCAACGAGCGCGACAATATTGCTCCGCTGTACGCCGAGTTGAAGGGCGTGCTCGACTCGTTGGGGCGCTCTTGGGAGGTGCTATTCGTGGACGACGGCAGCACCGACTCGAGCGAGCAGGTGTTGCGCGCGCTCAAGGCGCAGGACGAACGCGTCAGAGGGCTGCGGTTGGCGCGCAACTGCGGCCAGACCGCGGCGCTGGCGTGCGGCCTTAAGCATGCGCGCGGCGATCTGATCATCACGCTGGACGGAGACGGCGAGAATGACCCCGCCGACATACCGGCCCTGCTTAGCACCGTCGAACAGGGTTACGACCTGGTCACCGGCTGGCGGGTCGAGCGCTGGAAGCAGGCTTACTTTAGCCGCAAGCTCCCGTCATTAGCTGCGAACTTCGTCATCTCATCGATCACCCGGCTCAAGCTCCATGATTACGGGTGCACGCTCAAGGCCTACCGTCGATCTCTTGCCGCTCAACTGCGGCTTTACGGCGAGATGCATCGCTTCATTCCCTTCATCGCTTTGCAGGTCGGCGCGAGAATAGCCGAGATACCGGTTAACTTTCGGGAGCGTCAGGCCGGCCATTCGAAGTACGGCCTGTCACGGGTGATCCGGACCCTGCTCGATTTGATCACGGTGATGTTCTTGTCCGGCTATTCGACCCGTCCCATTCAAGTCTTCGGCACGATTGGCGTGGTGCTTGCCACCCTGGGCGGGCTTTGGACCACGATGCTGGTCTTCGAGAAAGTCGTCCTCGGATTTTCCTTGGCGCAGCGCCCGGCTCTGCTGCTGGCCGTCCTGCTTTTGGTGGTTGGAGTTCAGTTCATCAGTCTGGGACTGCTTGGCGAGATGTTGACGCGCATTTACTACGAGTCGCAGGACAAGCCGATCTACGTTGTGAAAGAGGAGTTCTAGGTAAGAGCGAGCCTGACGGCGGCGCGACCTGATTAGCGGGCGATGAACATCAGCGTGATAGGCGCGGGTTACGTGGGTCTGGTGAGCGCGACCTGCTTTGCGGAGAGTGGAAACGAGGTGGTTTGCGTGGATATCGACGCCGAGCGGGTCGAGCGGCTTGGCGCGGGAGAGATGCCCATCTACGAGCCTGGGCTCCGGGAGCTGGTGGTGCGCAACATGAAGGAGGGCCGGCTCATCTTTTCGACGGACCTTGAGTCCGCGGTGGGGCGGTCAGCGGTGTCGTTCATCGCGGCAGGAACGCCGTCGGCGCCCAACGGCGAGGCGGACGTGAGCGCGGTCTTCGAGGCGGCGGAAGCGGTGGCGCGGGCGGTGCAGGACTATCACGTCCTGGTGGTCAAGAGCACGGTGCCGGTGGGGACGTGCGCACAGTTGAACGAGCGGGTGAGGCGAGTGGCGCGCCATGAGTGCGACGTTTGCTCGTGCCCGGAGTTTTTGAAAGAAGGCTCGGCGGTCGAAGACTTCACGCGGCCGGACCGGGTGATAATCGGCAGCGCGAGCGAGCGGGCGACGGCGCTGTTGAAGGAGCTGTACGCGCCGTTTGTGCGTACGGGCAATCCGATCCTGGTGATGGCGCCGCAGTCGGCGGAGCTGACCAAGTACGCGTGCAACGCGATGCTGGCGATGCGGGTGTCGTTCATCAACGCGGTGGCGAACCTGTCGGAGGCGGTGGGTGCGGAGATCAACGAGGTTCGCATGGGAATCGCGGCGGACCGGCGGATTGGGCCGCAGTTTTTGTTTCCCGGGATCGGGTACGGGGGTTCGTGTTTTCCCAAGGATATACGGGCGTTGATTCGCACGGCCGAGGCCCACGGCGTCGAGTTCGAGATGCTCAAGGGGGCGGAGCAGATCAATCAGCGCCAGCGGCTGCTGATGGTGGAGCGGATCAAAGAGCATTTCGGTGGAATGCTAAGTGGGCTGACCTTTGCCGTGTGGGGGCTGGCCTTCAAGCCGCGCACCGACGATATGCGCGAGGCGCCGGCGGTGACGATCGTGGAGCGGCTTTTGGAGGCCGGGGCGCGGGTGCGGGTGCATGACCCGGAGGCGCTGGAGAGCGCGCGGCGCATTTTCGGCGAGCGCGTGAGCTACCACGAGCGCAACTACGAGGCGCTGGAGAGCGCCGACGCTCTGGTGATCTGCACGGAATGGAACGAGTTTCGCCATCCTAATTTCGAGCGCGTGCGGACCGCGCTTAAGCGCCCGGTGATCTTCGACGGGCGCAACCTCTACGACCCCGCGCTGCTCCGCCGCCTCAACTTCCGCTACTACTCGATCGGCCGGCGCTCCGTCTGAACGCGGGCAAACGATGCGAATATTAGTCACCGGTGCGGCCGGATTTATCGGGTCTCACACAGTCGAAGCTCTGTTGAAGGCCGGAGCCGGCGACGTCGCGGCGGTCGACGATCTCTCCAGCGGCAGGCGCGCGAACCTCGACCCGCGCGCGCGCTTCTACCAGGCCGACATCCGGGACAAATCCGCGATCGCAGTCCTGTTTGAACGCGAGAAGCCCGAGGTTCTGATTCACCTGGCCGCGCAAATGGACGTGCGCCGTTCGGTTGCTGAGCCGACGCTGGATTGCGAGATCAACCTGATAGGATTGCTTGTACTGTTAGAGGCCGGACGCCGGCACGGACTTCGCCGCGTAATCTTCGCCTCGAGCGGCGGCGCGATTTACGGCCATCAGCTCGCGTTTCCGTGCGATGAGGATCATCCATGCCGGCCGGTCAGTCCCTATGGAGTAGCGAAACTGGCCAGCGAAGCGTATCTTTATTTTTACCGCGCACAGTACGGAATCGAATATGCGGCGCTGCGCTACGCTAACGTGTACGGTCCGCGCCAGGATCCGCACGGCGAAGCGGGCGTAGTGGCGATCTTCTGCGAACGGCTCCTGACCGGAGCAGACGCCGTTATCTTCGGCGGAGGCGAGCAGACCCGGGACTACGTTTTCGTGAAAGACGTGGCGGGAGCGAACGTAGCGGCGCTGGAGCGCGCCGCCACTGGTGCTTTCAATATCGGAACCGGGGTCGAGACCAGCGTGAATCAGCTGTACCGGATGCTCGCCGAGATAGGAGGAATCGAGCGCGCCCCGCTTCGTGGTCCCGCAAGGCCCGGCGAGCAGCGACGATCCTCGATCTCGTTCGAACGCGCGACGTCAGCGCTTGGCTGGCGCCCGCTCGTCGCGTTGCGCGATGGTCTGGCGCAAACGTTTAAATATTATCAGTCAATCTCCGCCAACGGCCCTGCCGGCGGCGCGCCCGCAACACCCCCGGGTTCAGGCTCGCACAACCGGTCCGGCGGCCGGCATCGGAGCAACCGCTAGAGGTGCTGTCTCAGATAGATCCGCGATGACCGATCCGGCTCTCCTACGAAATTTCTCGATTATTGCGCATATCGATCACGGCAAGTCTACGCTCGCCGATCGCTTGCTGGAACGCACCGAAGCGCTCTCGCCGCGCGAATTCAAAGACCAGTTCTTGGATTCGATGGAGTTGGAGCGCGAACGCGGAATCACGATCAAGGCGCGCGCCGTGCGGCTCAACTACATTGCTCGCGACGGACGCGCCTACGTATTCAACCTTATCGACACGCCCGGGCACGTCGATTTCGCTTACGAGGTGTCGCGCAGCCTGGCCGCTTGCGAAGGCGCGCTTCTGGTGGTGGACGCAAGCCAAGGGGTCGAAGCCCAGACCGTGGCCAACGCCTATCTTGCGATCGAGCAGGGCCTCGAGTTGATACCGGTGATCAACAAGATCGATTTGCCCGGCGCCGAGGTGGAGCGGACTCGACAGGAAATCGAGGAAGTCATCGGCCTTAGCGCGCAAGACGCAATTCTCATCAGCGCTAAGCTCGGCGTCGGCATCGATGACGTCCTCGAAGCGGTGGTCCGCAGGATCCCGGCTCCTAGGGTTCGGGCGATGAAATCGGCGCGCGCTTTGATCTTCGACAGTTGGTACGATCCGTACGCCGGAGCGGTCGGGTTGGTACGCGTCTTCGACGGAGAGCTGCGCGTCGGGATGAAAGTGCTGCTCAAGGCGAGCGGCAAGGTGGGAGAAATCGCAAAGCTCAGCTACTTTACCCCGCACGAGGAGCCAGCCGACGTCCTGAGCGTGGGCGAGGTCGGTTCGGTCGCGGCGGGAATCAGAAACCTCGCCGACATGCGCGTGGGCGATACGGTAACCGGCGCCGACGAGCCGGCCGGCGAGGCGCTATCGGGCTTCAAGGAGTTGAAGCCGATGGTGTTCGCCGGCCTCTACCCGGTTGACGCCAATCAGTACGAGGCGCTGCGCGAGGCGATCGTCAAGCTACGCCTGAACGACGCCAGTCTCGTATGCGAGCCGGAGACTTCGCAAGCGTTGGGGTTCGGCTTCCGCGCCGGCTTCCTCGGTTTGCTCCACATGGATATCGTCCAGGAGAGGCTGGAGAGGGAATTCGGGCAGAGCCTGATCGTTACCGCGCCGACCGTGGGTTATCGGGTTCGCACGCGCGACGGCCAAACCGTGGTAATCGACAATCCGGCGCTGATGCCGGAGGCGGGCGAGATCGATGCCATCGAGGAGCCGTACATCCTGGCAACCATGCACATTCCGGGCGAGTACCTGGGCGCCGTGATGGGACTTTGCGAGGCTCGCCGCGGAAAGCAGCGGGAGCTTCGCTTCATCAGCCCGAAACGGGCCATTCTGGTTTATGAGCTGCCGATGGCCGAGGTGGCGCTGGATTTTTACGACCGGCTTAAGTCGGTCAGCCAGGGCTACGCATCGCTCGATTATGAGTTTCTGGACTTCAGGGTCAATCCTCTGGTTAAACTGGATATAAAGCTTAATGGCGAGACCGTAGACGCGCTTTCCGCAATCGTACACCGCGACAAAGCCTACGAACGCGGTCGCGCGTTGTGCGAGAAGATGCGCGACCTCATACCGCGCCAAATGTTCGAGGTCGTCATCCAGGCTGCAATCGGATCCAAGGTGATTGCGCGCGAGAGCGTGAAGCCGATGCGCAAAAACGTTACCGCGAAGTGTTACGGCGGCGATATCACGCGCAAACGCAAGCTTTTGGAAAGGCAAAAGGAAGGCAAGCGGCGAATGAAGCAGTTGGGACGGGTGGAAGTGCCGCAGGAGGCGTTCCTGGCCTTACTACGCGTGGGAGACTGACGACCAATGGCTGAACCTGTACGCGAGAGTCGCGCTCAGCAGCCCCAGGCCGGGGCCGGACGCGAGGGGCAAGGCTCGACTCAGCGCACCAAAACGCTAGTACGCGAGTACGTCGAGGCATTTGCCGTAGCGGCGGTCTTGGCGCTGGTAATTCGCACATTCATTCTGCAGGCGTACAAAATTCCTTCCGGGTCGATGGAGCCGACGCTGCTCATCGGCGACCATATCTTAGTCAACAAACTGGCGTACGGTCTCAGAATGCCGGACACAATCTTCGGCCTGCGGCTGAACGGAATAGGCTTGGGGAGTTACGTTCTCCGCTTCGGCACGATTCATCGCGGCGACGTGGTGGTCTTCGTCTTCCCGAAGGACCGCAGCAAGGATTTCATAAAGCGCGTGGTCGCGCTCTCGGGCGATCAAGTGGAGGTGCGAGGCACGCAAGTCTTGATTAACGGGCAGGTGGCGCCCGACCCGCATGCCCAGTACACGAAGACGACGGCCAGCGGCGGCTCGCGCCTGTACGGCGACTTTGGGCCGCAGGTTGTTCCGGCGGGAAAGCTTTTCGTGATGGGTGATAACCGCGACCTAAGTTATGACAGCCGGTTTTGGGGCTTCGTCGATTCAGGCGATATCGAAGGCCGTGCCTTGCTGATTTATTGGTCGTGGGATACCGAAGACGGATGGCCCTTTCCGGTGCGATGGGGCCGCATCGGCAAGCTCGTTAATTAGTAAGCGCCAAGCGTTCAGCCTCAAAGCTTAGGCGCCATTCGCTCCCGCGCGCCGCTCGCGGTTGCTCGTTACCTGCGGCGCCAGCCTAGGAATTCACGCAATTGACCGGCGGCTTCGCCTTGCGCGCGGTCGGCGACTTCTGTGCGGCCGGCAATAACCTAGGCGCGTTTGATAAGCGCGCGCTTCGGGTTGAAGGCCGCTAAAAGGCGCGCGAGTTCAGGCACACCCAACCATCGCGCCGCGCCTAGATAGACACCGGCATAGATCGGCAGGATCACCAAAGCCCGAAGCCGTGGTTGCTCGGGTGCGAGCCAGAGCTTGGCCGCGAGCGCGGCGAGACCTGCAGCCGTGGCGATGAACCATAGCTGCCATACGAAGGTGCGCTCGATTCCGGTCGTCCCGATCCGGCGATTAAGGGCGGAACGAAGCAGTGCAAACTCGACCCAGCCGGAAACGCCTGCCGAGGCGCTGAGCCCAACCACTCCCCAGCGCCGGTCAATGCTAAGCAGACCTGGTAAAACGAGCGCGCAGAAGTACCCAAGGAGCGCCGTTAACCCGACCCGCACCAGGGCAAACTTGAGCGGCGTGCGAGTGTCCCACAGCGCGTAATACGCCGACGAGTACAGTCGCCCCATCGTCACCGCCAGCAGTCCCACGGCGGAGCCCGCCAGCACCGCCCAGACGTAAACCGCGTCGGCGTATGTGAAGCGCCCCGACTGAAAGATCGCGCCGACGATAACGTCTCCGATCAGCACAAACGCTGCTGAGGACGGCGTCACGAGGAACGCGATATGCCGGAGCGCCGCGTTGAGCCGCGTGCGCAGCAAGGTCGCCGTTTCCGGGCTGGGACCGCCGACCCGGGACATCGCGGGCAACTCAGCGGCGGCGATTGACATGCCGAACAGGCTCACCGGAAGCATGAAGATGATTTGCGCGTAGTTGAAGGCCGCTACCGCGCCGACGGGTAGAAAGCTGGCCAGGATGTTATCGATGTACGCGCTGATCTGAACCACGCCGCGACCGCCTAGCACCGGAAAAAAATTTTTGACCACGCTTTTGAGCGCAGCGCGCGTCTGGACAAATCCGCGGTCCACCCGTGAAACCAGCTTGAGCGTCTGCGGCAGTTGCACCGCCAGTTGCAAGCCCGCGCCGAGCACGGCGCCCCACGCCACGATAACCGCCAGGCCGGTCTGTGAATGGCGGCCCCCATACAGCAGCATCACGCCGATAATCGCCGCATTCCAGGCCACCGGTGCTGCGTAGGACGCGAAAAAGCGGTTGTGGCTGTTCAGTACGCCAAGGCACCACGCGGAGAGGGTCAACAGCGCCGCGCCGGGAAAGAGAATCCGGACTAGGGTGATGCCTAATTCCCGTGTGGCGCCGTGGAAACCGGGCGCGATGATCGTCATAAGATACGGCGCGGCCAGCGCTCCAATCCCGGCGAAAAGAGCCATCACGAGGGCCAAAAGCGCGCCGACCTCAACGGCCAGCCGGCTTGCTTCGCGTTCCTTGGTTTGCGCCAACAGCCTGCTGTAGACGGGAATAAAAGAGGCGGAGAGCACGCCCTGGCCGAACAGGTTCTGCAGCATATTGGGGATTCGAAAGGCAGCCTTGAAGGCATCAGCGCTGTTGGAGTTGCCGAAGTAATGAGCAAAGACGCTCTCGCGCAGCAAGCCGGCGATTCGGCTGAGCAGGATTCCGGCGGCCACTAGTTTGGCCATTCCGATTCCCCCGCCACCCGTGCGCTCTTCCCCACGGGGCGCTGAACCTGCCGCCATCTCCTCGTTAAGGTTCTGCTGGCTCACGATGCTCCCTTTCGCCCCAGGTTACGCGAGACCCGCTGTCCGGCGTCAACCACAAAGCAGTGTCACAGATGCTTTTACCGGGAGTCGAGCCCCAAGGAGAAGCCGCAAAGTCGTTTGCCCCGCCAATCGACCCTGGGCATCCGCCGTGAAAAGGCCCGACACACCCGCAACTTCGCCAGTCGCGCCCGCCTCCGGGTGAGGGCGGAGCGCCGGGCGTGTTCGAACAGCGAGACCCCCAAATGGCTTGGCTTCAGCGGCGTGCTGGGCCTAAGCACGCAACTTTCACTAGCGACATGAAATGGCAACAAAAATTATCCAAACTGCTCAAAGATAGCTTAAGATATGACTAACTATGCCAGAATAAGAATGTAAACAGTTACATAAACCGGGCATTCATAAATATCGCTTGAAATATTCTAAGACGCTTGTCGGACGGTCATTATTGCGTTAGAACATTCGATTTAATTGCGCTCTTTCTCGGCGGCATAGAGACGGGTGTTAGCGCCTCGTGGGGTTATACAGCAGCTTGCGCCGCTGGTCGCAGGTGACCTCTTCGTTGCATGGGCCGGAACCGCGACCGGGCAGCTCGTGATGTTGCAGATGCGGTTAGGGTAGGTCCCGAGAGGCGGAATACTCTCAACCGCCGCGATCGTCGCCGTGTTGTGGATCGGCGCGATGTACTTCTGCGATCTGTACATGGCCGAGAGGCTTCGCCAGCGGGCGCAGACCGCCGCCGCGCTTCTGCTGGCCGCCGCGCTGACCTGCGCCCTCGTGGCCCTGGCGGTCCTGATGCAACCGAGCCTCAACCTCGGCCGCCGCTTCTACGGCGCCGCGTTGATTATCACAACAATCGGCCTCATCACGTGGCGAACCGCCGTATGGTCAACCTTCAGCCGCCGATCTCCAACCAGAGTGCTGGTCGTGGGCGGCGACGCGCGCGCCCATCTCGTCCTTGCCGAACTCGAGAGACACGCGCACCTGGGCTATTCGGTCAAGGCGCTCATGCCTGGGGTCGACCGTGTTGGCTGGCTTACGGCCGGCGCGACCGCGGTTTCCACCTCGCCGCTCTCATTGGTAGACCGGCTGGACGTCGCCATAGCCGACCCTCTGGTGCGCACGATCGTCTTCACTGAATCGGCGCATGAGAGGATCCCGGTAAGCGACCTTTTGCGCTGGCGGATGCAGGGTATCGAGATAGTCGAGTTCGAGTCGTTCTACGAACGGATCACCGGCCGGCTGCCGCTGGCCCAGCTTCGCGAGTCCTGGCTGGTCCTTGCCCCAGGCGTTGCGCGCTCGGCCTCGCGCGAGCGATTGAAGCGGCTGATCGACTTGGCTGCCGCCGTCGTAATCGCGATACTCGCAAGCCCGATCGCCCTACTCGCCGCCGTAGCGATCAAGCTCGACTCGCCAGGTCCGGTTTTCTACCGGCAACGGCGTGTCGGCCGGAACGGGCGCGAGTTCGTGATCTGCAAGTTTCGCTCGATGCGCGACGGCGCCGAGCGAGCGACCGGCGCAGTATGGGCCCAAGCTCGCGACCCGCGGGTCACCCGAGTCGGCCGCATAATTCGCGCCTTGCGCATTGACGAGTTGCCCCAGTTGTTCAACGTCATTAAGGGCGACATGAGCATGGTTGGACCGCGACCCGAGCGGCCGGAGATCGTCGCGCGGCTCATCGCGGCCATCCCACTTTACCAGTATCGCCACAGCGTTAAGCCAGGGCTGACCGGATGGGCGCAAGTATGCTACCCGTACGGGGCCACGATCGAGGATGCGCAAAATAAACTTTGCTACGACCTGTATTATATCAAAAACCCCTCACTGCTCTTCGACCTTCAAATCATCTTGCAGACGGTAAAGATAGTATTGTTCGGCCGTGGTGCACGGTAATGACTAAAACCTCATTCTCCTCCGCTCTCTTCTCGCCTTCTCATCGGGAGAGCGCGAGGGCGCCCGAGAAGGGTCCGGACCGGTCACCGGCGCCACGCCGATTTCCCTTTGAGGCTCGAAGTTAGTTGGCGACACCAAAGAGTCAGCTAGAACTCCGAGTGCCGCAGGCGCTCGACGAAAGATGGGACGCCGATCGGCTTTCCTCGGCGTACGAGCACGACGACGCGGTCGATCTGATGCCCCATATACGGGCGCTGATGCGCCGATGGCCGCGTATCGCGCTCGCCACGCTCGCCGCGATGCTTCTGACGGGCGCGCTGACCGGCTTCGTGATGCCCAAATGGTATCGTGCCCAAGCGGTAATCCGGCCGATCGCGCAGCCGGCGATTCAGGGGCGTGTTGCCGGGATGCTCGGGTCGATCGGCGGCGGGTTGGCTAGCATGGGCGCGGCGAGTCTATTAGGCGCCGGCGGCAGCGACGCCGAGGAGTATATCGCCATCCTCAAGGGCTTCGACTTTAATGTAACGCTCGCAAAGCGTCATAACCTGGAAGCCGAGCTGCTAAAACCTGGGCTATTAAGCTTCCTTCACTTCGGCCCGCCTGGGGATACGCAATGGCGCGTATATCGCGCGCTGGAGAAACGATTCGACGTTACCTATTCGATTAGGACCGGCAATATCACCCTGTCTT
>JAJYYI010000089.1 GCA_021801125.1 Deltaproteobacteria bacterium | reverse complement strand
TAACTACCTGAAATTAAAGGCTTTTTCGTAGCGGAGCTTATCTTTGCTGGCCTTTTTCGTCCTGCGATGAAGCGGATCGAAATCCTCCGTGGATAACCACATGCGGGTTCAAGTCCCGCCCTCGGCACCAAAATTCCCCCAGAAATCAACGCACTCTCTCAGGTAGATCTCAACGGCGCGGTCGTATGCGAAAGCGCGAACGAGGCACTCTCCCATTTCGCGCTTTATCAGAGACCGGGCCTCTGGGTAGCGGGGACCACCGGCGACTCAAGCGCCGGAACGGAGTTCGCGCGACGGATGGCGGCTGGAAGCGCCACGATAATCGCCGTCCAATTTTACGCCCTACCCGAGAACACTCACCGAAAGGTTTTAGAACGCGCAGCGCTTGGCACGGCTGACTAGGTATTAGCCAAATGTTTGCTTCTGACGTCGAAAAAGGCTTTAATCGGTTATATTACCGTTAAGAGGTGTCCGAGCTTGCCAATAGGTGGCGAGATCAGATGCGCTCCTGGCGGGAGCGCATCCGGGCTTTCGCTTAGCCGATTTCGTGTAAGCTTCGCTGCTGAAGAGGCGCTGGATGTCCCCCATTACCTGGGCTCCACGCTTCGCGGCGCCTTCGGCAACGCGTTTCGCGCTGTCGCTTGTCTGGCGCCGCGCGGCCTCAGATGCCCGGCGCCGGCCCAATGTCCCTATCATTTGGTGTTCGAAACCTCACCGCCGCCGGACGCTGACGCGCTGCGCACCCACGAGGAGATTCCGCGGCCTTTCGTGATCGCTCCGGCGGACCCGCCAGGGGCGTTCAACGGGCAGGGGCGACGGCAGTTTGAGCCCGGTGACGAAGTCTCCGTCGAGCTGGTTCTGGTCGGCCGCGCGCGCGATTTCTTTCCGTATTTCGTGGTGGCGTTGCGCGAGGTGGGGAGGATCGGACGCGGGCGGCGCGCGGTGGAGCTGGCGCGCATCGAGGCGCTGGGCGCGGACGGACGCTGCTCGCACGTCGCTTACGAAGCCGAGGACCATCTCGTTCGCGGCACTGCTCCGATCATCACACTTGGCGACGGTGGCGGCGCACCTGCACACGGCGGCACACTGACCGTTGAGTTTCTCACGCAGACTCGTTTGAAACACGAAGGGCGATTCGTTCGGCGGCCTGATTTTCAGATTCTGTTCCGCCGGCTGCTAGGGCGGTTGTCTTCGCTGTCTCGGTTTCACTGCGGCGCCGCGCTCGACGTGGACTTCCGCGGCCTCATCGAGCAAGCGGGGTCGGTTCGCCTGCTTCGTGACGAGACGAGATGGACCCGATGGCAGCGTTACAGCTCGCGCCAGGATCGGCGGATGGAATGGGAAGGAATCGTCGGCCGCGCCTGCTACGCAGGCGACTTTACCCCATTCTGGCCCTTCCTCAGATTCGGCGAACTGGTCCACGTCGGCCACGGCGCCACCTTCGGCCTGGGGAAATATCAGCTGCTCACAGCGCAGGCGGTCGACACGCGCTGACAGTGAGCATGGCAGTTCTTAACACCTCATCGAAACTCCACAAGTTCGGCAAGCAGGCCTGCGTGGACAGCCTGCTTCACTGGCAGAGGTATTGCCGATGCTGACCAGTGAACAACAAGAACGCGTCGTTCAGGTCTCTCTTGCGGCCCTTCTCCATGACGTGGGAAAGTTCGCGCAGCGCGCGGAGGCTGACCCGGAACGATACCGGAACATTTCGAACCTCGGGGAATTTTGCCTCACGGACGCTCGCGGCGTCACAAGCTACCACCATGCCGCCTACACCTGGCAGTTTATCGAGGATCATTTGAATTGGCTTACGCTTGTCGGCGCTGAGGAGGGGAACGTCGCGCAGTGGGCGGCGCGCCACCACAAACCCAGCAACACATGGGACTGGGTTGTGGCCGAGGCCGACCGCCTTTCCGCAGGCATGGATCGCGGTCATCCGGACGAACTTGCCGGCGGGTGGAACCAGGTGAAGACAGCGCGCCTGACACCTGTGTTGGCACGCGTGCGGCTAGGCGCAACCGGGCTCAAACACAGCGAGGAGACTGTCGTTCCACTCATGTCCCTGCGATGCGGAGACGAGATCTTTCCTTCAAAGAACTCGACGCATCAACAAAATCCAGGCGATTACGCGTCTTTGTTTGAGGAGTTTGTCCGAGCGGTGAACAGCATCGCTCAAGGCGACCTCAGCATTTTCTTTAAGAGCTTTCTTGCCGTCTACGAGCGCTTCGCCTGGTGCATACCCGCTGCTACCAACTGCCAGCCGCGTGACGTTTCCCTGTTCGAACACAGCCGCGCCGCAAGCGCGATCGCCGCAGCCCTCGCGCATGAGCTGATTTGGGAACAGCGCTGTACCCCGGAAGCGGCGCGCGACCGCGATGCGTCACGGTACCTGCTGGCCGTCGCCGATTTGGGCGGTATCCAGCGCTTCCTCTACACGGTCGTCCACAGCAAGGCCGCCCGGGCCCTGCGGGGCAGGTCCTTCGGGCTCCAGCTAATCGCGGACGCGATCGGACAGCACATCCTCGGTGAGCTGGGATTACCGCCCACAGCGCTCCTGTACAACGGGGGAGGCAAGCTCTGGCTTCTCCTGCCCGCCTCAACAAAGGAAGAGTTCCGCCGCGCAGTGGAAGAAATCGACCTGGGGCTACACAAAACGTATGCCGGGAGAATCTCTTTTGCGGCTGGCCTCGCCTTAATGACCGGAAAAGACTTCGCCGACAAGCGCGTGGCCGCGAAACTCGATGCCGCCTTCCAAGACCTCGACCGAGCGAGAAATCGGCGCTTCTGTGGCCTTGCGAAGACGCGCTACGGCGAGCTGTTCGAGCCCGGCGTTGCCGGTGAAGCCTGTAGTGTCTGTGGAAAACTTGCCCCGCCGGACCGTCTGTCCGAAGATGACGAGGGTCTGATCTGCGCAGAGTGCAGAGCTTTCATCGAACTGGGTGGTGCCGCCCCTAGAGCGCGGACCCTCGTTCGCTGCGTGGGCCAAGGTCGGACGGCAACCATCCAGAGTTGCCACACTCAACTTGGCCCGGGTCATTCCGCGCTCTTCGCGCCGCTGGGTCTCGCGAGCTACCTGCTCACCGAGCGCGAAGACAGCACCGTTGCCAGCGCCTGCGAGTCCAGGTGTCTGGTGTTCGCCGTAAACGACGCACCCTCATCATACGGCGGAAACTCTCCCCGAGGAACCTTCTTCGCCGGCTTGAATCGCGCGCAGGATGAGGAGGGTGCAACTATCGACTTTGATGGCCTGGCAAAGCGCTCCGAAGGTGTCGAACGTCTGGGCGTGCTTAGGATGGACGTGGACTCGCTCGGTGAGGTCTTGAGTATGGGGCTGCCCGAGAATGAAGCGACCGTATCGCGGATAACCAACTTGTCGCACAGCCTCGTCTATTTCTTTGGCGGCTACATCTCAACCCTTATCGAACGCGAATTCAGCGGCAAGACGCAACTTATCTACTCAGGCGGCGACGACCTCTTTGCCGTAGGCGCTTGGTCCGAAGTCCCGCGCCTAGCCCGACGTGTCCGGCAAGAGTTCGGACGTTTTTCAGGAGACAATCCCGCTCTCACCATTTCATGCGGAATCGCAGTCATACATCCTAAATTCCCCATCGCAGCGGCGGCCGAAGCCGCGCACGAGAACCTCGAGGCCGCCAAGAAACACGTTCGACATCTGGGCGGGGCGCGCCCCAAGGACGCGATAGCTTTCTTTGACTCGGTCTTCGGCTGGGAGGATTACGACGTAGCCGACGCGGTGCGCCAGACGCTCCTGAGCCTTTTTGCCGAAGGCCAACGCGGCGAGCTTCTTTCGCGCTCGGTGCTTCATCGCCTTTCCCAAATTGCGCAACTGTACCGGTCAGCGGTGGAAAAACTGCGATCGAGCCTCGGAGCGGAATGCTCGCTTGCCGATCTCCAGGACGCCGTCCGGCGCGAGAAATGGGCCTGGCACGCAGCCTATGCTGTGGCGCGCGTCACCGGCGATACCCAGCGGCGAGCGGAGCTGCGCAGGCTGGCGAACGCCCTGGGCACGACGGAATGGAACGGGAAGAAAGGCGAAAGGCACCTGATGTGGCTCCTTAGACCCACCGCCCATTGGGTGGACTTGCTGACCAGACAAAGGAGGTAAAAGCCATGGCTGCCGAAAGACGCGAGTCCCGCGAGCCTCACGAGAGGAAAGGCCACCGCTCCTCTGCGACCGGCGAGCGGGCTCCGGAGGGAGACCTAACGGCCATATTGCAGCACAACCTCAGCCGGATCGACGAGCTTGCCGAGACAGTGGCACGAGAGGCGGCGAACAATGGCCTTACAGCTTCGCAACTCCGCAACTTCTATGGTCCCATAACCAAGGTCCGAATCGACTCGAACCCGACGCGGCAGCGAGCCGCCCTGAAAATGCATCGCTCCCGTCTGGCCTATCTGGTCGCTCGTTCAGGCGGCAAGGCGGACGAGTTGTGGAGATGGTTCGGAGACTTGTTAAGACGTGCGAACGACCCCACAGAAATTTCAGGAGTATGTGATTTCGCCGAAGCGATCGTCGCTTATCACAGGTATTACGACAAGACCAAAGGAGGCACGCGCGATGAGTGAGGTCAGGCTCGTTAAGAAGATTCTCATCGCTGGCCGCATCGAGGCGCTAACCGGGCTGCACATTGGCGGCAGCGACGTCGGGCTCACTATCGGCGGAGCCGACAAGGTTGTGATACGCGATCCAAGGAACTCTCAACCGTACGTTCCCGGCAGTTCACTCAAGGGCAAGATGCGCAGTCTTCTGGAACGAAGCGATTGCGCGGCAGAGGGCTGCCTCGTGGTCGAAAACAGAGGAGGCGAGGTCAAATGCGGCCCGTGCGAGTGCGGCCTGTGCGCTGTCTGTCACGTCTTTGGCGTCGCTGCTAACAAGGCGGAGGACCAGCGGTCCGGGGCGAGCCGGCTGCTGGTAAGGGACGCCTTCCTGCGTAACGCGGAGGAGGTCAACAGAATGCCAGGGCTGGACATGCCATTTACCGAGATTAAGACCGAGGTCTCGATCGACCGAATCACCAGCGCCGCCAATCCCCGCCAATTCGAGCGCGTTCCCGCCGGCGCCTCCTTTGCTTTCGAACTGGTACTGAACGTCTTCGAGGGCGACGAGGAGGAGGCGAATCTGAACCTGGTCAAGAAAGGCTTATCGCTCGTTGCTCACGACGGGCTCGGCGGGCAGGTTTCTCGCGGCTACGGACAGGTCCAAATCACGCTTGAGCGCTTGTTAAAGATCGCGGCCGAAGAGTACGGCGACCCGGTGAAGCTCGAAGCCGCGCGAGAAAACAACTTGTTGCAGAGCGAAATCCGCTACGGCGGGCGTTTATTGCCGGCCGCAGGGTCCGCCGCTTGATGGCTTTCACCGCTTACAGACTGAGGCTCGACGGGCCGCTGCATTTTGGCACGGGGCGCGAACATGACCTCGCCGATGTCGAGGACCTCCCTCGCTCAGACACGCTCGCCTCGGCCTTGCTGAGCGTGTGGCCGCATGTAGCTCGCCGCATCACTCAGAGCGAGCTGGCGAAGCTCGCTGCCGCCCCGCCGTTTGCGCTTTCCTCCGCTCTTCCCACGTTAAAGGTTGGCGCGCGTTGGGAGCCCTTGTTTTTCTTGCCGGCCGACCTTGCCGAGCGCCTGCGGCAGCGGGGCGAGAGCGGCGATCTCAAGCGTCTCAAAAAACTACGCTTCGCCGATCGCCAAACTATGACGCAGCTCATTAGGGGTGTTCTGCCAGCAAACGCTCGGCCGGTTGGGCCAGCGCTTTTGTGCGACGCCATGGCGCCGAGCGTTTTGGCCGGCTCGGAGAACCTCTGGCGCAGGCAGGTCCATACACGCGTCTCGATCGACCGCCGCTCCGGCCGCGCGGCTGATCGTCAGCTGTTCCACTTTGGAGCAACCGTGCTCGAATCTGGGGTGAGGCTCACGGTGCTAGTCGACTTCCTCGACCCCACGGCAAGGCGAACCTTCGAAGCAGCGCTTCGACTGCTCGGTGACGACGGGATCGGAGGTGAACGGGGCTGCGGGTACGGCCGCTTTCAGGTGGAAGCCGTTGAAGAGAATGTGATCGTCGACTTCGGCAAGGACGCCCGCTTAGCGCTCTCCTTGCTACATCCTTCGCGTAAAGAGGTGGACGGCGGCATTCTCGCGCCGCCAGCCGCCTATCGGCTCGTGCCGCGCGGGGGATGGGCGATGACAGGCGCCGGCAAGTGGCGCCGACGCCCTGCCGTCAACATGCTGGCCGAGGGCTCTGTGGTGCGCGACCTCAACCAGGAGCGGTACGGCGACAGCGTATGCGTGTTGCCCGCAGTCCCTGGCGAGCATGCGGTTTACAGAATCGGTTGCGCGCTCACCGTCCCCATCGCGCCGCCCGGAGTTGGAAAATGAGCGATGCGCGCCTTCTAAAGCTCGAGTGCCTCACCCCGGTGCACATAGGCTGTGGCGACGCGCTGGTAAGAGACATTGACTTCGTCTCCGCCGGCGGAGTCACATACCTTTTGGACTCCGAACAGCTTTTACCGAATCTTGGCGATCTCCCGCACGGCTCCCCGCAGAAAATGCGAGCAGAAATCGGGCGGAAAATTAAGGAACTTCTAACCCGCAAAGGCTCCGCAGCCGCCTCTTACGTCAAACGCACGGTGCCGACCATGATCCAGGCTTCGGCTATCCGCCCAGCCATCCGGTCCGCCGACGGACGGCCTCTCATCCCCGGCTCCTCGATTAAAGGCTCGTTAAGAACCCTTCTCCTCGCCGGATTGCTGTGCGACCAAGGACCCGGCAGCCAACGAAAGGCCAGCGTTTCGTCCACCGTTACTGACTGCCTGGCGAGGACGAAACCTCGTGACAGATGGGCGGCACAGGCGCTGGAAGCTAAAGCGTTCCGCTCCGGCACGAGTCTCCGGAAGCCGACTCCGCACACAGATCTTTTGCGGATGCTCGCCGTCTCGGACGCGACCCTCGGCACCGAGGATACCGACATCGTCTCGTCAAAGGCGCTGAACACCACGCGCGAGACATTGACCGCCGTCGAGGTTTTCAGACCCGGAACGCAGGCGCTCCTCTCTATGGCTCTGCGCAGACAGCCTCTCACAGGTCCAGGGGTGCATGCTTTCTTCTCGATTGAGCTGCCGATGTTTGAGCAGATCGCGCAATGGTCTCGAACGCACGCCCGCCACCTGTTGAAAGGCGACGCGGCTTTCTTCAAAAACGTGCCGGGTGGGGCCGCCCTGCACGAGCGCTGCTCGGAGTTAATGCGCCAGCTGGGCAGCGATGCTAGCATCGTCCTGAGGCTAGGCTGGGGCACCGGCTGGCGCACAATGACAGGCGACTTCCTCACCGAGGAAGAGCGCGCGAGGCTCCCAATGCACGTTGGTAAAACCCGCAAGGTCGTATTGGACGGCCACGCTCACAACGCTCAGCCAAAAGATCTCTTCGGATGGGTCCGAATCTCTCCCATAAGCGCCGATGAAGCCGCTCAGCTCGCGGCGCGCACTGCACGCCCTGCCGCTCCGGTCGGGCCTCTCGCACCGCAACCGCCCCAGACCCCTGAAGCGGCGGTCTCATTCCCGCCCATCGACAGCTTCAACCAGCGCGTGGTGGCGCTTCAGCCTAAGGACCTCGGAAAAGTGCGCGGGCTCTACGAAGAGGCGCAGCGGACCGGCGACCCCGACCTCCGCGACCGCCGTCTCGGCTCACTCGCTGCTCGCCTCTTAGCCTTGTTTGGGAAGGACAAACACCGGTTGCGTTCGCTGGGTGAAAACATGCCGGCGCTGCGACCCCATTTTGAGGCCTCCGACCAACGCCGGTAACAAAATCAGGAGGGGCACCAATGGGAGGAGCGCTAATCGCTTCCGTCGGCGGCACTCCGGAGCCGATCGTCGAATCGATAAAGTTTCACTCACCGTCCTACGTATGCTTCCTCGCCTCGCACCAAAGCGTGGATGTCGCTGCTGACGTCAAGCGGGCCGCGTGCCTCGATTTCAAGGACCAGAAAGAGATCGTGGAAGACCCAGAAGATCTGGTCGAGTGCTACAAAGCTGCGATTCGTTGTTTCGACCGCGCCGAAAAAAACGGCTTCCCACGTGAAACGCGCATCGTCGATGTCACCGGAGGAACCAAGGCGATGACAGCGGCGCTCGCTCTTGCCGCTACGCGGCGCGGCGCCGCAGAATTCTCTTACATCGGCGGTTCCCGCCGCGACAAGGGTGGCCTCGGCGTCGTGCAGAGCGGCTTCGAGCGCCTCGTCAAGCGAGAAAACCCCTGGCAGATCTTCGCCGAGGAGGAAAAACGGCGAGCCGCCGCCGACTTCAACGCTCAACGATTCGACGCCGCCCATGCCGCGCTCAGCAACTTATCGCCCACAGTTGACGCAGTCGAGCGAGCGTTGCTCGAGCCGATTGCCCGGGCCGCCAAGGGATTTGCCTGTTGGGACCGATTTCAGCACAGCGACGCCGTTTCCAACCTGAAGCAAGCGAGCCAGGAACTCTGCGAACGATTGAAGGGGGCGCCGCCCAACGCCAATCCTCACGTGCGCGCTTTCGCCGCCGGACTCAACAAGGCGCTAGACCATCTCTTCCGCCTGCGGGAGGAAACCCACAATTTCAAAACCCTTAGTGACCACATGGCCGCGGATCTCCTCGCCAATGCTCAACGCCGCATCCGACAAGGCCAATTCGACGACGCCGTTGCGCGGCTCTATCGGGCGATCGAAATGATCGGTCAGGTCGCTTTTCGCAAAAAGTTCAGTTGCGAGACCGGCGACGCGAAAATCGATGCCTTGCCGGAAAGCCTTCGCGACGACTTCGCACGTAAGTATCGCGATCCCGGAGATCAAAGAATAAAGTTGCCACTGTTGGCGACTTTTCGGGCGCTGGAGGAAGCGGGAGCGGAGGTCGGCAAGCGCTTCGCGGAAAACAGGCAAGACCTTACAAAAATCCTCAGTGCCCGCAACCAATCGATCCTCGCGCATGGCGCGACGCCGATAACGGACGCGACGGCGAACGAATTCGTCGACATTGTGAGGCGATTTCTGCCTTCCGACGTCCCCCTCGCCGTGTTCACCGAACTAACCTTCTAGAGCACGGTGCTTCGCGTGCGAATTCCGCAATGATTGCGTAGACATCGCGTAATTTTCGCAAATGAGCGGGGTTTTCATGCAAACTTGTCTGTTGCGAAAATTTATGGTCTACTTGTGCGTGCAAGTCCGCGAATTTCAAGGCTTTCTGCAGCGGATTCACTCGGCTCCCCGATGAGGAGGGGACTGAAAGCCTAAGATCAGCGTGCTGAAGCTCAGTGTGGCTAAGGATTCACTCGGCTCCCCGATGAGGAGGGGACTGAAAGCTGGAAACCGAGATAGCTGGTGTAATCTCTCTTTACGATTCACTCGGCTCCCCGATGAGGAGGGGACTGAAAGATACTTATTTCCCAGTTATCATATAATTGGCCTATCAGATTCACTCGGCTCCCCGATGAGGAGGGGACTGAAAGTTTCTTAGATCAGCATGTTGAAGATTAGCATTCTGAGATTCACTCGGCTCCCCGATGAGGAGGGGACTGAAAGGTAGCATCAACAAACATCAAACGCACCATCCGCAAGGCTGAACTTATTTACGAGACGGAACACCAGGGACAAGGATGAATCGCTACCCTTGGCTCGCTGCTCTCTGTACGACCTATCTCACGTCTCTTGGCTCTTTACTTACGGTTTTCGCGACTATTGGCTGGGTCGGGCTTTTACCTCTTGGTACTGGTCTTTCGCTAAGTCTGGTGTCGGCCGCTGTCCATTACCTGTATTGGAAATCTCATGAAAGTGCCTTCCGAAATTTTTTGGGATGCACCAGAGCGATACGATTAACCTTGCTATCTCGACTTATCTAAACAGCGTCAAATACGACCCTCAAGGCGCTGAGGATGCGCGGCTTCGCTACTTTAAGACGCGTCAGGACGGTAGCCAGAGATATTTGGAGGGAGCCAAAGACTACGTAGTTGGCCTAGCAGCAGTCTCATAAACGCTGTTTGATGAGGATGAGGATGCAAGCGAGGTGGACGAAGCCGAGAAAGTTTTCGAGGCGGCGCTCATAGCGGGTCACCGGGCGGCGGAAGTTATGCAGCCAGGCGAACAGGCGCTCGACTTTCCAGCGCCGCCG
>JAJYYI010000003.1:3227-48447 GCA_021801125.1 Deltaproteobacteria bacterium | reverse complement strand
TGACGGTGAAGATTTCGCACCCGCAGGCACTTGAGGCTGACCATCATCAGCCAAGTCCAACACCATCTTGAGCGTCCCCGGCTGCCAGAGAACGGCCCTAAAACCGAGGCCGAGAAAGGTTCGCGATGCCGGATAATTGTCCGCCAGGACGTAGGCCGCAAGCCGTTTGATCCCGCGGGCGCGAGCCGCCTCGACGAGGGCGGCGACCAAGGCGCGGCCAAGCCCATGAGCCTGATAGGCATCGGCTACTGAAGCGGCGGCCTCGGCTTGCCCCTCGCATCCCGGATCCACGACGTAACAAGCCTCGCCGACGACTTGTTGGTCGCCCATGGGCCCTTCAATAACGGCGATCAAAGTGTATTCGTATACGCCTTGACACTCGCAACAGCGGCCAACTCCACGCTCGGCTTCGGTTGAAGTTGCCGCTTGGCTTTCGTCGACCGACACACCGCGACAACGTTGCTCGTGGCGCGCGGCTAAAGGCACACCCAAAACATAGAGACGAGAATGAGCGGAGTTTCGACTAAGGCGAGAAAAATATTGGCTGAGCCGGCGGCAATCGCCCTCGCGCCCTAGCGGGCGAATCAACACGTCTTGCCCGCAACAGCAATGCTTAATGAGCGGACGATGCTCATTGGCTGGCGCGCCTTCGGCCAAGGCGTTTTCGCTGATTTGATTAGAGCGTTCCAACGTCGTCCGCTCTCCTTCAATCATCGCTAGATGAGCGCAGGGTTACCCGGACTCGCTCTCGCCTCATCGTACCTGGCTAGGCCTGCCTTAAAGCAGCCTCAACAACTGTCCGCTACTTTTTACACTGTTCTGCGTTGCGATAAAAGCCCAATGCTGGCCAATACCGAATACAAGCATCCTAACCTTATCAGACTAACGGAGCATCTTTTGTGCCAGCGTGTTTCGTTTTGAATTACGAGGTTTTACGTAGCTGTTACCCGAGTTGAGCGCAACCAGTTTTTGCGCAACGCGAGACAATACGCGCTTTACAAAAAAAGATTCCGCACGCATCGGGCTCGCGTCTGCTCTGTTTCGGCCGCTCTGCTCTGAACCTTCATCCTCCGCTAAATTACGCTGACGACAATTTCGGCCGCCCATGATGACCTCACAGCTTGGCACCTGTATCGCCGGTCTCGGAGCCTGGCGGCGTCTTAGTTTGCGCCTGATATAGCGTGGCGGCGGACTGCTCAACTTCGTGCAGCAGTCGCTGCTCGGCGCCTCCGAGCGACACGCAGGTAACGCTGATCGGCGGATGCAGCGGCACCTCCACCGGCGTCGAAAAAACCGCTTGCACGGTTACGGTGCTCGCTTCTCGGCCTTTCGGCCTGATGTAGAAGTTGAACACGGCGGACGCGTCCTCGGTGGGCAGTGCGGCGATTTTGCCGGTTCCCGTTCTCACCTGCCCGCAGTCGGCCTCGCTTGCGCGAAAGCCCCGGGCTTCAGCTTCAACCACTCCGCTCGAGGGGTCCTGCGCGTGTAATTCGAGATGATCTTTCTTTGCCACAGCGATAACTGCCGCAAACGCAATGTCATAAGGCACGGGCAGATGAATCTCCGTCTGCTGGAAAGAAGGCGCTTGTGTCAGCGGTGGATAAAAACATCCCCAAAGCCAGCCGCAGACGGGCACCAGACCGACCATTCGTCCCCAGCGGTGTCTCATAAGAGCGCCGGGCATAATACCTTAAAGCGAGGCATGACGGGAATGATCGGAGGAGTCTGTGTGATTCACTTTAGGCGTTGGGCATGTTATGAGAGATGTATCGCTCGCTACGGCATAGCTCGCCCTTTGTAGAGACGCGGGATACTCGTTTACGTCATGTCCGGCCATTCCAAATGGAGTTCCGTTAAGCACAAGAAAGCCGCGCGCGACGCCAAGCGCGGTAAGGTCTTTACCAAGCTGATTAAGGAAATCACCATCGCGGCGCGCCTCGGCGGCGGCGATCTTAGCGCCAACCCGCGGCTGCGCACGGCGGTTCTCACCGCCAAGGCGCAGTCGATGCCCAACGAAAATATCGAACGCGCCATCAAGCGCGGAACGGGAGAGCTGGGCGGCGGCCAGCTTGACCAGGTGAGTTATGAGGGCTACGGCCCGGGCGGGGTCGCGATTATCGCCGACGTCTTAACCGACAATCGCAACCGTGTGGTCGCCGAAATCCGCCATCTGTTCTCACGGCACGGCGGCAACCTCGGCGAGGCGGGTTGCGTAGCCTGGATGTTCAAGAAAAAGGGCCTTATTACCGTGGAGAGAAGCGCTGTCAGCGAAGACCGCCTGCTCGAAGTAGCGCTCGAGGCGGGCGCCGAGGACGTCAGTTCCAGCGAGGACGCCTTCACGGTGGTCACGGCTCCCGAGGATTATGCGACCGTCAGAAAGGCGCTCGAGGACGCGTCGATCGCTGTCGCGGACGGTGAGGTGTCGCTCTCCCCGGAGAACACGGTGCGCGTCTCGGGCCACGACGCACAGCAAGTGCTCAAGCTGATCGAAGCCTTGGAAGACCACGACGACGTGCAGAGCGTTGCCGCTAACCTCGAAATAGACGACGAGGAACTGGCACAGCTCACCGCTTAGGCTTCGACCTCGCAAAGCTCGACCTTGTCTAGCAGCCGGCGGAAGCCGGTTGGCTACCCCCATTTAGGATTTTCGTGAGCGCGGAAGCGGCCGGTGTCCTTCGCAAAAAGCGAAAGTCTTTCGCAGTCTTCCCGTTCGCCTCGGCTCGCTCGCACGCCGGTTGCCGAGTTGAGCGAGCATCCAGCCGTCGTTGCTCAATCGTCGTTGGGCAACTGAACGACGCACGGCAGCGTCAATCGCACGGGACGGCATTGCTGTGTAAATGCTATTAATTGGGGAATGCTTAAGAGGCGTGGCTCGGTCGCCGATGCGTATGGATCCATCTGGCTAGCGGCACGAGCGCGCACCCCAGTGCAGAGCTGGGCGGAGTAGGCCCACGATGCGCGTAATTGGAGTTGACCCCGGCTCAATAACGACCGGCTTCGGCATTCTGGATGGCGATGCGAGCGCACCCGCCTACGTGGCGTCCGGCGTGGTGCGCGCCAAGCCATCCGAGCCTGCGGCTCAGCGGCTGCACCGGATTTTTGTGCGCTTGCGCCAGTTGCTAGCCGAATATAGACCGCAGGCGATGAGCCTTGAGCAAAGCTACGTCGCCACTAACGTTCAGAGCGCGCTGCGCCTGGGCGAAGCACGTGCGGCAGCCCTCCTGGCTGCGGTTGAGGCCGGGCTCGCGCTGTTCGAATACCCTCCCAGCCGCGTCAAGCTCGCGGTTGCCGGCAACGGGGCAGCCGACAAAAGCGCCGTGCAGGTGATGGTGCGTCGCATGCTCAAACTTGATGCGGCAGTCGGGCTGACGGACGACGCCGCCGACGCGCTAGCGCTCGCCTTGTGCCACTTCTGTTTCGCGCGCATCCCCGTCGAGGGCCGCCCTGGTCGTGGAAAAAGGCGCGGCAAACCCATCACGCTGCGAAACGGCAAGTGATCCCGTGGCCAAGGACGACGATGGGCTCCCCGCGCGGGGTTGTAACTTGCGCGTGCGGTGAGCCAAAATCCTTTGGCGAACGCTCGGATACGGTCGGATTCGTTTGCCGTGTAATCAATTTGGGAGGCGCGAGGAGATGAGCGGGCCCGCTCTGGACGTTTCATTCATTGGCCTGGGCGTCATGGGTTTTCCGATGGCCGGACATCTGGCCCGAGCCGGTCACCATGTCACGGTGTACAACCGAACCGCGTCCAAGGCGAAGGCATGGGTCGAGCGGTTCGGCGGCAAAGCTGCGCCGACGCCAGCACAGGCCGCGGATGGATCGGTGCTCGTTTTTGCCTGCGTTGGCAACGATGACGACTTAAGGGACGTCGTCCTTGGCAAGAATGGTGCTTTCGCCGCAATGAAGCCCGGCGCGATATTCGTGGACCACACCACCGCATCGGCCAAGGTTGAGCGCGAGTTGGCCGCGCAAGGGGCGGAGCGTGGAATCGAGCTTCTCGACGCTCCCGTTTCCGGCGGACAGTCAGGCGCCGAAAATGGCACACTGGCAATCATGGTGGGTGGCAAACCTGAAGTCTTCGCCAAGGCCGAGCCCGTGATGGCCGCCTACGGCCGGATGATCTCGTTGATTGGTCCGGTCGGTGCGGGACAACTCACCAAGATGGTCAATCAGATCTGCATCGGCGGCCTGGTCCAGGCGCTCGCGGAGGGGCTAAGCTTCGCGCAGAAGGCCGGCCTCGACGTCGCACGCGTGGTGAGCGTTATCTCCAAGGGCGCGGCTTCATCGTGGCAGATGGAAAATCGGTGGAAGCCGATGGTCGAGGGCAAATTCGATTTCGGCTTCGCGGTCAATTGGATGCGCAAGGACTTGGCGATCTGCCTGGACGAAGCGCGCAACAATGGTGCGCAGTTGCCGGTAACCGCGCTGGTCGATCAGTTCTACGGCCGGGTGCAAAAGCTCGGCGGCGCGCGCTGGGACACCTGCAGCCTGATTAAGCTTTTGGCGGACACGTAGGTTACACTGGCGTTCGTGGGCACGTGCGCCGGCGCATTCGCCGCGCGCCTGGGGTTCGGATGGTCAATGCGCGCGTGTCGGCCGCGGCGTGCTCGCGCCGGCATCAACGGCGGCGCGATTTGTATTGTGAGCGGAGGCGTTTTGCGCAAAGGCCGGCAATCGGGTTACTAGGCCGATGATCGCGACTCTACGAGGTACGGTTCAGCTTCGCGAGCCGGGTCGGATCGTGCTGGAAACCGGCGGGGTAGGTTACGAGGTGTTCGTGCCCTTGGCAACGTACCATCGGATTCCCCAGCCGGGCGAACAGGCCCGTCTTGAAATAAGGCAGGTGGTGCGGGAAGACAGCGTTATGCTGTACGGTTTCGCGACTCCGGGCGAGAAGCGAGCCTTCGAGTTGCTGATGCAGGTGCAGCAGGTGGGGCCAAAGCTGGCGCTGGCGATCCTCTCCACGTTGAGCGCGACCGAGCTGATCAACGCCATCCAGCGCGAGGACGTCCGGCTGCTCGACGCAGTTCCGGGCGTGGGCGCCAAGGTTGCCGAGCGGATTGTCCGCGAACTGCGCGACAAGACGGACGCGATCGTGACGACGGCCTCGGCGGCAGCCGAGGCTAACGGCGGCGCCACGTTGTCGGAGGACGCCGTGTCAGCTTTGATCAACCTGGGCTACAAGCCGTTGGAAGCGCGTCGGGCGGTGGAGAAGGCGGCGCCGGCCGCGATCGCCGGCGGCGCGGACTTGGAAACAGTGATTCGCAAATCTCTGGCGCTGTTGTTGGGTGAAAGGTAGCAAGGGCCGCAATTCGGCAAATCCGCCGGGTGCGCCGGCCGTCGCACGAGCGTCTCAAAGATCGGACGCACCGCGCGTGACGGGCGGTAAGCCGAGCGATGAGGAGCGCGTCACCGACCTCACGCTGCGCCCGCGCAGCCTTAACGAGTTCGTCGGCCAGGAGCGGCTCAAGACGGTCCTCGGCATGACGATCGAGGCTGCGCGCCGGCGTGCTGACGTGCTCGATCACGTGCTTCTTTCCGGACCGCCTGGGCTGGGAAAGACCACCCTGGCGCATATCATTGCCCGCGAATTAGGCGTCAACCTGCGCCTCACTTCGGGACCCGCGATTGAGCGCGCGGGCGACCTGGCCGCGATCGTCAACGACCTTGAGCATGGCGACGTGCTTTTCATCGACGAAATCCATCGCTTGTCCCGTGCGGTCGAGGAAGTCTTATACCCGGCGATGGAGGACTTTGAACTGAACATCGTGGTCGGCAAGGGGCCAAGCGCCCGCTCGATGCGCCTGGCGATCAAGCCGTTCACGATGGTCGGCGCGACCACGCGCTCGGGCCTGCTGAGCTCGCCCTTGCGCGACCGCTTTGGTCAGGCGTTTCATCTCGAATTCTACGCTCCCGAACAGCTGGCCAGTATCGTGATACGCTCGGCCCGCCTGCTGAAGGCCGAGATCGACGAAGCGGGCGCCAAAGAGATCGCTGCTCGCTCGCGGGGAACGCCTCGTATTGCCAATCGGCTGCTGCGCCGCGTGCGCGACTTCGCGCAGGTCGAGAACAAGCCGTCAATCACCCTCGACGTTGCGGTCAGGGGGCTCGAACTGCTGGGCATTGATTCGTGCGGCTTCGACCGAATGGATCGCGCGATCCTGGAAGCGATCGTTGATAAGTTCGGCGGCGGTCCGGTGGGTGTGGAAAGCCTGGCTGCGGCGATTGGCGAGGAGCGCGAGACGATCGAAGAAGTGTACGAGCCTTACCTGCTTCAGGAAGGCTTCATCGCGCGGACCTCGCGCGGCCGCGTCGCAAACCCTCGCGCGTACAGCCATCTGGGGCGCTCAAAGCAAGGCGTGCTGCTGTAGCTTGGCGCGCCTTACCGAAAGCACCCGGACTGCGCCCAGGTTCAATTCATCCCCGGCTGTAGCTCTACGGAAAGAGCGCCTTGCGGCATAGGGGACTCCCGGTCCCAGTTGCTGCGTCGGGCGTTCCGCGGTCGGCCTTACAACGGGGTAGCGGGGCGCGTCTGCGCGAAACCACCCAATTTCAGGGCCTGAGTAGACTAAGAAAAAACAGGCCTCCAGCGATTATCACGATCACCGGACCCGAAGGACAGCGCATCATTTCGGCGATCCAACTCCCCACGAGCGTGGACGTGAGCGCGGCTCCGATCGAGATCGTTAACATGCCGTCGATACTGCGGGCCAGACGCTTCGCCACGGTCGCCGGAATGATGATGAGCGAGCCCATCAGCAGGACTCCGACATAGCGCATCCCAAGCGCTACGGTCACCGCGAAGGCGATCAGGAATGAGAGTTGAAGGTTCGCGATGTTGATTCCTGAGGCAATGGCGACCTCGCTCGAAATTAGCGACAAGAGCAAACGATCTCGTTGCAATAAAACGAACGCGCTCACGGCAAGCGCGGCAAGCAAAGCAAATCCTGCCTCCGTGCCCGTCATGTTGCCCGGGGCGCCGAACAAAGCGTCGATGAGCTGTTCGCCGGTAGCGGTGAAGCTGCCGACAGCCAGCGCAACTGAAAAGATCACTCCGGTGATCGCTTCGGTGGAAAGCCGCGTCTTGCCCTCGATCGCCCAAATCAAGACGCTGCCCGCCAGCAGCGCGAAGAGCGCGCCGAGGAGCGGATTAAGTTTGAACACCAACGCCAGGCCGATTCCCGGCAGGGCCACGTGCGAGAAGGCGTCCGCCGCCAGGGTCATCCGGCGCATCACCGCGAAACATCCCACGAGCCCGGCCGCAACCGCCACAGCGGCACATACCATTAGCTCCCTAGGGTCCATAGTCCTCATGAAAGTGGAAGCTCAACGGCGTACCGTAGGCTTCCGATAACCGCTCGGGCGTCAAGATCGTCTGGGGCGGCCCCAGATAGCTCCGCTTACGCGCAAGACACAGCACGCTGGAGGCGTAGCGATACACCACGCTCAAATCATGCGAAATCAACAAGACGGTGACGCCCACCTCGTGCTGAAGCCGACCGATCGCCGCCGTGAGCGCCTCTTGGCCCGGCGCGTCAACTCCGGCGGCCGGCTCGTCGAGCAATAGAACGTCCGGCTTGCCGATCAGTGCGAAGGCGACCAGCAGACGCTGAAACTGCCCGCCTGACATGTCCCCGATCGGCTGCGCCAGCATCTCTTCGCGCAAATCGACGCGTTCCAATGCGTGAAAGGCGTCGTCCCTTCGCGCGCCGGTGATCGTGAGCTTGGCGCGAAGCAGGTCTTTTCCGGTAACCGGAAGATCGCGTTCGATATCGAGCTTCTGCGGCACGTAGCCGAAGCGCATCCCAGGCGCCCAGCGGATCGTACCCTGGTACGGTATCGCGCCGATCAGCGCTCGAAAGAGAACAGTCTTGCCCGCGCCGTTCGGCCCGATCACCGCAAGAGACGCGCCAGGCTTTACAGAAAAGCTAAGGTCTTGAAGGACTACCGTGTGGTCGAAGCCGACGGTTAAATGACTTACTTCAAGAATCGACTCGCCCTTAGCTGAAGCTTGCTCGGTCGTGAGATGCTGCGGAATCTCAGGAGACATCAACCTTACCTTAACAATCTCGCCTTGTCCTTGCTCAATTCCAAACGGGCGCCTTTACAGCATGACACGTCGGAAACCGCAATCCATCCTTGACCGCTCGTTAACTACTATGTCCGCGCGGGTTCGCGTGCACGGTCGTCTCCGCCCGAACTATGCGCTGCCGACGTGCGCTTTCATCGGACCGGCAAAGCCGTAATATGGACGTGAGATAATGGCAGCATGCGAGGCTATTTGCGTATAAACTTGGTGCGACGACCAGCGCAAAGTCGTTCGCAAAGACGATTAACCCGCTGAGGGGAACACCGCCGGCAGACGCAGGCTTGCGGCGCGGCGAAGAGCAATGATGAGCAAACGCGCGTCATTAGAGCGGCCGCTTTTGGGCGCACACGTCTCAATCGCCGGCGGGGTAGGCGAAGCGCTACTTCGCGGCCGGGAACTCGGATGCGACTGCATCCAGATTTTCACGAAGTCTTCACGCCAATGGAAGGCGCGGCCCTACACCGACGACGAGGTAAAGGCCTTCAAGCGCAACCGCAAAGAGACCGGAATAGAGTCCATCATCGCTCACGACTCCTACCTGCTCAACCTCGGCGCCGCCGACGAAGCGCTGCGCAAAAAGTCGGTCGCGGCTTTCATCGACGAGCTGCAACGATGCGAAGCGTTGGACGTGCCCTATTTGGTGACCCATCCGGGCTCCCATGTCGGCGCGGGCGAGGATGCCGGCATCAAAACAATCGCTAAATCGATCGACGAGGCGCATCGTGCATGCGCCGGACTGCGAGTACAAATTGCATTGGAAATCACCGCCGGTCAGGGCACCAACCTCGGATATACTTTCCAACAAATGGCGCGAATCTTCGGCGCAGTGAAGGAAAGCGAGCGCCTGCGGCTATGCTTCGACACCGAGCACGCTTTCGCGGCCGGCTACGATATCACAACCGAGGACGGCTACCGACGAACGTTCGAGGAGTTGGACAA
Source organism: Deltaproteobacteria bacterium (assembly GCA_021801125.1). Classification (GTDB taxonomy): domain Bacteria; phylum Desulfobacterota; class Binatia; order Binatales; family Binataceae; genus JAJYYI01. The sequence continues at coordinate 39,419 of JAJYYI010000003.1, read as the reverse complement.
GGAAATCGGACTTAAACGTATCGTCGCGTTCCATCTGAACGACTCGCTGAAACCGCTCGGCTCGCGGGTCGACCGGCATGAGCATATCGGCAAGGGCTACCTTGGCAAAGAACCCTTCCGGCGCTTGCTGCACGACGCGCGCTTTTTCGGCCTTCCGATGTGCCTTGAGACCGACCCCGGCGCGGACAACAAGGATATAGCGGCGGACCTTAAGACTTTAAGGGGCCTTCTTTAATCCGCGCTGGGTAGGCGAGCCGGGACAGAGCATTGCTCCCGTTGCGCCATCGCTCGCGAAGGCGGCGCAGAGGGAGACCGTCGCCGATTCTCACGCGATTCGGCGCCCCGACTCCAAATCGAAAAAGTGAAAGCTTTCATTTTGCGCGTACAGGTGCGCCGGCTTGCCCGGTTTGAGCGGCGTGGGAAACTCGGCGCTCAGCGTCGCATCACCCAGGCGCAGCCGCACCAAATAGCGCGCGCCCAGAAACTCGGCGGTTTCAACCACAGTAGGCATCTCGACCGCTCCCAGGGTGGCATTGAGGCTTACATCTTCGGGTCGGATTCCGAGCATCAGCTCGCCTGTGACCGAACCGGGCGGCGTAAGTTCGAGGCGCGTTTCGCCAACCCAGAGACCGCGGCGGCCTTCGTTGGTTCGGCACTTGACGAGGTTCATTGGCGTATCGCCCAAGAAGCGGGCGACGAAAAGGTTGGCCGGATAGCGATAGATTTCCACCGGCTCGCCGATTTGCGCGATTCCTCCGTTTTGCATCACGGCGATCCGGTCACCCAAGATAAACGCGCTGGCGTGGTCATGGGTGACATACACGATCGTTCGACCGGTCCGGCGCTGAAACTCTTTTAGCTCCAGGCGCAAGGAGTTGCGCAACTGGGTGTCAAGCTGGGATAACGGTTCGTCCATGAGAATCACGCGAGGCTCGCGGACCAAGGCGCGGGCAAGCGCAACGCGCTGGCGTTCGCCGCCGGACAGATACGCGGGACGGCGCCTCAGATCGATTTCCAGCCCGGCCAGCGCCGCCGTCTCGCGCACGCGCTTTTCGGTCTCCCGCCGGCTAAGGCCCATCATTCTCAAGGGAAAAGCGATATTGTCAAACGCGCTCATGTGGGGATAAAGGGCCAGGCTCTGGAAGACCATCGCGACAGCATTATCCGGACGGCGCAACCCCACGATCGACCGCCCGCCAATCTCGATGTCTCCGCTGTCGGGCCGCTCCAGGCCGGCGATCATTCGCAACAGCGTGCTCTTGCCCGCACCCGACGGGCCGAGCAGCACAAAGAACTCGCCGCGCTCAACGGTGAGCGACAGGTCACGCACTCCGCGATCCGCGCCCAGGGCCCGCGTAACATTGTTCACCGCAAGCTCGATCATGGCGACCCGCTGCTCAGCCTGTTTAATCGATCTTCATGCATCTCGAACTTGCGCCCGCCAGCATCTCATATCAACTCAAGAGTTGGTAACTCCCGACCGGTGGAGGCTGAAGCTGCCCGTCATCCGCGCCCGCTCAACCCGCGCAGCAAGACCGGCCGCAGCGCGACCAAAGCGATCAAGACCGGCACCGCGGACACTAAGGCAAGTGCGCTCGCCGCGCCGGTGTCACCGAAGACGGTGTAGTAGTAGATAAGCGGCGGCAGCGTCCGGTTGGTGGGCTGAAGCAGCAGCGCAAACCCGAACTCATCCCAGCTCACCAGAAAGCTCAACACGAACGCTCCGGCCACCGCGCCGCGTACCTGTGGGAGATTAAGACGCAGGAAAATCGAGAGCGGCGAGGCGCCGTCCAGGTAGGCGGCTTGTTCGAGCTCGATTGGTATCTTGACAAACGCGCTGAAAAGCAAAATCGCCGCCGCCGGTAACGCCAACGCGCCGTGCACCAGTGCCAACCCCACGCCGCCGGGGGTGTCGTAAAGTCCCAGGGTTATCAGGATGGTCGCCAGCGGCATCGCCGCCGCGATCATCGGCAAGAGCCGGGTCGCGGTAAGGGCCGAAAGGCCGAGCGCGCGAGCGCGCGTATGCCGCGCCATCGCATACCCCAGCATCGTGCCCAACACCGTGGCCGCCAGCGCGGCGGTGATCGCGACGCGGGCGCTCAGTATCAGGGAGGTTCGCAACTCGCCGCTCGCGATCACGTCCTTCACGTAAGTAAGCGTCAGCGATTTGGGAAACCACACCGGAGGCCACGCGAAGCTCTGCAATTCAGGCGTAAGCGCTTGCTTGGTCAGCAGGTAAAGGGGTATCACCCCCGCAGTGACAACGAACGCGGACAACGCCTTGCGGCAGAAGACAAGCAGCCTGTTCTCAATGGTCACGCCGTCAAATACTCCCAGGATGTCTCGGCGCGCCCCCCGGAGCGCCGGCGCAAACCCAGAACAACCGCGGCGAGCGCGGCGATAAACAGCGCGAGCATCACGGACGCCGCCATCGCAATTTGCGGCTCCAACGCGTCGCTCCAGAGCTGGTATGCGTAGGTGGAAAGCACCGGTGCGCCTTCCGCGCCCGTTAGCACCAGAACGGTCGAGAAGATGCGCAACGCATCGACTCCGCGCAACAAAAGCGCCGCGAACAGCGCCGGCCGCAGAAGCGGCACCGTAACGTAACGCAGTCGCGCGACCGGTCCCGCGCCGTCCAAATAGGCCGCCTCGTACAGCTCGGAAGGGATCGTCTGCAACCCGCCGAGCAGCAGGAGCGTAACCACAGGCGTAACATGCCAAGCGTCGACTACAATCACGCTCAGCAGCGCGAGCCAACTCCCTGGATTAAGCCAACCCAAACCGTCCAACCCGACAGACAACAGGGCTCCGTTAAGATAGCCGCGCGGCAGCAAAATGTAGCGCGCGATGCTCAGAAAGACGATTTCAGGTATCAGAAACGGCAGCAGGACCGAAATCTCCACCAGGAGCGAACGGCCGCGGGTTGCGTGAAGCAACAACGCGAACAAAAGCCCCAGGCTGAATTCGAGGCAAAGGCTCAAGCCCGCAACTATAAGGTTGTTGCTGCACGCGTGCCAGAAGAGCCGGTCGTGCAGAACAAAACTATAATTGGCGAAAGACGGCCCACCCGCGTTCAGGGACATCACCAGCCCGCTCGCCAAGGGAAAGGCGAACTGGGCCGCAAGATAGGCAAGCGGCAGCCATAGAAAGCACAGGTTAAGAAGCCGGCCGCGCCGATTCTTCATAGGGCAAGCTCTCGGCCCACGCGGTCAGCGGCTTTAGCGCGACGACCGCCGGCGTGCCTTCGAACAGAATAGCCGCCAGGGCACGCTGCCATCGATTACTTAGCACCTGATAGTCCTGCACCTCGGGGCGTGCGCGCAGATACGCGCGCATCTGAGAAAACCCCGCGTATAGCAACGTGGCCTGCTGATTCCACCTCGTGGGCAGGGTATTTTGCCAGCCGAGGTCGGTAACCAAGCGCTGCTGAACATCGCTGGTCAGTAGAAAACGCAAAAATAGTTGGGCGTCGTCCGGATTTGGCGCCGAGCGCGGGATTGCGAGATAACCCCCGCCCAGCACCGTCGCGCGCCCCTTCGGGCCGAGCGGAATCGGCGCGCTCAGGTTAACCGACGGCGCAAGCCCTTTGTCACGAAGATAAGTCATCGCGAACGGCCAGTTGAAGTGAATCCATACCTCTCCGCGGGCTTGCGCCTCCAGCACCGACATTTCTCTGAAAACCGCCGAGCGCGGGTTAAGCCCTGGCGCGAGGCCGGCCAGGAAGTCCAATGCGGTCAGCGTGTCCGTCGAGGTCGGCTGCTCCATTGCTCCGCCCGCTTCCCAGATAAACGGCGCGACGTCGCACAGCGTTCCCTCGTAAAGCGCGCCTTTTATCGCGAGCTTGCCCGGATGAGCGTGGACGAAATTCGCCAACTCTTCCCAGTTCGTGGGCGGCTTGGGAACCTTCAGCCGGTTGTAGATCATCGCTTGCCACATGATGCGGTGGGGAACGAAGTAAAGCTGATTTGCCATCATCCCAACGCGCCACGCGGTCTCGGGAAATAATTTGCGATCAGCGGCCAGTATACTCGGCGCAAGCTCACGCACGTCGTTGCGCGCCTGACCCAAGGTCGCGATATCCAACTCGACCAGATCAAAGCGGCCGCGACCGGCGCGAGACTCGGCTTCGAGAAGATGGAGGATATCGCCGTAAGTCTCGGTTACGAGTTGAACCTCGGTTCCCGACACACTCTCGAAATCAGCCAGGATTTTGCGGTACCGGATAGCCTCGCCGGGAAGCAACGCCATCGCAACGGTAAGCGAGCGGCGCGGGACGTGTGGCGCACCGCATCCTCCAGCAATGAGCCCGAACGCCAGCGCAACGCACATAAGCTTGGAGCGCAATTCGCGGCCGAGAATCCGCGCCGAATCAGGTCTAGAGCGCCCAGGCGTCAGCGACGGAGTCCGAGACCCGTCCCGCTCGGCACGAAATCGCCTCTTCACACGCGCAATCGCGGGGTGAGATTGTGCCACAACAACCCTGCGTGGATCTTCCTTTCGCCGCACCGCTTCAGCAGCGTGACGCGTCACTCCTTACGCACCTATAGGCTCGGCGTCGGAAAACGGCTGCGCGATGCAGCCTAAGCCGCGCCAGCGCTTGCTTTTCCTATTGTTCCCCTTCCCGCCCCCGGCACGGAATCGCGAAGCTCGAGACCGGCGCGCCGCCCCCTGCCGTCGCCCGCGGTTGGCGTCCGCCGAGCCGGTGCTGCTCTCCCCGTCTCCGGCATAGCTTATGCGACCCGCGCGCAGCCTGACTGAGGCCGCTCCCTCAAGCGCTGAACTTCAAGCTCTCGCCGTCGTTTTGAGTCGGCCGCCGCTCACGCGAGCGACACTCGATCAACGTCAATGGGACGCCGCGAGCGCTTCGATCTCGTCAACTGCCTTGGGCGCGTCCGCGGTCAGCACCTCGTGACCTTCCTGGGTAACCAGCACGTCGTCCTCAATACGGATGCCGATCCCGCGCATTTCGCGCGGCGCAGTCTCGTCCGCGGGGCTCACGTAAAGTCCCGGCTCGATCGTCAAGACCATCCCCGGTTCGAGCCGGCGCGACACGCCGTCGCGCCGATAGTCGCCGACGTCGTGCACATCCATCCCGAGCCAATGACTGGTGCGGTGCATATAAAAGCGCCGGTACGACCCGGTGGCAATTATCTCGTCCAGCGAACCTGGCACAAGACCGGTCGTGCGCATCCCGTCAGCGAGCACTTTTACGGCGCATTCATGCACCTGCTCAATCGTCACGCCCGGACGCACGCTGTCGATCGCGGCAAGCTGAGCGGCCAGGACGATCTGGTACAGGTGGCGCTGACAGGGAGTGAAGCGCCCGCCCGGCGAAAAGGTGCGCGTGATGTCCGAGGCGTAGTAGTCATACTCGCATCCGGCGTCCAGCAACAGCAGCTCGTCTTCGCCGAGCCGGCGATCATTGGTCACGTAATGAAGTATGGTGGCGTTGGGACCGCTGGCGACGATCGGCGGATACGCCGGCCCGCAGGCGCCCCGCGAGCGAAAAACGAAATTGACCAGCGCCTCGATCTCCCACTCCATCATACCCCTGCGCGCCGCGCGCATCGCCTCGCGATGCGCCGCGACCGCTATCGCGACCGATTCTCGGATGGCGGCAAGCTCCTGCTCGCTCTTGAACAGGCGCATCTCGTGAATGATCGCGCGCGGATCAACCAGCGCGCGCGGCCCTTGCCCCAGACGCTCGCGCGAGCCCTGCGCCGCGCGCACTAGTCGCAGCATCCTGAAATCCAGCCGCTCGTTAACGCCCAGCGGATAATGCACGTGGGCCGCGCTTTCAAGATAATGCGGCAGGACGCTTTCGAGGTCCTCGATCGGATGCGCCCGGTCCGCGCCGAACTCAGCCACTGCCCCCTCAACTCCGGCGCGCGGCCCGACCCATATTTCCCGCTCCTTGTCGCGCGGGCACACGAACAACACGAACTCGCCCTCAGAGTGGCCCGGAGCAAATAGCGCGACCGACTCGGGTTCGGCAAAGCCGGTCAGGTAGTAGAAGTCGCTGTTCTGCCGGTAAGTAAACTCGACGTCATTGGTGCGCAGCGCGACCGGCGCACTGGGCAGTATCGCAAGCGCGCCGTCCAGCGCCTTGAGAAAGCGTTCGCGCCGACTCCGGAACACGGCCGGCGCCAAGGACTTAGCTTGAAGCCTGGAATGACTCAAGGTAGACGCGGAAACCTCGGTATGTTCAATTTAGCGCCCCGGCCTCTCGCATATCCGTCACCTCCGCCGCGCTGTAGTCGAGCAAACCGGTCAAAACCTCGTCCGTATGCTGCCCGAGCAGGGGCGCGGGCGTCTGCACTCGGCACTCGTTTCGGCTCAGGCGCCAAGGAATTCCACAGTGTTTGCGCGCGCCGATCTCCGGGTGCTCAAGCTCGACGAAAAACCCGCGTTGATTGAGATGCGGATCTTCAGCCAAATCCTTGTTCGCCGTGCAAGTGAAAGCGGCAACGCCCGCCTCTTGCAGGATTTTCGTCACCTCTTGGGGCGAGCGCTGCGACGTCCACGCGGTGATTATCGCTTCCAGCTCGTCCTCGTGGCGCTTGCGGGCCGGCGCCGTCGCAAATCGGGCGTCGTCCCCGAGCTCGGCCTGTGCCATCGCGCGGCACAAACGCCGCCACTCATCATCATTCGCCACCGCTATCGACACCCACGTATCAACGACGCCCCCGCCGATCGGTTCCGGCAAATCCCGGCAGCGGAATACTCCATGCGGCGCCATCCAGGGATCGCGATTTCCACGCCTGGCGGGCTCGCGATGGCTCATCTGTTTTTCCATCAGCCCCTCGACGGTCAGCGCCGTGGCACACTCCCACAGGCTTAGGTCCAGAAACTGTCCCTGTCCGGTCTTACGACGATGATACAAGGCAGCCAACACCGCGAAGGCGGCGTGGATGCCCGCGTTCGGATCGGCGTAGCTCAGCGCGGTATGCATCGGCGGACCACCCGCGTATCCGGTCAGCGCGGAGAAACCCGCCAGCGGCACTTGCGCCGGCCCATATGAAATATACGAAGACAGAGGGCCGGTTGCGCCGTAGCCCGACAGGGCGACCATGATTACGTCGGGCTTGAACTCTCTAATCTGTTCATAACCCAGGCCAAACCGCTCCATCACGCCGCGCACGAAGTTATGCGCCACGATGTCGCTCTTCTTGATCAAGCGTCGGGCGACTTCCACGGCGGCGGGATGCTTGAGGTTCAGCGACATAGAACGTTTGCCCTGATTGTACTGATTAAAATATCCGGCACGGTTGAGGCCGATCTTCTGGTCCGCCCAAGGCGGCAGCATGCGCGTTAGGCAAGGCCGCCGAGCGGTTTCGATTCGTATCACCTCCGCGCCGAGGTGGGCCAACTGAAGCGTGCAGTAGGGGCCGGCCCACACCCAGCTGAAGTCAGCAACCCGGATTCCTTTGAGCGGCGGCGCAGTCATCAGATCACCCCGCTTTTACGCAAATCGGCAAGCTCCGCGTCGCTGAGCCCGAGCCGCTCGCCGAAAACCTCGCGGTTATGTTGTCCCAAAAGCGGCGCCGCATGTCTTATTTCCCACGGAGTGACGCTGTACTTCGTCGGCGCTCCGGGATAACGGTAAGTCCCCGCCTCCGGATGGGCGATCTCGACAAAGAATCCGCGGGCCTTGAGATGCTCCGCGCTCAGGAGATCTCCCATGGTCGAGACCGGCGCGAATGGAATCTTGCGATGAAGCGCCTTGGTGTAAAGCTCATGCACGCGTTGCTCGCCGACCCATTCCTGGAGCAACGGTCGCAGCGCGTCCCAGTGAGCCGCTCGCTTCAGACGGTCTTGGAAAATTTCCTCCCCGGCCCACTGCGGATGGCCCATCACGTCGACAAAGGAGTGCCACTGATGCTCTTCGATGCAGCAAATGAAGATATACCCGTCCTTGCACTCCATGACGTCGAGCGGCTGAATAGGCTTCTGTCCCAGGCGCGAGGCGATCATGCCGATATAGGGCCAAAAGGCAAACGTCATCTCCAGGATGGAGGCGACCGTCTCCTGAACCGAGACTTCAACGTGCTGCCCCACGCCGTCGTTCAATCCGCCCAGCAGCGCGCCCATCGTCGCGACCGCCGCATGCGCTCCGCCCTGGTAGTACGCCTGCTGCCCGAAGGCGGCAAGCGGCGGCTTATCCGGATGCTCCGGGCTGCCGTTGAGATAGCATGCTCCGCCCGCGCACCACAGCGTGAGGTTCGTAGCATGGTAGTCGCGATGCGGGCCGTCCAGCCCAAACGGCGTGATCGAGGTCATGACAAGTTTCGGATTGACCTTACTGAGCCGCTCGAAGGTCAAGCCGATCCGATCCATCTCGGCAGGTGCAAGGTTATGCATCAAGACGTCAGCGTCTTGAACCAGCCGCTCGAGAAGCGCAAAGCCCCGGGCGTTGGCGATGTCTAAAGTGACGCCGAGCTTGTTGCTGTTCAGGTACAGAAAGAGGCCGCTTTTCTCAGGGTGCGGCTGGTCGTCGACAAAAGGCCCCCGCCTGCGCGCCGGATCGCCCAGCCCAGGTCGCTCGATCTTGATCACGTCCGCCCCTACGTCCGCCATCAACTTGGCGGCGTAAGGCGCCGAAACCATTTCGCCGATTTCGATGATCCTCAGCCCTGCAAGTGCGCCCGCCATCGAGTACTCGCATTCAGCCCGGTTTATTCCGGAAAAACCTTCTGGAAAGGCTTTATCTCGACGCGCTCGAACACGCCCTCTTTCGTATAAGGGTCATTCTGAGCGAATTTGGCCGCCTCGTCACGCGACTCAGCCTCTAGAACTAACAGGCTTCCGCTGCCGTCGGTGAACCGGCCGCCGAGGACAATCTTGCCGGCGTTGGCCGCCGCACGGATGTATTCGAGATGGGTCGGCCGCACTTTCGGCCGCAGTTCCTGGCCCTTGGGACTATCATGTCCGATCAAGGCAAATAGCATTCCCCGTTTCCTCCTTCCCCCGTTGCCTGAATCAGTCTAACCAAGCCGCTCACCAAAGGCGAGGCAGGCTGCTACGCCCAAGCGCAGCCGCTTTCGCATCACAAACTACGAGCCGTGCCAGAGTCAATGGGTGAGTTTAATTGCGCCGTAGCCCAACCAGTAAGCGAGGAAGCTGCCGGTTGCCAACGCGCCGAGAGCGGCCAGGCCGACCCAGTCGGCTGGCCTTAGTCGATACTCGGCGAGGCTTGTCGGCCGGTTGGTATGGCCGAACCCGCGAGCCTCCAGCGCCATCGCCATGTTGTTCGCTTTGCGCAAGGCTCCCATGAACACCGGCACCATGACCGGAGCGTACCCGCGCATCCGCGCGATCGGACCGCCGCGACCAAAGTCGTGGCCTCTCAGCCTTTGCGCAGCCACCACGTCCAGCGCGCTGTCGATGAAAAGCGGCGCCAGGCGGAAAGCCAACGTGATGGCAAAGCCGATACGATGCGGCATGCCCAGCCAGGCGAGTCCATAGGCGAATTCTTCCACTCGGGTAGTGGACAGAAAAAGAATCGTCGTGGCGATAAGCTCGGCAAGCTTAAGTCCGCGCCCGAAGCCGAACTCCAGCGAGGCGCGGCTGATCGGCAAGGGTCCGACTCTGAACAATGGTGGCCCCTGCCGATAGAACAGAACCCAGACCAAGGTTGTGAAGAACACAATCAGGATCAGCAGCCAGCGTAGCCGGTAGAAGTTAGACCATGAGCCGGAAACTTGCGCGAGTATCACCAGCATGAGCCCGAGAGGCGCGAGCGCGGCCGGGTTGTCCAGCCAGTAGATCGACCAGAACACCGCAAACAGCGCGAGAATTTTGACCGCCGGATGAAGCCGATGCAGAGCTGTCGCACGGTTGAGGTAGAGATAGATCGGCATCAGCCCCGCTCTTCGATTAAATTCGCCAACTCTTCCACGGAGAGCGCGAGCAGACCGAGGCGCAAACCGAGCGCCGTCACCTCCGGCGGCCGGAATGCGGAGTTGGCGAGCAAATCTTGGCGAGCAAAGAACGCGCGCACCGCGCCGTCGAAGACTTTCTCACCCCCGCGCAGCATCACGACCCGCCTTGCATAAGTGGCGACCAGCCACGGCGCGTGGGTAATGATCGCTATCGCGACGCCATCGCGATTCAGTTCCGCGAGCAAATCCATCATGCGGCGTTGCTCACGGTAGTCCAAGCCGGTGGTGGGCTCGTCGAGAAGCAGCAGGCGCGGTCTTAACGCCAGCGCGCCGGCAACCGCCAAGCGCTGGCGCTCACCCTTGCCCAGCAAAAAAGGATCCCTGCGGCGCAGCGGGTCAAGCCCGACCGCCTTCAGCACGCTCTCCACGCGGCGCGCGATCTCGTCTTTGGGCAGGCCGAAGTTGCGCGGGCCGAAAGCAATCTCGTCCTCGACGGTAGCAGCAAAAATTTGATAGTCGGGGTTTTGGAAGACAAATCCGATCTCGCGCGCGCTCTCCGCAGGCGCATAGGCGGCTCGGTCGCGCCCCTGCAGCTTCAATTCGCCCGTTGTCGGTCGCATAAGCCCGGCTATCAGTTTGGCCAGCGTACTTTTACCCGACCCGTTTTGACCTACGATCGCGAGGAACTCACGCTCGCGGATAGTCAGGCTCACACCGTGCAGCGCGACGTTGCCGTGCGGGTAGGCGTAGCTCAATTCGCGCGCCTCGATAAGCGCAGGCCCGCCGGCTTCGTCTTCTCTTCCGCACGCCCCGCTGTCTGAACCTCCAGCGATGGCGGGCGTTCGAGCGACTTTCGCGGCAGGCTGGGCAGCGGCTCCCGGGTCACGGAGGCTCGGCGCGAGCGAACCGGGGCTTACACCCGAAATCCCGTACTTGCCGCGAATCATCGCTTCAACATGGTCGATGGTCGGCAGCGGCGGGCGAACCTGCAAGCGGTGGCACAAGCGGTCCAGGTCCGTCGGGCGCACGCCGCATTGCTCCAACAAATCGACCCGCGGCAGCAGCTCCGCAGGTGCAGCGTCGGCGACGATCTTCCCCTCGCGCAGCAAAATGATTCGGTCGCAACGGCGCAGCGCTTCGAGATCATGCTCGATAATCACCAGGCACAGGCCCTGCGCGCGCAGCTCCTCGAGCAACGTGAAGATTTCCGCGCGACCCTGCGGATCCAGGTCCGTCGTGGGCTCGTCGAGCACGATGACGCGCGGCCGCAGCGCCATCACTGCAGCGATCGCCAGGCGCTGTTTTTCGCCGCCGGAAAGCGTGGCCGGGTCGCGACCTTCAAAGCCCGCAAGGCCGACGGCGCTAAGCGCGTCACGCACCCGAGAGCGCATCATCGCGCGATCGAACCGGCGCTGCTCCATCGCAAAGGCGACCTCGCTGGCGACGCTACTCGAGAATAGCTGCGACTCGAAGTCTTGAAATACCATCCCGACCAGCGGCGCGACGTCACACACGCGCTGGCCTCCCAACTCACGGCCACCGATTCGGATCGTGCCTTCAAGAATGCCGTCCTCAAAGCCGGGGACGATTCGGTTGAGACACTTAACCAGCGTCGATTTGCCCGCCGCGGAGGGTCCGACGATAGCGATCGTCTCGCCTGCGCGATGAACGAGCCTTGCGCCGTCGATCGCGCGCGCGTCCGCACCGCGATAAGTAAAGCTGACTTGTTCCAGCAAGATCTCGGGGATAAGCTGCGGCGCCGTCGCGCCGCTTTCACTCTTCACAGAAGACATGCGCCGAGAACTGCCAGTGCGAGCGGAGGGCTCACGACCACGGCGACCACGCCACTATACGGAGCATGGAGCATCGTGCCCGGTAAAAACGCCGGCAACCAGTAGCCCGCGGAGATAAGGTTGCCCGCAGCCCAAGCCAACAGTCCACCTCCCACCAGCAGAAAAAGCCCGTACAACCGCACGCTGCGGCGCAAGGGCGGTTCCTGCGGCATCAGGTCGCCGTAAAGCAAACGGCCGGCTCGTGCCCGCGGGTAAATCGCGGCGAGCAGAAAGGGAGCGAGCACCACGGAGGCCAGCATGTTGTTGAAAACGATCAGATTGCCTAACACGGCGAAAGGTCGCAAACCAAGCAGATTGTCGCCCCAGCCGACGACATCCGCGCATAGCAGGCTCGCTATGAAGCAAGTGAAAATGTATTTGCTAATCGCCGCGGCAGAGCGGTCGAGCGGACTGTGCCTGCCGCCGATCGCTTCCCAGACTTTGTACGGCAGAAATCCGTACGCCAGATTGGCGAAAAACCCGAAAAAATCCCCCGGCCCCGCACCGCCGAAAAAGTCGCCCACCAGGTTGCCGATCGCGGAGCCCCACGCCGCGGCCGGACCGAAGAGAAACGAGCAGACGATCGGAATCGCGTTGGCCGGACGCAGCTCGGTGACGCCGGGAATAAGCGGGACAACTTTGAATGGAATGAGCACCGCGGCATAAAGCGCGGCGGAAATCGCGCACAGCACGACCATCCGCGTGTCGTGCCACATCAATCGAAGCTCTTTTACCGCCCGCAATTGCGCAAAATGGGCGCCGAATCGACGGCCTGACTCCCGCCTCTTATCATACCGGAAGTCCGGGGGCGAACCGATGTGTGAGGGCCCGACGGGCCGCGTAACGGCGCGACTCTGACTTAAGCCACCGGCTCATTAAAGGCTCGGTTACACGGAAGGCGCTCTCTCGCCTTGAAACCCCGGGCGTCTCGCGACGGCCGGCCGGCGGCCTACCTCCTCGTGTTTCTCTTCCAGCAAGTAGCGCTCGTGATTTTCACAAAACCAGGGCGTTAGCATAAAATTTTCGTGATTCTAATCAAGGAGTGCGCCAACGCGGATGCCGATCTACGAGTATCAGTGCAACAAGTGCGGCCGGCGTACCAGCGTGCTCACGATGCGGGTGAGCGAGCGGGTACACGCAGCATGCTGCCATTGTGGAAGTCGCAAGATGCGCCGCCTGATGTCGCGCTTCGCCACCCCGCGCAGCGAAGAAAACCGCCTCGACGCGCTCGCCGACCCATCGCGCTATAGCGACGTGGACGAGAATGACCCGAAGAGCGTCGCTCGCATGATGAAACGGATCGGACGCGAAATGGGAGAGGAAGTGCAGGGACCGGAATTCGAAGAGGCGATCGACGAACTCGAACGCGGCGGCGACCTCGACGCGGACGAAGGAACGGGGAGTGGCGGCGCGGACGACAGCGACCTGTAAGTTCGCATCCCGGCACAGCCGCCCCCCCGACCTACACGACGCCTTCAAAGAGAATGCCGCCGAGCACAGCTACCCGCTTATGATACGGTCCCGGCGGAGGATGAATCGCTTGGGTTAAATCGTCGCCCGACAGGTGCTAGGCTATAACTAGACCAAGGTCCGGGGAAATTTCACATGGGCGAGCCCGTACGGTACATCGAGCGCATTCAATGCCTATACCAAGGCTTGGGTTACCCGGCCTACCGATGGACGGTCAACGAAACCGAGCCACCGTGGACACCGGTGACCAAGCCGCTGCGCGACTGCCGCCTGATGCTCATCGCCTCCGGCGGGATTTACCTTGCGGGACAAGTCGCGTTCCATTACAAGGACGACTCCTCCTATCGCGCCATCCCTAAGGACGCGCCGGCGTCCGCGCTGCGCGCGACGCACTTCGCCTACGACCTTGCCAACGCCCGGCGCGATTTGCGGTGCGTGTTTCCGCTTGAAACCCTGCGCGGACTCGCCGCAGAAGGATTTTTCGGGGAACTTGCCTCCCACGCCTACACCTTCATGGGGGGAATCTATTCGACCCGCCGAGTGAATACGGAACTGGCGCCGGCCCTGGTCGCGCGCGCCCAGGAAGAAAAGGCCGACTTGGCTTTGCTGGTGCCTGTTTGACCCGTCTGCCATCAGTCCGTAGGACTGATCGCACGCCAGATCGAAGCTGCGGGAATTGCCACGCTCTGCATGACGAGCGCGCTCGACATAACCCAGGCGGTGAACCCGCCTCGCGCGGCCTTCCTCGACTATCCGCTCGGTCAGACAGCAGGCAAGGTTGGCGAGCCGCAGTTGCAGCGTGCGATCATGATTGAAGCGCTGCAGGCGTTCGTAACGCTCAAACAACCCGGGTCAGTCAAGATGCTGCCCTTTAAATGGAGCGACAGCGAGGATTGGAAAAGTACGACTTTCTCGACGGATTCTCGGCTGCCGCGCGTCGACACTCCGCAGTATCAATATGACGAGGACCGCGTGCTGGCTGAGTCCTGCGACGGCGCTACGTGTGCCGTATGTTTCGAGCCGCCGCGGCCGTAGAAGATTCGAGCACGGCGCGCCGCCGTCTACCACGAGCGGCGTAATTCGGGCAGGGGACGTCCCAAAATACCCTCTAGCTCCCGGATTTCAGGCTCGTAAATCTCGCATAAGAGACGCTTGGCTTCGGGTTCAATCTTCGGCTTGGGCGCCTGCTTCAGGAGCACCCGCTCGAAGATGAACTGCCCAACCTCATGGGGAATTACCGTTTTTCCCAACAAGCGCGAGAATTTCGCGCCAGCCATTCGTTGTGCCCACTTACCGCGCGGCGCCGCGTAAGAGTTATGCACTTCGCTGGTGTTGATTTGTTCGACTGCCCCCTGATCAACCTCCAGGAACTGAGCCAATTCCTTCAGCACATTGGCGCTGTTACGTTTCAATTCCTCGAAGAGCACAACCTTTACCTGCGCGGGGCCGAAGAGGTCGAGGTAGCGCCTTACTTGAGCGGCGTACTGCCCCAACTCCACATATAGGAGCGACACCGCCCAGCCTTTTTTGGGACGCGCCATGTCTTGACGCAAGGCGTCGTAAAAGCTCAGGTCGTGCACCCCTTCGCGTACGTCCGCCAGATAATGCGAGTGAGCTCGTTCCACAGGGTCGCGCAAGGTAATCACAATTTTGGCTTCGCCAACGGAGCGGCGAATCCGATTTGCGGCCTCCGGGTCCCATAAATACGACGGGCTGGCGTCGCCGATCGCCCGATAACCCTCCGCGTTGCGAAAGAGCCTCAAGTAGGTCGAGCGATCGTTGATTGCCGCGTACAGATGCTTCATCTCAGGTGAAGGGCGAACATGGGCGAAAAAATGCGGCTCCTTTATCTTGGGGAGAAACACCTGGGGATGCTGCCTCAGATAGGCGTAAAGCGACGTGGTACCCGCTTTTGCCGCACCGACTACGAAAAAATTAGGCCAAATCTCAGCCACCGTCTTGATCTGTCCCCCGACTAGGGCCGCCGGAACACTATCGCTCGCCGACCGGGACTACTCCGGCAGGTCTGGACCTCGCAAATATAACCAGGGTTAAGAACGTTCAGCCGTTCGCTGCTTTTCGTTGGCACGGGCGCGTAAAAACCGCGCGACACCCAACCCGGCGGCACGCGAAGATCGAGCGCGACTCAGGTTGTTTCCTGTCGACGGATGCAGTTTCGCATCGTTAACCGATTGAGGTAAATCGCGCACCGAGTGGTTGCGGAATCACTCTTCCCCGTAAAAGGCCTCGGTGGTCTTTTCATATGGCTCGGCCACCGGCTGGGAGGAATCGAGCCATGCTTCAGCGCCCCCGCCCACTTTGCGCGCGGGCGCTTCGGCCGTCTGTACCTCTTCAGCGAGTTCGCGCGCAAAGGTTCCGGCGGACCCTATACCAAGGATCAGCCGGAACATCATGCCCATCATATTGGTCGCCAACGCCATTCCCAACAAATCGGCCTGCGAACCGTATCCGCGAAATCCGTACACCATCACTGCCTGATCGGGTCCCAGCCCTACCGGCACGATCGGCAGCGCCGTGATAAGCATTATCGCCGGCGTGGACGCAATCACCTGACCCAGCGTCACGTGAATGTTAAAGCTTATCATCTGCAAGTAAAACGATACGCACTGCACCAGGAATATCGGCAAGCGAATCGACATCAAGACCAGGTAATGACGCAAACGAGCCTTGCGAAAAGCACCGAACGACGGACGGTCATAGAGCCATTGCAAAATCGGCGACCGCGGGCGGCCGGACATCCAGAAGCCCGCTAAGAGCCACAGCCCAGCGATGGCCAACGCCGGATAATACCACGGAACCCGAAGCGGGAATTCGGGCACGAGCAAGGTCCCGAAAAGAGCGATCCACGCCATCACCTGGAAGTCCAACAGGGCCTCGAAAATCATCGTGCAGCCGCCTGCTAGCCACGGCACACCCTTGCGCCGATGCAGAAAGGCAACCAAAGCTCCGCCAGCGACTGCCGCGTTCACCACTTGAAGAAAATACTGGGCTGCGTTGGCAGGCAGCATTTCGCGAAACGTGATGCGCGCGTTAAAAAAAGTGAAGAGTAAAGAAAAGAGCAGGGTTTCGCCAAAAAAGAAGCACAAGAAGGAGACGATGCGGGCGGGAATGAAGATCGACAGCCTGGCACGCCCGAGCGCGTCACCCAGCTCGCTGGCGGAAACTCCTCGCGCCACGAACGCGACGATAGCCAGCGCCAGTCCGTATGCAATGAGGTTCTTACTGCGAGGGCTTAAGTTTGAGAAACCTGCCGAAAGCCGACCTAACACCCTAGCGGCGAAATTCTTGATTTTACGTATCACAACGGATTGACGTGTCGATTCGGCCCTCTGGCTCAAGGATTCCACGCGAATCAGCGAGGAACCGCCGCCTGCAAAAGAGTTTAGCTTATGCGGATGCCTTTCGTTAAATCACACCTGGCACCAAACGGAAATCCCAAAAAGGCGACGCCAGCCCTCGCTATCGTAAAAGCCTCATCATCACAATGCGATTATTCGCCGCGCATGCTCGACGAAGACCTCATTCGTCGACAAAACCGGTACGTATGCATTTTACTCCTCATTAACCCTTGGCCTACTGCCCATTGAGCCGCCGCTCGACGCCGCCAGCAACCCACTTTTTCCGCTGGCGGGATGAAGCTCCTCGATCAAAGGCATCGAAATCTCGCGCGACGAACGCTTAACAGGCGAAATCAGCGTGGATTGTCGATGAGCCCGTGTTCGATAGCGATACGAACCAAGTCGCTGGTATGTCGCGCGCGCACCTTGGACTTGAGCTGTGTAACGGAGTTAGCGGCGGTCTTGTAGCTGATACAAAGAATCGTGGCGATTTCCGAGAGACTACGCCCCGAGCTGACTAGGCGCAAGATCTCAAGCTCACGCGCTGAAAGCTCGTCCAGCGGATTCGGCCCTCCGCCAAGATTTATTAGAGCAATCTCCTGCGCGATCTCGTGCGAGAGATAATTGCCGCCCGCCAGCACCTCTTGCACCGCCTTGAGCAGCTGCTCGGGCGGGCTGCTTTTGACCACATAACCTTTCGCCCCAGCCTGCATGGCGCGCGCGGCAAAGATCGGATTGGCATGCATACTGAAGATCAGCACGCGCGAACGCGGGTCGTGGGCACGCAGCTTCTGTAAAATTTCGAGCCCTCCAGCCCCCGGCATGGTCAAGTCCAAAATCACCAAGTCAGGATGATGCTCGACAAAAGCGCGCCAGCCCTCTTCGCCGCTGCCGGCTTCGATAACCTTTGCCGGCAAGCCGCGCTCAAGGAATTCACGACATCCGGCGCGAACGATTGGATGATCGTCTACCAGCAAGATTTTCGCGAGCGCGCTCACGAGCCGCTATCCCCCCGGCCCTTATCTAGCGGAATCATCGCCGTCACGCACGTGCCAGCGCTCGGGCTCGGCACTATCGTCAGCCGTCCTCCGAGCGCTTCGACCCGCTCTCGCATCCCGACCAATCCCATGCCTGATCGAGACGATCCCTGCATCCCGCGACCATTATCACTTACCCGCACTGAGAGAGCTTCCCCGAGGCGCGGCGAACCCTGCGCCTCAGCCTCGGCTTCGCAAGCGCCAAGCTCCACGTGCTGTCGCCGAGGTTCACGACGCACCAGGATCTCGACGCGCGAGGCGTTGGCGTGCTTGGCGATATTCGTCAAGCATTCTTGCACCATATGGTAGACCGCGCTATCAACCTCCTTGCCGAGACCGTCGAGCGGACTGCTGATCTCTAGCACGCAGGCTGCTTGCGGATGATGAGTACGCCAGGACGCGACGAGATCGCGTAGAGCGTCGGCCAACCCCAGTTCGTCCAGCACTAGCGGGCGCAGCCGTTGAATCATCTTGCGCACGATCGTCTCCATTCGGCTGGTCAGCGTGCCAATCTCGCGCGCCTTCTCGCGAATCTCCGCGGTTTTGTTTTCAGCAGCCAACTGATCGATCGCAAAGGCGTCGGTCTTGAGCGTAAACAAGTATTGACCCAGGTCGTCGTGCAACTCGCGGGCAACGGTGCGCCGTTCCTCATCCTGCAAGTTGAACAAACGCTGGGTAAGCTGCCGGTTCTCGCGCGCGGTTTGCTCGAGGGTCTGCGCCATATGGTTGAACTTGCGAGTTATCAAGGCAAATTCCGGCACGCTGAAAACCGGCAGGCGCGTCTGGAGATCTCCGCGCTCAAGGCCGGCAAAGCCGCGCAACAAGACCTCGACCGGCTGAAGCGCGCGTCCGACCGACCATACGACTAGAATCCAGGTGAGCACGAACAGCGCGGCGCCGACCAGGAACAGGTCGCGTACGTTGAGCCAGTCCTCGGCCATCTCGTCGGCTGGATGAGTGCTAACCACGACAAAGCCATATGGCGTGCCGTCCGCGCTAATCGGCTTGCGATAGGTGATCGGCTCGGGCGCGACCAAGCGCACGAACCAACTCGGTGCGCGGGCGAAGCCGGTTGGCGGCCCGGTCACCGTCTTGACGAGCGGCTGGCCGCTAGAGTCCAGCACTTGAAGCCGGACGTGACGGACGCGGCTGAGCGCGGCCACGTAGCGCGCCAGCCGGCGGCGAAACTCGGGACCCTCGGCAGCGGAAAAACGCAAATTGTCGGTGGTTGCGTCGAGCAATCCCAGGGTCAGCTCGGTTGAAGCCTCAATCTCATTGCGCACCGCGCGGCGATTATTCTCTATGATCAGAAGCCCGCCCAGCCCCATGCTAAGCAACAGAATCGCTGCAATAAGTAGGTTGAAGCGAAGCTTAAGGCCCAACCGCGCCAAAGGCATCGAAAAAAAGGCGTAAGCCATCGCGTTCACGCCACCTCCGGCTTTCTCGCCACGCCTGTCCCACGACCATCTCGTCGCAACTGCGCGAAGGCATGGAGTCGCGACCGGAAAGTGTCCTGCAAATATCGTTGTGAGAAGCGCTCCTAAAGCATAGCGCAGCCCTCACGCAACCGCATCGGGAGCGTCCACATCGGGAGCATCCGGGAAATACCGCCCCTTCCTGCACACCCCGGCCGGCGCGGATCGGCGGCAATTCCGCGGCCTTGAGCGAATCGCCGCAAGCACGGGCCTGGCCGGCGCGAGCGTGGCGGCAACGTCCTGCGGGGCCGAATCGCGATATGGCACTCAGGCGGTTTCTTTGGTTAACATCCAGCATAATTGCGATAGGATTTTCCATGGGCACGGCAATGCGTGAACGGGGGCCTTATCGCACTGAGGCGTAGCGAAAGGAGAGACCGCTTTGGGCGCCAGTGGAGTACTGCGTGAGATGTTGCTGAAAGAAGGGCTTATCATTGCCCCTGGCGCCTATGACTGCGTCACCGCCAAGCTCATCGACCAAGCCGGCTTTCCAGCCGTCTACATGACCGGCGCGGGGACCTCGGCCAGCCGCTTAGGCTTTCCCGACTACGGGCTAATCACGATGTCCGAGATGGTCGCGAACGCGGGCGCCATCGCCGCCGCCGTTCGCGTCCCGGTCATCGCCGACGCGGATACCGGGTACGGCAACGAACTCAACGTTGCGCGGACCGTGCGGGAGTTTGAAAAGCGCGGCGTGGCGGCCATTCATATCGAAGACCAGGTGTTTCCGAAAAAATGCGGGCACCTCGAGCACAAGGAGATTGTTCCAAGGGCAGAGTTCCTCTCCAAAATCAGTGCCGCGGCGGGCGAGCGCCACGACCCGGACTTCGTCATCATCGCGCGCACCGACGCCATCGCTGTGGCCGGCTTCGACGAAGCGATCGTGCGCGCAAACGACGCGCTCGCCGAGGGTGCCGATGTGGCTTTTGTGGAGGCACCGCAAACGGAAGAGCAGCTTCGTGTGATACCTCGGTTGGTAAAAGGACCGTGCCTCCTAAATATCGTGCAAGGCGGCAAAAGTCCGCCGGTAACGCTCAAGCAGGCGCAAGCGTTCGGCTACCGTATCGCGATTCTGCCTACGATGCTGCTCGCCGCGGTGATTGAAACGTGCGAGCTAGTGCTGCGAGCTATAACGCAGAGCGGGGCAATACCCGCGACGGAGCATCCGCTAACGATACGCGAGCTTTTCGAGCGCTTCGGCGCTGATGAATGGGACCAGACTCAGTCGCGTTACAAGGCTTAGCGCGCTCGATTGACGCTCCGCAGTGTCGGCGCATCATCATCCCGCGCCGTCAAACCGCCAAGAGACTGCGGACGTATTGGCGCTTTTCAAGCGTGAAGAGTTACGCTAAGGTCAGGCTTTTGCCCCGCCTTTCCGGTGAGCCGTTAGCTCAGGCGGTTAGAGCATCTGACTTTTAATCAGAGGGTCCCGGGTTCGAGTCCCGGACGGCTCACCCCCCAAAAACCCCTGAATTCAACTAATTGCACACGCAAGGCCAATTCGGCTTGAATCGCGGGGAGAATGAGAAAAGGCGCCAGGGCCTTCGAGGGCAGATGGTTCCGGTCTTAATTTCCGCGCTTTCATAAACGGCGGAACGAGAACGCTGCCAGCTCGCGGGAATTGCACTAACACCCTCCCAGGGCTTTCCTCAACGCCAGCCCGTCGACTTCCCGTGATCAGCCACGCGAGCGGGCAAGTGCTCAGGGAAACCTCACGCCATCGGCGACGGGGGCTTCAAGAATCGCCCAAGTAGCAGGAACCCCTAAGTCAAGTGAGATTCGCGCTGGGGCGTCCGTGCGAGGGGCTCGGATCGCTGGCGGGGACAGCGACGTCGCGCCCTTCGGCCACCCGGTCATAGCGCCGCCCGTGCTCTTCGGCAAAATTGCGCAGCTTTTCGGACATCGGGATTCGGTGCACGATTTCGCGGCAAGCCTCTTCTTCGGCGCGATCCATGACAATGTCGCGGAGATTCAGGAGGTTGGTGGCGGAATTGATGGCGACATCTGGAAGAGTCGGCGCCATCAGGGCCTGCTAGGTGAATCGTGAACCTTCGGCGCGCTCGAGCGTACTTCCATCGCGCGCTGAAACCAGTCTCGCGTCAACTGCGAGTCTCCAGCCGGACACCAGCCCGAGGCACCAAGCCACAAGCCGAGTTCCTGCGGCGGCACGCGATGCAATTTCGCGACGGTGTCGACCCAATGGCTTTTCAGCACGGCGTCGACACTCAACGGGTTGGCGAGAAAGAACTCCCGCTCGGCCATTCAGGTCTGCATCGCTTTGCGCAAGCGCTGCGCGTAGGTCCAGAACCAGTCGAGGCGTTCATCGCCTCGGCGGGAGTAATCTTCACCCTGTCCACGCGAAAGGCGCTCCCCATATCGCCGAAGGGCAGCACAGCGGTGCGGGCGGGCGGCTTTCTAAGATATTGCTAAGCGACCGGCACGTTGAAGGTTCCGGGGTCGACCTCGATGAAATGGTCCAACCAAGTCTTCGTACCGTGCTGGCCTAGCTGATGCTCGGGGCGAAAGAACGGCCGATTCTCCGGGTTTTCTTCAACGCGACCCTACGCGGCTTGACCCTGCGCCGAGTCGTCGCGCGTAGCATGGTTGAGCAAAGAGCATCCGGCTACCTCCACCAGAAGGCTGATCGTCGGGGCGAGTTGCTTGCTGGCGCACGAGATCGGCTCCACCGTCACTCTCGCACCTCCGATTTGACGTTCGAAGGACCGCAAACATCGTGTCTTTCGGCAGCCGCAAGGCATTAGATCGAGCAGGTTCCCTACCAAGGCACGCAGATTCTACGACTCGCCCTTAAACAGGTTCTCTAGCAGGCCGTTGAAAAACCCACGCCACAAGGTTCCTGTATACTGGTAGTTGAGGGCGGCAGAGGAGGAAGCGGCGGATGCCTGGAGAAGAGCGGCGGCAGCGGTCGGTGTTGATGGTGGTGAATCTAGAACAACGGATTCCCAGAGAGCCTCCGTTGCGAGGCATCAAGCAGGTGTCGGAAGCGGCACTAAAGGAACTGCCGCCGACTTCACGTTCCCGCCAGGCCGGCAAAGATGTAAACCACGGAGTTGGTGCGAGTTCGTTCGCTGGCGCGCCTCAAGGCGTCCCCGATGGCCCGCTGCTTGACGGAGTCACCGCCTTCGTGAGCAGTGCATCGGAAACCCGCGTGAGGAGAGCTGCCGCATCCTTCTGTGCACCGTGCTCGACGGCCCTGGAGAGCACCTCGTTCTTCGTTGACCCCCGCTTTGCGCCGAGGAACGGCTTGATTAACAGATAAACGACATCGCGCAGCCGCATATGGCGCAGAAAGCGCCGCAACAGCCGCAGAGTCTGCAGCGGATAGTGGGTGAGCTTGTAGCGGAACAGCCGCTTTAATCCGGCGGTACGCTCCGCATTGATCACCTCGCCAATCAAACAGGTGGGATCAATTTCCGAGCACTTGAAATACTTGTACCAATCTTCCGTGTCATTGACCAAACCGCGTCTCAGATACTCCTGCCACAGCGGGGTGCCGCGGTACACGCAAAGGCGATTGAAGGCGAACGTGTCAAGCGGGAGCTTCGCGGCAAAGTCGAAGGTTGCCCGCATGTCCTCGACGGTCTCGTCGGGGCTGCCGACCACGAAGAACCCGTGGACCAGCTCGATCCCCGCTTTCTTGGCGTTGATCACCGCCGTTTCCACCTCAGCCAACGTCTGCCCTTTCTTGAGCCTGTCGAGCACCCTCTGGCTGCCGCTCTCGATACCAAACATTAATGTCCGGCAGTGCGCTTTCGCCATGACCGGGAAAAGATGCTGCGCCACCGAATCAACTCGTCCCTCGCAGCCCCACTGAATGGTGACTCCGGCGTCGTTGATACCTTTGCAGATCGCCTCTATACGCTTGGGCTGCAGTAAAAAGTGGTCGTCGACGAAGTATACGGCCCCGTAGCCGAGGCGTTGAAGGTGGTTAAACTCCTCTACGACGTGCTGCGGGCTGCGCGCGCGCCACTTGCCTTCGTTGAACATGGGAATGTCGCAGAACACGCACGGCCACGGACAACCGCGCGAGGTCTGCATGGTCGTGAACCGTTCCATCGACAGGACCGCCGGCACGTCGAGAGGCATCGATTCGATAAAATCCAGCGGCAGACTCTCGCGGTCGGGGAAGGGCCACTGATCGAGGTTGCGGTCCAGCGGCCGGTTCGGATTGCTTACCACCTTGTCGTCTTTTGCCCACGTTAGCCCGGCAACCGTCGCGGGATCATCCAGGCGATCGAGCAGATCGAGCAGGAGTTGTTCGCCATCCCCGCGGCAGACAAAATCCACCTCCGGGCACTGCTGCTTTACCGGCGCAGCATTGAGTGTCGCAAACACCCCCCCGAAGGCTAGTCGAACGTGCGCATCGGCGGCGCGAATCTGGCGCGCGAGGATCTTGGCGTACGGGTAGCTCGTGGTGCTAAGGAAACTGAGTCCGACCAGTGCGGGCCGCTGCCTGCGGATCTCTTCGATGATAACCGCATTGGGCGTCTCGGGGTTGGCCTGATCGAACATGACGCACTCATGGCCGGCGCGTTTGAGCACGGCCGAGAGCGACATTATTCCAATCGGCGGGAACCCCATGACGCGGAAATTTCCCTTCGGACTGCGGGCATCGGTCGGCAGGGCATAAAATTGCGGATCACGAATGTGAATGAGAAATACGCGCATTGGTTTACTGCCGCGCCGAGCCCAACACGTGCTTGAAGCGGGGCGCAACGCACCCGCACTCAACCAACCGCGATAGCGTTGCGTGCTTAGCTGGGAACCGCGACCCTTTTGTTATTTAACTCGTGGATACGCAGCGAGTCGCTGACCAACCCCAACGAAACATCCGGATGAAACAGGCTCAGCCGGATATGACGCCGAGACTTTAAAAGCAGCAAACACCGTGCGCCCCAGCGCCATGGTTTCGAAGATCGACCAGTTCCAATCGGAGGCAGACCACCCACTCATTGTTCCCCGCCTAGAAAGCGGCTCGCCTATTTTTTTCTTCATCGGCGCCCCAAAGCGATCAAGTTTTTAAGTAATCTCCTCGAAGCATTTGCCGCTTATCCATACAGAGAGTGAGCACTCGTGCATGAGATAGAATCGACTCCGCCCCAGACAGAAGCGCTGCTAGAAATTTCCGCCACAAAAGATCGTATGATCGAGCGCGGAATCGACCCTTCGCAAACGGACGATAACCTGAAGAACGCTGTCACTGCGATCTTAATAAGCTCTATTAACCTCCGAGACGCCGACAAACATTACGATACAGACGACGATAATTACAAGTTATTCAACGAGGCCTGGCCAAAAATAGTTTGCTAGGCCAGCATAGAAGTGAATCCCCCGAGGCTAGCGAAGGCTAGGACACGACGACCGTTACGTTTAACCAGACTCGCTGGTCATCGCAAAACGGGGTTCTTTTTCGAAGGCGAGCAAGAGCGTCAGTACTTTTCCAGAACTTGTCCCACGCGGATGATGTCGCGCTCTATCTGGCGAGCAAGAAGTGCCGGCGAATCAAATTTTTGCTGGGCGCGTAAAAGTTCAACCACTTCTAGCTTGATTCTCGCGCCGTAAAGGTCGCCGTCGAACCCTATGATGTGGGCTTCCACGGCTTTCTCGTCATCGTCGAAGGTCGGGCGCGGCCCGATACTGACAATCGCCGGATAAGAAGCATCGCGGAAAATCGCCCGGCAAGCGTAGACGCCGTTGGGAGGAAGACATTCCGTTTCAGCACTCACGTTGGCGCTGGGAAAGCCGAACGCGCGGCCTCTGCCGCGGCCATGCACCACGATGCCGCAAACGAAATGCGGCCTGCCTAGAAGGCGCGCCGCCTCTCGAACGCGCGCTGATTCGACAAGGCTACGGACGCGACTGGAACTGATGACTCCCCCCGCCATGGACACGGCGTCCGCTCTGAGCGTACCTATGCCGAGTTGAGCGGCGACCTTGGTCAACGCGCTGGCGCCTGGTGCATCAGGGCCTAGAGAGCGGCAAACGCTTCCGGTTGCGAACTCGGTGGCGCCAAGCCCTCGCGCTACATAACGTTCGAGTAGTGATTGCGGCGCGCGCGCAAGTCCGTCCCGCGGGGGATGGGCGATCCAAACCGCGTGAACCCCGAGAGAGCGAAAAAGCTCAACCTTATCGTCCACCGTCGTTAAAAGGCAGATCTCTTGGGCGCCTCTTCCTATTTTCGCAAGCGGCGGATTAAAGGTTATAAGGCAAAAGCACGTCCCGGTCTCCCGAGCGCGCTTGAGACCAAGTTGGATTACCGATTGATGGCCCAGGTGAACCCCATCGAAGTCGCCAAGCGCGGCAACTCGATAGACTCCACTTGGCGGCTGCGACGGTTCTCGAAATAACTCCATGGAGACTACAGTTTCCGGCCGCTGACTAGTTTAACCTGTCGTCTATAATGCGACCAATAATCCGCAACAGGGCTGAATCGCAGCGATCGTTTGTGAACTTCTACCGCCTGTTAGGCTATGGGCGCGCAATCCGCATCATACGGCCGCCTCACCGCCTGGCAGCGGCCTAGCTAGCTGCAGGGGGAGGTGATATAAGCGTATTAGAGGGTGTGTCATCTCACTCCGGGGGATTCGTCATGCGTGAAGTAGCAGTGATCGGCGCAGGAATGGTCCGTTTTGGCAAGTACCTTGACAAAGGCATGAAGGTCTTGGCACGCGACGCGGTGAGCGGCGCTCTTGCCTCCGCGGGAGTCGGGCAGGAGCGAATTCAGGCCGCCGTCGTGGGCAACGCGATGGCTGGCCTTATCACGGGCCAGGAGTGCGTGCGAGGACAGGTCGTTCTGCGCGAAATGGGGATCAGCGGCATACCGGTCGTGAATTGCGAGAACGCCTGTGCCAGCGCGGCTACGGCTTTCCATCTGGCGTGGTTGTACGTGGCGTCGGGGATGTACGATGTGGTGCTCGCCCTCGGCATGGAGAAACTATACCACAGCGACAAGAAGCGATCTTTTGCCGCGATCGCCTCGGCCGTCGATGTTGAAGCTATGCAAGCGTTAAAAGCCCAGTTGCAGAGCCGGCCGCACGAAGGTGCAGGCGAACAAAGCGGCGGTGGT
Source organism: Deltaproteobacteria bacterium (assembly GCA_021801125.1). Lineage (GTDB taxonomy): Bacteria > Desulfobacterota > Binatia > Binatales > Binataceae > JAJYYI01. Next base: position 13,278 of record JAJYYI010000003.1, on the reverse strand, counting down.
AGTTCTCATTCGATGTTCATGGACTTTTACGCTTCCTTCGCGCGCAAGCACATGAAGACCTACGGGACGACCAAGGAACAATTTGCGCGGGTAGCGGTAAAAAACCACCGCAACGGAAGCTTAAACCCGTACGCGCAGTATCGCGAAGTCTACACGCTGGAAGACATCCTGAACTCTCCTCTTATTGCCGAGCCGCTCACCCGGCTGATGTGCTCGCCGATTGGCGACGGAGCGGCAGCGGTCTTGCTCTGTCCACAATCGATGGCCGGGCGCTATACCGCGAAACCCGTTCGCGTGCTCGCTTCAGTGCTCGCTTCGGGCAGTGAGGAAGGCGCGAGCGTTGAGCGTGCTGCACATCAAGCCTACGAGACGGCGGGCCTTGGACCGCACGATTGCAGCGTCATTGAGCTTCACGACGCCTCTTCGCCTGCCGAGCTCGTTCTTTACGAGGAGTTGGGACTCTGCCGGCCAGGCGAAGGAGGGAAGCTCGTCGACGACGGGACAACCGAATTGACCGGAAGAATTCCGGTGAATCCCTCGGGCGGCTTAATCGCTCGCGGCCATCCTGTGGGCGCTACCGGCGTGGCACAAATCTGCGAGATTTTCTGGCAGCTTCGAGGCGAGGCGGGCGAGCGTCAGGTCGCTAATCCGAAGGTCGGACTCACGGAAAACGCGGGCGGAATGATCCGAAACGAACCCGCGGCCGTCAGCGTACACATCTTAGGAATCTGACCGGCTCCAGCCAGAGGCCATCTCCACCGAGTCTTGCCATACCGGACGCCGGCTTGCCCGCAGGCCGGCGTCCGGCAAGCGTTCGACCTAAGTAGGATAGCGTTCGCGACCCGCTACGCGTCCTGGCGCTGCTCACTGACCGCATCTAAGATGGCGTCGAACATCTCGACGTAGTATTGGAAACCCAGCCGTGCAGCCCGCATTACCTTCTTTCGCATTATATCTGTGGTTACTTGTCGTTCGATGCGCCAGTAATGAAGTTTCTCATGTTCACGATCGGCTACGGTATGCAGCGAAAAGAATTTAGCTTCGACGCCAGAATAGCCATAGTACCTTAGTAACCCCTGCTCGATTCTCTCGCACTGCGCGGCGAAAACTCCTTCTGGTAGCCCAGCTCCCGCGGCGACCTCTGCGGGTGTCGCGAAAAAACTCAGTCGATAGAAGTAGTTGGCAAAATGAAAGACGCCTGGCTTCGGCTCGCTCTGCTCCAAATCTTGCTCGGTCAAACCTAAGACCGCGGCAAACCGCAGATAGTGCTCCATGTGTCCAGCTTCGTCCACCGCATGCGCGAGATTCCGCTTGACCGATTCCAAATCAGGGCTTCGAACTACGCTAAGCGCAGAGAATCGATATTCCGCTTCGGCAAGGAAATGGTAGAACTGCTGCGCAAACACCCTAAGCTGCGCAAGACTCAGACGGCCTTCTCCGATTTGTTCAATGAGAGGATGACGAACCGTGCGGCCGATCTGGCTATTCACAAATTCTTCCAGTTCTCGATTTAGTTCCATTGCCCTCGTCCGCTCCTCAAAGGAACTCTTCACATCACTACAGCATCTGATTACGTCGACCATAAGCGGCATATTGAATAGCACGAGCTGTTAACCAGGGACAAACCGCCGCCATTTTCGTATCAAGGCAAGAGGTAATAGAGCCCGTTGCCATCCATCATCGCCAAGCGCCCGGTGAAAAACCAGCGTCTTCTGACTCGTTCGGCGGTCTCCTTCGGGTCGTCGTAACCGGTCATCATGTGCGAGGCTTTGACGTCGATAGCCGCGTACTCCAACAGTTCCCATGGTACTTCGATCGGTTCGCGCGAAACGGGATCCACCGGCCGCAATTCGGCATTCGTCAGAGGTATCCCGACCGACTCATCCACACACCAACTGGGATGAGACGCGATGATGGGACCGGTCTCGGCTGTGCCGTACACCGTGGGCGCAAGGCGGCCCATCAGGTTGTTCAGCGCTTTTCGCTGCTTAACGGGAAAAGGCGTATCGACTGACATCAGCAGCCACTTGCAAGTTTCTCTAACTATCATTCGCTCACTTCGCGCCGTTCGGTGAGTTACATTCATCGCTTGTTCCGCTGTAAGAAAAACAGCGTCAACGTGATGGCCCCGCACCGTTTGCGCGATCGCCGAGCCGTCGTCTTCCTCGCATATGACCACCGACCCGCCCAAGTAAAGCGCGCTGATCGCGCTGTAGAATCCCCACCAACTTCCCGGATCGGCGCTCAGCAGAATCCTCACGCCGTCAGGCATTTCCATAAATGAGGTTAGAGCAATGGCTCCGCTTAGGAGACCAAGGTGGGAGTGAAGAGCAAACGAGTGCCGCTCGGTCAGCAGCGCAAGCGCAGGTGACCTCGGCTCGCCGCCCTCGGCTGCGCCATTCCCTTCTGAGCCGTGCAATACGTCATCCGCTACCAAGATCGCTGCTCCAACGCCCGGCCGAATCAGCCGCTCCGTCACCAAAACCTCAGGGTTAAAGCGAGTGATGCTACGTTCGTCGGCGGACGATGAGCAGTGAACCACGCACCTGGCTTTCAACGCGGACAAAAGCAATAACAACGCCTTCGTACGCGAACTTACCTCGATCAACAGACGCCGTTCCCCGTCGGCGGCTAGATGCTTTGAAATTACCCCGGCACTCCGGGTTATCCGGCTTTGGAGGATAGAGTATGTGAACGCCTCAGAGGGAGCGATGATCGCCAACTGGTCAGGCCGCTCCTCGGCCCATTTACCAACCAAAGCTTCGTCCAAAAATAACGGTGGCACCCCGACTGCGCGCGGCACGCCTTCCGGCCAAAACCATGTTGGAAGCGTGGCGACTTTCTTCGACATTCGACCGGCTCAAAAATTTTCTTTAAGCGCGCGGATAACGTTCCGCGGCGGTCTGGGCCCGTTCATCAATTATTCGCCCCTTCCATCGGGCAGGCATGGTGCGAATGACCTGGACGGGCAATTGAACGCCCAGCCGTTCAGACAACACGCGACCAACTCGATCAAAATCCTTCGGGGCTTCGGGCGACGGATGGTAGAGCTCTATACGCGCTCCCCCATCCGATTGCTTGACGACGAAGAATGGAACGCCGCATGTCTGCGGAATCTCGTCTAGGCAGCATCGAATATCATACGTCGTAATCGACCGTCCGTCGAGAATCAGAACGTTGGACAAGCGATCGAACAATTCGACGCGGGGATGCGTTCTCCCGCAGGGACATTCTCCCGGCAGAATCATTCCCAGGTCCTCGCAGTTAAATCTCACGTATAACGATTTGCCGAGTGTGAGGTTAGTAACCACCACTGCCCCGCGCTCCCCTGCGGGCAGTGATCGGCCAGTGTCCGGGTCAACTATTTCGATATAAAAGTAGTCCGCGAACACGTGATGCCCTCTATGAAATGAACACTCCCCGCCTCCCCATAGGCCGTCGCTGGATCCGCCGCGCTCGAAGAAATCCTCCAGCGCAAGTTCTTCACGCAGTCTGCTTCGGAGGCCCGCGGTCACGGGCTCGCCCACCGTCGAGACGTATCGAACGCTGGCGAACACGCGCCTTGGGTCGACCTGCACGCGCTCGCACTCGCGCAGCATCGCGTACAGCATCGGCGGCATCGTTAGCAGATAGTCGGGCCGCAGTGTTTGCACTGCGTCCAAGAACGACTTTGCGAACCGCGGTATGTGCGTTCCCCACGGCAATATGCAATTCACTCTAAGCCGGCCCATCGCTTTGCAATCAAGCAGGCTGAGAAAATGCCACCCCGGACATAGCGCAACCACGCGCATTCCCGGCCGCATCTTTTGCATCCAAAACTCTCGTTGTACAGCCCGAATTGCCCCGCGCGAGAGTTCGTAGTCACCGATCGCTGCAAAGGTATGGAAGCCGTGAGTTCCGGAGGTCATAACGACGTTGTCAGGCTGGCGACCCTCGAGGGCCTCTATCCCGATACGATACTCTTCACAGGCTATGGTTTCGTTTATAATGTCCGCCTTTGTGACCATCGGAATGCGCGCGAGGTCGGCGATGCTCTTTATACTGGCCGGCGTTATTCCTGCGTCGGAGAAACGTCTGCGATAGAACGGCAAGTTGTGATAGGCATAGGCGATGACCCTCCTGAGCTTACGCCATTGCAGTTGCGCCAGCTTGTCGGCCGAGACCGTCTCTATTCGGTCGAGATATTCGACCTGGGAAGTCATGCTGAGGTTGACAACGACGCGCCGGCGGCGCCGCAAACGCATCCGCCGAGATCCAGTGCCGCTTCGAGGCCGGTCACGTATCGCAAAACTGGATAAGCGTCGCAAAACAGAGGTGTTATCGCGAGCATCCCCAGCTCTCCCGCAGCCGTTGGCCTCAGGCTGGTTGGGTCAAGGGTCTCTACGAAGTAGCGATCGGTCCGGACATGAAGCCGTCCGCTCTTTGCGCATTCCGATGCCATAAATAAGGCGGCGTCCGCTCGCACCAAGGTAGTGACGGGCGCCCCCAGGAGACCACTGAGCATCGCATGCCCCCTGTTATCACGCAGCGGCATCACTTCGTCCGAACTTACCAACACGGCTCTAAGCTCAAGTCCTCGGCGCAGTTTTTCTTGCGTTTCGCTCAAACGCGTGACGAGCGGCGTTACAGCATCTCCACGCAGAAAAATCGCCCGCGGTCTTACGAATCGCAGAATATGCAGCGCGCGCTCGGTAAATTCAGGCAAGCCATCGTTACAAACCGGAATGCATCCGACTCGTTCGGCCGCGCCGGTTTTCAGATATGGACAAAAATTTCGCGACGCCAAATAGACCAGAGGGCTCGTGCCGTAATCATGTATCAGGACGTGCGACCCTGCCAAAACGCCGGCACTAAGCCAGCAGTCCGCCAGAACCTCAGCGTACAATTCGAGCGCGCGATTGCTGAGCGTTACATAAACTGGCGGGTCGTGCGCCGTCTGTGCGATGAGTCCGACATCGCGGCGAGCATCATTCCCAGGTGAAAGTTGATTTTCCTCCCACCCTTTACGGAGTTCCTCGATGGTTAACGGCGGTATGACAGCCGCGAAATCTTCGATCGAGCGAATTCGACGGGCAGAAACCCCTCCGACCCGCCCACGCATAAACGGTATACGCAGCGCGTTGCTGACGGCTCGTCGGAGCCGGGCAACAGTTTTACGGCTATCTCCGGATGCGTTCATTTCGGCCTGATTGCGGTGTTCGCCTACAGGTCGCAGCGTGCCCGCGGTCCCACCCCAAGCGACACCCGCGGGAGCGCCGCCCTGCGGCACCCTAGCAATCCGACGAGAATGGAAGGTCGATAACCTGACGGCATTGCGCCAGGAGCGCCGAGCATCAACATACCTCACACCAGCATCAACGCCCGCGGCCGGGCAGGCTAATGACCGTACGAAAGTCCTGCCGGCTCGACCACGCGGTAATATGCGTCGCGCTGAGCGGGTTTGCGGCCCACACCTTCAATGCAGTTGAAGATCTGGGAGAGCAACTGCGGGGTCACTTGTGGGAGCGCCTTACCCGCAGCTAGCACAGCAGCATTGACTGCATTAATCGCCCCTGTCTCCTGCAGGTCGTTGGCGCCCGATTGCAGAGCCATCTGAGCAACCTTAAATCCCTGAGTCAGCCAAAGAGCACTATGATTCGGGATGTTGTCCAGTGCAAGTCGCGCTATCGCCACTTCACGGAGGTACATTGCCGCCGTTTCCTCGGCCGAGGAACATGCCGCCCCTCTTTCCCTTTGATTCTCTTGGTATTCCTCTGGCCCTACCGGGTAGACCTTTCCACCTCTAGACACCACTCGTCTAGACGCCCTAGTGGATGCCAAACGCATAGGCCAGACCTTAAAGGAGAAGAACCGCGACGGATAAGACCGCTCTAGTGCCCGGTCCTGGATCTGGCGAAGCAGCGTCAGATGAGAAACACGCTCCTTAGCAGTCTCACCCATTCCGAAGACCATGCTGACCCAGCTACTATGCAGACCGACTTCTAGGGCCTCCTCAATAATCCGACACCAATCGCGGGTCGGTATCCTGGTCGGGGCAGTTAGCCTGCGTACATCGTCAACCAAGACCTCCGCCGACGCGCCGGGTAGCCCGTCCAAGCCGGCCTGCTTTAGCCGCTCGAGCACCTCCTTGGATGAGCGCCCGGTCAGCCGTTCCATGCCGAGCACTTCCTCGGGACTAAAGCCGTCTATGTGAATGCCAGGATATTCACTCTTTACTGCCTTGAGCACCTCCTCGTACCATTCGAAAGGTAAATCTGGGTTGATTCCACCTTGGAAGAGTATCAGGCGAGCGCCGACCTTGCGCATATCCTCCATCTGGCCGAGGATCTCTTCCAAGGTTAACGTGGAAGCCTCCGGATGATGCCTTGTCCTGTAAAAGTGGCAAAACCCACATCCCACGGAGCAAACGTTCGTGTAGTCGATGGTGCCACTGATCACATAGTAGGCCAACTGGGGAGGTGTCTTTTGTCGTCTTATCTCGTCGGCAGCGGCCCGTAATTCTTCGATCGGAGCCTCGTACAGCAGCAGGGTCTCTTCCGCTGACAGACGCTTTCCAGCAGTTGCGCGTTCCAATGCTCTGCTTATGTTCCGCATGCTCGATCCTTTCCCTTTTTGGTATATTTCTAAATTTTAGGTTTTCGCCTTGCGGCGCTCTTGGCGATACCGTACGGGCGAGCCCCTCCCCGTCGCGATACCATCCCGCCCAAATTCTAGGGCACAGACGAACTCGTGTGGCAACGAACGCGTTTTCTGTCACACGCCATCCAGCCATAGCAAGGAGCGCAACGAGAATCCCGGGATTTCTCTATTGCTGCTCCTCAAAACAGACCACCGTAGCGCAACGATGCCCCAATGATGAGAGCGATCGTCGCCAGCGCCGTGTTCAGTCGCACAAGTCTATCGAGCCTTCGTGAAACCAACCCCAACTCCTCGAGTCTTCTCACACCAATCTCCGGTGTTACCGGCAAAGATAATCGCTTTTCGAGTCTGGGACGAATTCCGAGGGTCATGACGGCACCGTTGATCGCGAGCAAAACCCAAAGTCCTATCATGCTCAGCGTCCAGATCCCGACCCTGGTTGTGAAAAGCAGAGGATTCAGCAAACCCTTGGCATATAACTGACATGCTCCGCTAAGACCTATTATGAGCAGGGAAATCCACGCCAGGACTGCGAAGCGGATTCCTACCTTTTGTCCAATAACGCTCGCTTGCGACGGCGGTATCGAGTCTTGTGAAGGACCAAATACTAATTCTAGAAACACGCTACCGCCGACGTACACGGCCGCAGCCAGCACGTGCAAGACGGTGGCTATCCGAAGGAGCATCAGGTCGTACCTTGAGGATAGGTGCGCACCACAACACGCGCGCCGTTATGGATGAAAAAGCTGCGCACGACGTTTTGCCACTCATGGGCCCTAATCGAATCCTGGAACTTGAGTTTGCTCGCCTCCCTCAACCGGCGCATGAAATCGACTTTTTGTCCCTTTTCCTCGAGAGCATCCTGGATGATCTCGTCCGGATTCCTCCCGACGTGCGCGCAGAAATCCGCCAGCACCTGAAGACGGTTATTCCATTCCGATTCACTAAGCGCGAACATCTGATTCACGTTTCTAATCCACTTTTGAACGGAACTATAAGATTTGAGGTCGTTGTCCATAGTGAAGCCTGAACGTCTAATTTATTTCCGTCACGGCGATACTCGCGATCCGCAGCTTTGGAGCACGGACCCCTGGCGAACCAGAGCACCCCGTCGGGCTCCGAAGGTCGAAACCCCGCCAGACACCGGAAAGGCCCGCCGCACGGAGGCATTCCGAGTTGCCCGTCTAGGTCTTTACGGCGACACTCGCGTTGCCTCAGCCGGCGACCGCACCGGCTGAGGCAACGAACCATAAGACTTCCGTTTAGGGACGACGGCGCCTATACAGGAAAGCCGAACATCCGTGCCAGATGCTTAATTTCTTCGAACCGTTCGGGCTTGGGCGCCGGAGCGCGCAACAGCCCTTCTTTGCGCAGGTCGTTGACAACCGTCTCATCGCGGGGAAAAGGCTTCCCGTATTCGCCTTCAAAGAATATTTCGTTGAAAGGCAATCGCGGCCTTTGCCCTCCGGCTTCAGGCTCCTCTGCCGAATACCCAAGGAGTTGAAGCCAAACAGCTTCCCAGCGATCCGGAACCTTGAGGAACTTTTTGACCTCCGCAACTTTGTCGACGGTGGCAATCATGTGCAGGCACGTTCCCAAGCCTTCGTTAACCGCGGCCAAACAGGCAACGTCGCAGGCACCGATGGTCTCGCCGCGGGCAACAGCCACACTTATTTCATAAGGAAGATTGTGCAGAAACCCGCCTATCTCCGGCATCCCTTCGGGCGAACGCACTCCCTTCTCGATCGAAGCGTCAATGGCATCGTGAGTCCATCCGTGGCAGCTTGCCAGAGCGCCCACATCCATCAACTGATGCACCCGCTTCTGAAAGGTTTGCGGTTTGCCATCTTCCGGGTCGGCAAACCAATATATCCAGATAGGAGCAGTGCGATGCGCCCCCTGATAGTTATCAGCCGCCAGAAGCATCTCTCGATCCTTTGGGGCCAGCTTGGTTGCATCGACCACGACCGCCCGCCACGGCTGCAGGTTACCCGGACAGGTGGTCGCCACGCGCACCACCTCAAGAATACGCTGAATCTTATCGCGCTCGACGGGCTGCCAGGTTTTATAAAAGCGCACACTGCGTCTCAGGCCACATACATCCAGGAATTGCATTATATACTTACCTCCATCTGATCCTTGATAAGACTGCGGACCCAGGCCCGTCCCTCGTCTTACGCCCAATCCTCGGGTGCAATATTCACGAGCGTATCTCCACGTGATATCCCCGTTTCTCAACTGCCTGCTTTCCCTGCGCTAGTCGCCCGCCGTCGCCCATACCGGACAGCTCGACTACTAGGTCGCCGTGCCAAAGCTCGCTCTTTGACCCAAGCAGCGTGCTAAGGACGTCGAGGGCCTGGTCTGCCAAAAGGTCCGCGTTCAAGGCCGTGACTGGAGCGTGGATCTTCGCTTTCTTGCCGGCTAACGATGCGGTCTCAAAAATCGGCGCTTCAAGGCCTAGCTCTTCGCAGCTTTCCAGCACCTCTTGCAAACGCCAGCGATGCTGTTTGCAGCAGACATGGGTGCCAACCGATACAGTTCGCTTATCTGGCATATGGGTCGGGCTCCCCTTTGTGGTAGCGCTTAAAATGCTCAAAAACTTGAGGAGTCATAGAGTAAGGCTCGTCGCCACCATTGGTCGTGTAGAATTTGCGGTAATAATCGACGTCGACGTGATGGGTTTGCGCGGTGAACTGAGCCTGAATCGGGTTAGTAAACGCCGGAGCGCATCCCCATTTGTTGACGATATATTCAATCGTCGCCTCCGCCGCTTCCCTCACCCAGTCGGCGATGTGCACGCGGGGATGCTCGATGAGCTGCTTCATCACATCCGGCTTGTAAGGCGCTTTGTTCCGCAACGCCCAGTTGTCTTGCCGCGCGAAAATACTGCCGCGCCGATAGCGAATGTCGCACACGTAGTCGCATATCGCCTTTGCAGTGGGAAACTGGGGCGAAGGCGTTACGCACGCTTCCTTGATCCCCGGCAGGCCCAGCGAGGTCATCGTCTTAGTGGGGTTCTTGTTCGGATCCCGCTCCAGGTACTTAAAACCTAGGCCTTTAGCGATGCTGGGGATGCCGCCGAGGATTAATTCATCCACGAAACCGCAGAAAACCCAGGCTCCCAGTCCCAACGCCTCGCACGCCAGGCGGATGTTATTTACCAGGCAGCCGACCTGATGCCCATGCACGAGCACCAGCAGCTCGTCATAAGTGGTCGCCGGAACCCCCATTTCGAGCATTCCGGGCTTAACCCATTCCTTGCATCCCGCCGGCTCGCCCGTGTCGGGATCGGTCAGGTACATATGCCACCACTCGTAAGACGAGAAGAGAACGTTGACCCACTCAAAGCCGAGGTCGCCAACGGGTATGAACCACGTGGAACCGGGCCGATTCACGTTGTATTGCCACGGCC
>JAJYYI010000003.1:0-3217 GCA_021801125.1 Deltaproteobacteria bacterium | reverse complement strand
CGACGTCGATACGCGTATCGGACACTTTGATGCGATCCTCGCGATACCAGTTGAGTATCTTCCAGTAGTCGTCTTCGGATGCTATCTCCAGCGGACTCATCCGCTCGGCGCTCGGACGATACAGGAAGGTGCCCTGATCGTTGACTATAAAGAGGTCAACCGCCACATCGTTGCATGGCGCCGGAATCGTGCGCCCCGCCCAGCAAAGCCAGGTGCTGATATTGCCGTTGGCGGGAGCGTCGGCCATCACCACACCATTGGGCCCGCAGGCCGCCCAAGCTAACAGCGCCTCCTCAGTCTCGGTTAATGGAAGAGGCTTATGAGCCGACTTGTAGGCTAGCGGCCCCTTTTCCTGGGTCACCGTTTTACCGTGCGACCAGTCGAACTTTTCTGGTTCTCCGGTTTCATACCGGTACCCCATGCCGAATCGGCGACTCCGCACAGTACTCAGAAGCCGGAAAATGGCGGGCGTCTTGAACGCCTCCGCCATAAAGCTTTTCTCTTTGTCGTTCAGCTGAACCGGCTTAGATTTTTTATTCTGGTATTGAAGATCGATGAGCACATGCTCGAAGCTTCTAGGCTCGTCCATAGATTAAATCCTCCCTTTTATTACGACGATCTTTCCTCTTGCAGCTTCGTCCAATCGATCCAGGCAAGCCAAAAGCGACGCAATGGCACAAGGACGGATTGCCACAGCGTCGTTCCTGCTACGCTTCGCTCAAATCAGAACGCCCGTTGATATCACCTCCTTTTCGACCATAGTCCAGCGCTCGTTCTCCCATACCACCCAGTGAGACGCCGTGTCGGTGAACTGACCGCGAGTATCCATCTCCGAGCGGAAAATGCGCAATTCGTCTTCCGTCGGCGGGTCCAGCACCTCGATGTCTCCGGCGCTGCCAAAGAGAAGCGGCTTAAAGCCCATCTCCGCGATCACCGCTTCGACGCTCACAAACGGTGCAACGGCTCGCAGCCGCATATGGCGGCTTTGAGGATCGAAATCAAAGACCGCCCAGTTCGTCACCACCGCGTAGGGTCCGGTATCGGCGGGCAAGCCGGCGCGCTTGCGCGCGCCTGGCGTTCCGTCCAGGTACCCAGGAGATGATATGAAGTCCACTCTCGGGACGAACTTACGGCGCTGATGGTCGGTCATCAGCACGAGCCTCCGGCACATTGCGGCGATCGTGTCCGCACCGCCCGGTCCGTTGACGCGACGGCCCTCAACGGGATACGAACCAAGCCACGTCGAGTTGATATTTCCGTACGCATCGATTTGCAGCGCGTTCAGCACGCCATAGTCCAGGTAGCCCACGCCGCATTGGTCGCCTATCCCGTTCATGTTCGTCCACATCACGGCGCGATGGGAAGGGCGCGCCGCCGCCAGCGTCATCACGGGATCGAACGGAAGCATCGGTTCCGCACCGACGACCCCGTCTTCTGCCACATATATAACGTCGGGTGCGTAAAGACGTTTCGCCAGCAAGACCGAATACATGGGCCCGCCGCCGCCCGCGACCCAATAGCATTTGCCGTTTTCCACCAAACGAGCAGCGATACATACTTGGAACTCCCGTTCGGCAAAACTCGTCGCCTTAGTAGCCTCGCTCCATGGCCCCTTGCCGATCATGATCGGTACGCCTCCAAGCCAACACCCGACGCTCGTCTGCGAAGCTCGGCCATCTTGGCCATCCCGACGAGCTGGCTCAGCAGTTGTTCTTCGTTCGCAACGCTATATACCCATTTGTCGAGGTATGCCTTAACGCGATCTCGGGCAACCGCTCCAAAAACCTCGATCACATGCGCCGGGTCGGACGCATAACTGCCCGGCATCTCGCCCGGATAAGCGCCGAAAGGCTGATGCACAACGGCATCCACTACATAGTATGGAATACGTGTTAGCCCAGGTTTATGCCTGAACTCCTCGGTGTTGATGATTTCTTCGGCGGAGATAATTACTTTACGCGAGGCCAACGCCGCCTCGACGTCGGAAATGTTGGTTCCGAAGGCTCGCGCGTTCCCATATTCGTCCGCCTGATGGACATGGATTAACGCAACGTCAGGATTGAGCGCGGGAACAATTACCGTCGGTTCTCCGGTATACGGATCCTCGATGAGTTTCGCACCGGAATACTTGAAGCCGTCGGTACCGCCCAGCGACCGTATCGGGAGAAAGGTCACCCCCATCGCGCCGGCTCTCAATCTGGCGGTCATAACAAGATTGCTATACTCGTAAATAGTAAGTCGCTTTTCGAGAACCGCACGCGTAACCGGCCCGCCGCCGACGAAGAAGCCCATGTCGGCACGGTCGCAGCAGCCGGCTTCGACGAGCATAGCTACCGCAACCCAAGTGAATTTTCCCCCCGCCCAAAGCCGGCGCTTCTGTTGTCGGATTATTTCGCGCAACAGCGCCGCCGGCCCGCGTTGAAGGTAGTTAATTTCCCAAATTACATAGTCGCCGTCGGCGACATAGCGCTGTATCGCCTCGGCCGCGGTCATCAGTTTGGACCGCATGCGTCGATCTTTTTGTGCAGTGCAACTACGAAAGGCGTCAGGGTCTACCTTCAAATAGCTACCCTCGCCTTCCGCGAGAATCCGCAAGGCTTTGCCGTCCACCGTCCACCTCCGAAGTGGAAGCCAGCGAGACGTTTATCTGATGTGGTGACTCACTCGCGAAACGAGTGAAACCCCTCCCCTGTAGTGAAAATCGCAGATTCGTTCCCACGTGTCAAGGAATTCTGAAAACGTTAACAGCACTCTGCCGCTGAGCGGCGCGAGCTGAGCGCCTCGCTTGAAAACGCCTCGACAAGGTTCCGTCCCGATTACGCGCGCATAGCTGTTTTCGCGAGCGTTCCTTTGCCTCCCGTTAGCCGACTAAACGAATCTAGTATGTCCGCTTAACGTCGCCCGAACCCATTATCACGACAGTCCCGCAGCAAGCGATGTGTCATGTGATCGGCTCTTGGCTGGACCCGTGTTTCGAGCGTTCCTCGCCACGCAACATATGTCACAGCTCGACGCCGCGGTCTTTGCTTGGTAGCAACCCTTAACGACATTGCTACCTTTGAATTCGGACGCAAATGCAGGCAGCACGGCAAAGATGAGGTGGTGTCTGTCAAATGGTGGAAAAGCAGTAGGTATCGGCAATCCGGCGGTGAGCAGTTGAATCATCAAGTTGCTATTAGGCCGCCTCCGGTTGTTGACCAATAGCGGTTAAGCCCTG
>JAJYYI010000002.1 GCA_021801125.1 Deltaproteobacteria bacterium | reverse complement strand
TTTCCTGCTATCGCTTTCCATAGCGTCATCCTCCGGCACCCGCCGCCAAGCGGGCGCGAGTTGTGGCTCAACTCGCCGGATCTTGACGCTTTTTCACTTTTCCACCAACTCCCCGACACTACCGAAATAACTGGCAATACAAATACGACTTTTTCTGCCGCGAGTGTCAATTATCCATGCCGTTCTGCCACAGTGCGCGCAGCGCATCCGGTGCATGGCTGGGATTGCTCGAATAGCGCTACAATCGACTCGCCGAGAGCTACGTGGCGCACCGCAATATGGTTTCCAAAAATGCAGGGATGAAGCCGTCACGGTTCTATATTGAGCGTCAAGTCACACGCGCGCTGACGCCGACCGGCGGTTTTCTTGAGAAATTTGCTTTTTCGCTTAACCCGTATATAGGATGCGCCTTCGGCGATAACGGCGGCTGTCCATTCTGCTACGTCCGCATGCTGCCCGTTGCCCAGACCATGCCTGGGGCATGGGGAACCTGGGTGGTCGCCAAAATAAATCTGCCACAGCTTCTCGAGGTCGAGCTCAAGGCGCTTGAGGCGAGCGGTAAGCTTCAAGACTCTGCTGTCTTTATGTCGAGCGCAACCGACCCTTATCAGGGCTATGAACGCCTGCTTAAGCTTACGCACGCGGCGCTCGAGCAGTTCGTCCGGCGCTCGCCCCGCCGGCTCGTGTTGCAAACGCGAAGCCCCCTGGTAGAGCGCGATGCTGATATATTGCGCGCCCTGCGCGACCGTCTGATCGTGTCGCTGACACTCGAGACCGATGATGAGCGCGTACGACGCGCGTTGACGCCGACCTCCCCTTCGGTTGCGCGCCGACTGTTGACCGCGCGCCGGCTGCGCGAGGCCGGTCTGTTTGTGCAGCTTGCGATCGCGCCGATGTTGCCAAATCGCCCAGAGCGCTTCGCGAGGCTTGCCGCCGAGGCGGCCGATCGCGTAGTCGTGGACACCTATGCCGGCGACGGCGCCGGCGGTCAGCGTTCACAAAAATTAGGAATGGAGGAACTCTATAGGCGCAAGCTAGGAATCGGCGGTGCTCTCAATGCGGGCGCCGAAACGCCGTTGATCGCCGCCATGCGGGCGCGGTTGGGCCCCCATCGCGTGCTGATCGGCAAAGACGGCTTCAACATGACATAAAGGCGTGGGCGTGACTCACGACGCTATTTCTTTTGCTCCATCACGGCCCCGCAACATTTAAGAGTGCCGCTTCCTGCCTTGGTAACGATCAACTGAGAGCCGCACTTGGCGCAGATATAAACTTTGCCTAACTGGTTAGCCATGAGACGAATCGCTCGAACCTCCTTCCAATTACTCAGTCCACGCGGGACTATTCACCCTTGAAAAGCGGTTTGCGCTTTTCAAGGAAAGCGCGCACGCCCTCCGCACGATCAGCGGTGGTTTGCAGCAGAGCGTAAAGATCTTCTTCCAGTCTGATTCCTTGGGGCAGCGTCATATCCGCTCCTTTGAGCACCGCCTCCTTCGCCAGCTTTAGAGCGATTGGCCCTCGCGCCGACAGTTCGTCTAGCATTTGACTTGCCGTCTTCGCCAGAGCCTGCGCGCGCGGCGCAAGCCGCGTGACCAAACCCAAGCGCAAGGCCTCGCGTGCGCCGATCTCCTCGCCCGTCAAGATCGCCTTCAAGGCGGCCGTCTGGCCGATAATTCGCGGCAGGCGCTGAGTTCCGCCAAAGACCGGAATCAGGCCTCGGCTGACCTGGGTGAGCGCAAAGCGAGCGGCCGGGGAAGCAACCCGAATGTCCAGCGCCATCGCCAACTCAAAACCTTCGTCGACGGCGGCGCCGTTGATGATCCCCACCGTCGGTTTCGACAGTGCCGCAAAGGTCTCCACCAACCGCGGGTCGATATCCGGCTCGAAGCCGGCGCAAAACCATGCTCCGGAACCCGTCAAGGCGATCAGCCGCACCGCATCGTCATCCTCGGCTTCCTGCGCCAGTTCCATCAGCTGAATGGCCATCGCGGCGTCAAGCCGTGCGCCGCTGCGGACCGGCCATCGCATCGTGAGCACCATGCCGCCCGAACCGCGCTCGACCTCAAGGCCGTCTGCGCGCGAGGATAGGCCATTTGCACTTCTAGTTCTCATGGCGGAAAAGCGAGCGACATAGCTGGGAGTTGAGCCTGGGCACGGGGAGTCGGCGCCGCACGTCTAGAGTTTTCGCTCACGATGGCCGATCCCGCGCCGCTCCGAACATCGCAATGATGACCTACGCGGAAGCCGCGGTCTGGCGCGCTCGTAGTTCGTTGCGGAGAATCTTGCCTAGCTGATTCTTCGGCAACGACTCGACCACTTCGTAGGTCTCCGGGCACTTGAAGCTGGCCAAACGAGCGCGGCAAAACGCGTCCAGCTCTTTGGGGGTCGCCTGCTTACCTTCCTGCAGCACGATAAAAGCCTTGACGGTCTCGCCCCATTCCTGCGACGGAACACCGATTATGGCCGCTTCCTCAACGGCAGGATGACTGGTCAAAACAGCTTCGATTTCCGCCGGAGCGATATTCTCGCCCCCGCGGATAATCATGTCGTCCTTGCGGCCGGCGAAGAAAATATAGCCGTCGCGATCGATCCAGCCGAGGTCGCCCGTCGCGCGAAAGCCGTCGGCCATCATAGCTTCGTCGCCGCGGCCGGCATACCCTTTCATCACGCGTGGCGTTCGAATGCAGATCTCGCCCACCTGCTCGGGCGGCAGAACTTCCGCGTTCTCGCCGACGATTTTGACCTCGACGTCCGGCAGCGGCCGCCCAATCGAGGATAGCCGCTTAAGCTTGAGTTCGACTTGCGCCGCGTCTCCTTCCAGCCGATGGTCCTCGGGGCCGAGCACGGTGAGCGAGGATGTGGTCTCGGTTTGCCCGTACGCGTTTACGAAGCCAACGTGTTTGGGAAACGCGGCGATTGCGCGCCGAATGACCGGCAGCGGCATCGCGGCGCCGCCATAGGCAAGGTTGGTGAGCGAGGAAAAATCGGCTTTGGAGAAGTTGGGCTCGTCGAGCAGTTGCTTCATCATGGTGGGCACCACGAAAGCATGGGTGACGCGCTCGCGTCCGACCAGGTTCAGCCACCCGCGGGCCTCGAACTGCGGCATCAAAATCATCCTTCGCCCGCTCCAGATATTGGTCATAATCGCGACCATGCCGGCGATGTGGTAGAACGGCACGCAGACCAGCGCGGTGCCTCGGTCGCTACCATCGGCCATCTCAACGTTAGCCGTCACGTAAGCGGTGAAGTCATGAAAGCTGAGCATCACGCCCTTGGGCAGCGAGGTGGTTCCGCTGGTATACATCAGGACGGAAACCTCGTCGTCCTCGACCTCAGCGTCGGTCTCCTCAGGCGCGGCCTGTTCTACGTGCTCCGGCAGGCTCGGGAAACCGACCGCAGGCCCGCCGGTCGTGAGCACCGCGGCGACCGTTTCGAGCCGCGGCCGAATCCGGCGAATCTGCTCATGATAGCGCTCGCCCGCCAGAAGCACCTTAGCCCCCGCGGTATTGATCATGTACTCCAGCTCGGGGTCTTTAGCCCGGTAGTTAAGAGGCAAGAACGTCAGGCCGCACTTAGCTGCCGCGTAGTAGGCGGCGACGTACACGTCCGAGTTGGTATCGATAATGGCGACGACGTCGCGCCGCTTTAATCCCAAATCCTTGTAAACCGTGGCGGTGCGGCATACGCGATCGTGTAGTTGTGCGTACGTGAACCGTTTATCTCCAAAGACCACGATTTCCTGGTCGGGAAAAACCGATGCAGGAATGCTGACGAAATTCGCCGTGTTCACGGAACGCCTGTCCTCCTTGCTTGATTGCTCGAATTCGACCGCAAGGTCGTTTCCCCGTTTTCAATTTGTCGGCGACCGTCGCCACCCCCCAAGCGCGCGTCGTCAACTCTGCGCGAGGTCACCTGTGGCATGCTTTTGGGACATTCGCCGCCGCAAGCGTGCGGCCAGCCGGTGTTCCAACTCCAGTCCTTGACCGAGCGGCATGTCGAGCCCCTCCCACACTGCGGTCTTCGCCGCAGCCGTCGCCAGCCGAGGCATTCGCACCAAGCGCTCGGCCAAGTGCACGGCGCGCACGTCTAACGTTGCCCTCGGCACTACTTCGGCCACTAAACCTATACGCTGGGCTTCCAGGGCGTCAATCCAGCGCCCAGTGAGACAGAGGTCCAAGCTGACTCCTAGGCGAGCGCGGCGCGTTACAGTTTGCGTACCGCACACGCCCGGAATCATGCCGAGCCCGGCCTCGGGCAAGCAGATGCGGGTGTCCGAGGCCGCGATCGCCAGGTCGCACAACATTGCCATCTCGAGCCCCCCGCCCACGGTTAAGCCGTGAACCGCCGCCAGCGTCGGTATCTCCAGGGCGCGCAAAAGCCCCCACACGTCCCGCCGGAACCGAACCCAGCGCGCTATTATCGGCGACGGCGCCGAGCCGAACTCAGAAACGTCGCCGCCGGTGGAAAACGCGCGTCCCGCGCCGGTGAGCACCACAGCGCCGACCTCGGGGTCCGCGTGCAGGGCGAGCAAAATCTCGAAAAGCTCGTCCCGCATCGCCATGTTGTACGCGTTTAGGCGCTCGGGGCGGTTGAGCGTGATCCAGGCTACGTTGCCACGCTTTTCGTATCGCACCGTGGTGAAACCGCGATGCGCCGCACTATTCATCAACCGTAATTATCGCACTATGGCAGCCGTTTTCTAACCCAATCGTCCGGTCTACCCTCGCTCAACCCCCGACCGCAACCCTCGAAGTCGGGCTTCGCGAAAGCTCCGCAAGGGTTTCAGACTGCTTCGTCGCGCCGCTCGTCAATTCACCGAGGTTGCTCGTAAATAACCTCTCCGCCGACGATCGTCATCCGGACCCGGAGATGACGCAGCTTTTCCGGTTGCACATCGAGCGGGTTTGCATCGAGGACAACCAGATCGGCCGCCTTACCCTGAGCAAGCTCGCCACCGCCGCTCCCGCTTAGCTGCGCCGCGCGGGTGGTGAATAGAGAAAGGGCTTCCTCGACGCTCAAGGCTTGCCGCGTGCAAAGCTCCTCGCCGCGAATATCACGCCGGGTTGCAGCCGCGCAAATCGCCGCTAGGGGCGGGGTGGGTGTCACAGGCGCGTCGGTGCCAGCCGCCACCGGCACGCCCGCGTCGACAAGACTGCGCAGCGGAAACAGGTACGGCAACAAGCCCGGCTCCGCGGCGTACTTGCGACCGCGGAAGTAAAGGAAACCCGGATTGCTGACCACCCAGGCGCCGCACGCCAAGAGTCGTTCGAGGTAATTCGGCGGAATAAGGCTTGCGTGCTCGATGCGAAACCGCAAGGTAGCCGCTTTATCGGGCCCCGAAAGAGTTGTCGCTCCGACCCGGCTTTGAACTCCCTCGATAACCCCCAACGCGGTTTCCAGCTCCTCGACCTCGGTAGCATGAAAGGCGCAAGGCAGCCCCATCCTTTGCGCGCGCTCCGCCCAACTAATCCACAGCTCGCGAGTCGGCTCGTCCGCCTGTTTGCCTGAGCGCGCTCGCACGATTGGCGCGGGCATGAACTTAACGCCTCGCAAGGCGACCATCTCTTCGCGCGTTGACAACCCAGCGCGGATGGCCTCTTCGAGATGCTCAGCGCCGATCATCATGCCGATTCTCTGCCGAATCGCGCCGACCCGGGCAAGACCCGCGAACAGTCTCAGCTCTTCCATTCCGTTTCCCGCGCCCGCGTCCGTGAACGAGGTAACACCGGCCCTGGCCAATGCCGAACTGAAGGTACGAGCTCGTGCTTCCAGATCGTCCAGAGAAACTCGCGGGATTCGGCGCGAGAGCCATTCTTCCATCCCGACCACGAGCCCGCTGAGATTCCCGTTCAAATCTCGCAAGGCCCGCGCGCCGGCGGGCAGTGCCGCCGCACCGGTCGCGAGCCCCAAGGCCTCAATCCCGCGCGAATTCAACCAGGAAGCGTGCAGGGTTTGATGCCGTAATCGGAGCGGATTTCGCGGCACGGCCCGATCGAGTTCGTCGCGGCTGGGTCCGCGCCCTTCGACTGTCTGGGCCTCGTCGCAGCCGAAGGCCTTAACCCATTCGCCTGGGGGCGCTCCCGAGGCGTAGTCGCGCAGCAGATCGAGCATGCGAGCGAGGCTCGTTTCACCGCTTAGGTCGAGACCCGCAGCGACCGACGCAGCCTCGAGGAAGTGCAGATGGCAATCGATAAAGCCGGGGGCGACCGTGGCGCCGTTTAGGTCCACCAGCCGGGTTTCCGGACTGGTTAGCTTTCGCAGCTCAGCGGATCTGCCGAGCGCCGCGATCCGGCCGGACTTGATCGCCACCGAGTCGCAATCGGGACGTCCCAAGACAGTTCCACGATAGAGCAGCAATGAGGCCCCACAATCGGCCATTAGCCTGTTCGTTTCAGCGCCAGACAAGACCGCGGAACGCGATAGTCGGCCAGCCTCCTTCGCGCCCGCAGCAGAGAGACGAGCGGCCGAACACGCTGGCAACTCAGTGAACTCGGCCGCTCCTCATTGGCGGTTGCGCCTTTCGACGGCTGACGTGCCGTTAGGTAGCCGAACGAAAGCGCCGGAGCCCACGTTTTGTAACCGACCGAACGACGGACTCGCTCCGGCGGTCGATCAGCTTGCTTACCGCGCTCAGTCGGAGGAGGGTAGCGGCTTGACCTCTTTAACCTTCATCTGACCCTCGCAACAGATAAAGGCGCCCTCACCGGCTTTGTTACAGAGCACCTCCGTGCCGCAGGTCTCGCATTGATAACGTTTCCCAAGCATGTTGGCCATTTTGAAGTCCCTCCTCGCCCTCTGGCAAAAATCGCTATTAAAATAAAAAGGGTTTGCCCGACGGATGTCGAGCCCTGGACCAATGCGATACGCCCGTCCCCGCGAACCTACTGGCCTCGGCAGCGGACCGTGTTTTCGCACGTGGCTTGGCGACCCTGCGGGCAGTCCGTTGCCTCCGTGCTAAACAAACGGCAGATCGCTGACAACGGCAGCGACCCGCCCTCTTGAATCCTCGACCGTAACCGCGGTATTGGGCGTCCACGAGCTATGGTGGAGTATCGCAAGTGCAAGCGAACCCAGCCTCGGCGACAGCGCGGCGCTGGTCACACGACCGACCTCGTTGCCTTCCAGGAAAACACCGGCACCACGTTCGACCTTTAGGTCTGCCTGAACCCGCAGCCCGAACAGCCGCTTTTTTAGTTGCCCATGCGCGCTTATCCGTTCGATCGTCTCTTGCCCTAAATAACAGCCTTTGCCAAACGAAATCCCCGGCTCGAGTCGCGCTTCCAGCGCGATCGTCTTGACGTCCGTGTCAAGCCCGACACATGGGACGCCATTCTCGATCCGCACGATATCAAGCGCCTCCGCCGTCACCTCGAACGCCGGCGTCGCAGCGCCGTCCCGGGTCAGCCTGGCGACAAGGTTGGTCAATGCGGCGCTCCCGCCGACAGCCGTAAAACTCCGGCATCCTCGCCGCTCAAAGCAGGCTACCGTCAACTTTTCGGCCGCCACGTAATAGCCCGGCTGAGGCGTCGTAAGAAAATCCGAGAGCGCATCCGCAATCGCAAATTCCGCGGACGGCCCCAGAATCTCGAGGACGCCCGTCTCTTCGTCCTCAAGCAGCTCGACATCATCCGCGACAATTAGCTTTTCAAGCTGTTGCTTCGCTCTCGGCCAGAGTTTGCGGTCGACTTCCAGCACGAGGTCGCGCTCTCGCGCGTAAACGTAAAAGTCGGCAACAACATGGGCACGTTCGGTTAGAACGAGTCCATAGCTGACCATCCCTGGCTGCAAGGCCTTTATATTCTGGCTCGACATCCCTTGCATAAATTCCACGCGGTCGTCGCCGACGACGTTAACCAGGAGCCGTTCGGGCATCCTACGAAAGGCGACACCGCCTATCGCCGCCGTGTACTGTTCGGCCATAGACGGGTTTTGTGCTGGCGACGCAGGAATTCCAGCACCCGCAGAGCCTACTGTCATACTCACCTGAGAACTCAAACCCGACGCTCGATGAAGAGAGATTATTTTATCTTATTCCGGCGACACCAACCCCTCAACTCGCTGACGGTTCGCAAACACAAATGGACCGTCACTGAGCTTCAGGGTCTATGGGCGTCCGGCTGGCTGTGCTATACGGAACATATAGCAGTCGGAGGCTGACACCTATGGGTGCCTTTATAGTGGGATTGGTGATCGGGGCGGCCGGCGCGCTCTTGCTGTTCATTTACGACGAGGGCGAAATTTTCCTCAAACTATCTCGTCAGATCAAGGCTGTAACTGAGCGGTACAAGCAACAACGCGCTCAATAGGTTCGGCCGGTATGGCGGATTGCGACTGAAGCTACCCCGCGCAAAGTGGGCGCTCGCTCTTGTGCGAGCGCGCCTTCCCGTGACGAAATTCGCTATCGCAACGCTTTGGAAGGAAGGCGTAGATCGCGGTTCCCTTATTATCGCGTTCTCCCTCCACGGCGAGCTCGGCGCCCAGGTGTGATGCCCCTTTTTTCCGCGAAGTGACGAAGGTTCCGTCACCGGGCTGCGGCTCTCAAAGCTTCCGCGTGTTCGGCGCTCGGCACCTCCTGTGGTAAAATCAACCGGTAATACGGATCGCGTACAGCACTGCTCGTCAGGGCGCGGATGCTGATGCGCCCAGTGCAGAGTTGCCGGCACGGGGGCGATCCTGGCCGAACGGCGACGGGTCCGAATTCATGGAGAAATTCTCGAGACTGAGTGACCAAAGATGCTGATTCAAGCAACGCAACTTCGACCGGGGATCGTAATCGAAAACAACAACGAGCTTTGGCGGGTGATGACGGTACTTCATATCACCCCGGGCAACTGGCGCGGCATGGTCCAGACTAAGCTGCGCAATCTTCGCACCGGTTCCCAGACTGAAACGCGCTTTCGTTCGGAAGATCGCGTCGAGCGGGTAATTCTCGACCAGGCTGAGATGGAATTCCTTTATCAAGAAGGGGACAATTTCCATTTTATGAACACCGAGACCTATGACCAAGTCACAATCCCCGGTGAACTGGTAGGTGACGCCGCGCCGTTTCTAGCTCCGAACCTCAAGGTCGAGGTTGAATTTCACGACAACAACCCGATTAGCGTAACGCTGCCCAAGACCGTTAATCTCAAGGTCGTTGACACCGCTCCCGGGCTTAAGTCCGCCTCAGCGACCAACACGCTCAAGCCGGCTACGATGGAGACCGGTTTAGTGGTGCAAGTTCCGCATTTCATTACCGAGGGCGAACTCATCACCATCAACACCGAAACGCGCGAGTATCTGGCCCGCGCCAAGTGATTTTAGCCGGCCCGCTCTCCACAGATTCGGCGGGCGGCGCACAAAGCCGTCGGTCCAGATGAGCCCGCAGGTGTAGGGCGCCTGCGGGTTCGGGAAAGCACTTGAGCATCCGTGGCGGCGCGATGCCGCGTCAGAATAGGCCTCGCGACCTCGAGGGCAAAAGGTCTCGGGCTGACGTTGAGCGCGGCGAGGCGATACACGCGACCCCGGGTACGTTTCTCCTCCATACCCAGCCCGGCCTGGAGGCAGTCGCCGAGCGCGAGCTTTCGGCGGTCGCGCAAGGACTTCGCCTGCTCGGGCGGCGCACGGTCCCCGGGCGCAACAGCGTTATCCTATTCGCCGCAACCGAGTCCCCTCACTGGAGCCGCCTGCGCACGGCCGAGGACGTTTTCTCGCTGGTCGCCTACCGTCGCGTCCGTGACCCGCGCCAGACGCTGGACCAGACGCGTGCCGCGGCGCGGCTGACGCCATTGATGGCCGACGCCTTGAGAGAGCGTGCCCTTCTACAGCGTGCGTCGAAAGGCAAGCGCACCCTCGATTTCCGCGTCGTCACGCGGGTTGCGGGGGAGCATCCCTTTCGGCGCAGCGAGCTGGGACGCGCCGTTGAACGAGGCGTTCTAGAACGTGCGGACCATCGCTGGCGCCTCGCCGACGAGCAAGGGGACGCGGTCGAAATCTGGGCGACGCTTATCGACCAGGAACTATTCCTTGCCCTGCGCTTGAGCGACCGCTATCAGCGTCATCGCGAGTACCAGTTGAGCCATCGACCTGCGTCGCTGCGCCCCTCGGTCGCCGCGGCCCTCGCCTGGCTCTCGCAACCGCGGCCGCACGATATCGTGATGGATCCGCTTTGCGGCACCGGCACGATCCTGGTCGAACGCGCACATCTCGCACCGCACAAGCTTTTGCTCGGCGCGGATATCAGCGCCCACGCTGTTGATGCGACGCGGACAAACCTGGGCTCGCGCCATAAACCGTGGCAACTGGTCCAATGGGACGCGGGCGCCCTGCCCCTGCGTGACCATTGCGTCGACAAGCTGATTACTAACCTGCCCTGGGGTAAAAAACTTGGCGACCGCGAGCAAAACAGGGCGCTTTATCCGCGGTTATTTGCCGAATTCGCGCGAGTGGTCAAGCCTGACGGCCTGCTCGTGATCCTCACCGGCGAGACCCGTCTCATGGCGCGGCTGATCGATAGGATGAAATTCAGGCGGCTCCGCAGCTTTCCCGTACATATCCTGGGAGCGCGAGCCGGCGTCTACGTGTTGCACCCCCGTGCCGCGTTAGGGGGCGAATCACCGTTTCGCGAGCGCTAGCTGTCCGACACGCGGCAACGCGACCGGTGCCGGACGGATCGGGTCCTTACGAATGTTCGCGCAAGCGCAACTGGGCCGCTTGCGAGCGCAGCGGCTCTGGCAAAGTGACGTTGGCGGCGTCGCTCCAGATGCTCTCCAAGCGGTACAACTCCCGCACGGGTTCGTAGAAAATGTGGAGCACCACGTCACCGTAATCGAGCACTACCCAGCGCGCCGGTCCCAAGCCCTCGACCGACAGGGGGGCGACACCCATGTTGCGCAAGCGATCTTCGATTCCCTGCGCGATCGCTGCGACTTGAACGGCTGAGCGACCGCTCATGATCACGAAATAATCAGCGATCGTGGCCAAATGTTCAATTCGCAGGACAACCAGGTCGTAGGATTTCTTCTCTAGCGCCGCCTCGACGATCGCCAGTGTTTTGTCAAGGGCATTCACCGCTGGTCTCGATCGGTCACCTCCCTACGATATAAACGCTGGCGCGAGATATAGTCGGCCACCTCCAGCGGTACAAGGTAGCGAATAGACCTTCCCAGTCGCGCTGCCCGGCGAATCGCCGTTGCCGAAACCGGGATGTAGGTCGTTTTGACCAGATACAGCTCGCGCCCATTCGGGTTGGTGTAATGGTCGTCCGCCTTTGTATATTGAAAGCGCTTTATACTGCCCAACGCATTCTCCGACACTCCGAGGTTGTCCCCGCTGTCACGGGTGTGAACCACCAGGTTGCATAGGGTCGTCAATTCATCAGCCGCCTTCCACGTATCCAACTCGGCGAACGCGTCGATCCCCATCATCAGGAACCATTCAGTACGTTGGCGCAGGCTCGACAGAAAAAACCGCAGGGTGTCTATCGTATAGCTACGCTCCGCGCGCCTTACCTCGAAGTCGGAAATCATGAAATATGGGTTATTTTTCGTGGCAAGCCGGACCATCTCGAGGCGGTGCTCAGCTAGAGCGAGCTCACCATCGACCTTATGCGGCGGGGTCCCCGCCGGAATGAAGTACACAAGGTCCAGGCCCATGGCCTCGCGCACCTCTTCGGCCGCCCGTAAGTGCCCCATATGAATCGGGTTGAACGTTCCTCCGTATAAGCCTATTCTCATCGGCTTCACCGATTGAGGGCCGCCCGCGAGGTCACTCGCGTACCTGGCCGTCGCCGAATATGACGTACTTGTACGTCGTTAATTCGCGCAATCCCATCGGTCCTCTCGCGTGCAAGCGATTGGTCGAGATACCCGTCTCAGCCCCGAAGCCGAATTCGAAGCCGTCGGTAAATCGCGTCGAAGCATTGACGTACACGGTCGCGGAGTCAACCTCCTCGGTAAAGCGCCTGGCGGCAACCAGGTCGCTAGTGACGATCGCGTCGGCCAGCCCTGAACCATGGCGTGCAATGAATGCTAACGCCTCCTCTAGATCGTCAACCACCTTAACCGCGAGTATAAGGTCGAGATATTCCGTATCCCAGTCTTGATCAACGGCGGCAACGGCCTCGGGAAGCAAGCGGCAAGTGCGCTCGCATCCGCGAATTTCCACACCTCGAGTGGTCAATTGCTTAGCTAGCGGACCGAGAAAGCGTGGCGCCACCTCGCTATGCACCAGCAGGTTTTCCATTGCGTTGCAGACGCCCGGCCGACTGCACTTTGCGTTGACGCATATTTCCTGCCCCATTTGCAGGTCGGCGGCGCGGTCGACATAGACGTGGCAAATGCCTTCGAAATGGGGTAGAACCGGCACTGCCGAGCCATCGAGCGCTCGCTTCAACTCGCCGCCGCCGCGCGGGACAATCAAGTCCAGCAGATCCGTGCGCCGCTTCAAAACCTGAATCGCATCATGATCGCCCTGGTCAACGAAGACCGCCGCCTGGGGCGGGAGACCCGCCCCAGCCAGAGACCGGGCGACCAATCCCGCCAACACGCGGTTCGTCTGTAGAGCGTCGCTTCCGCCGCGCAGTACGACCGCATTGCCGGCCTTGAAGCCCAAGCAGGCCGCCTCAATGGTTACGTTCGGTCGCGACTCGTAAATGACGGCGATAACACCGATCGGCACGCGAACCTGAGTGATCTCAAGGCCGTTTGGCCGCCGCCATCCGGCGATCACCTCACTCACCGGGTCGGGCAGTGCTTCAATCTGCTCCACGCTCACCGCGATCTTTTCAACGCGCGCCAAATCGAGCTTGAGCCGGTCGAGAAAGGCGTCGCTTCGACCGCGCATGGCGGCGCCCTCGTAGTCATTCCGGTTTGCAGCGAGGATTTCGTCGGCGTTGTCCCGTAAGGCATCGGCCAACAGACGCAGGGCCCGATTTTTTTCCGCGCTGCGCGATCGGGCGAGGGTCCGTGCCGCCTGCCGCGCGCCGCGCAGCAGCTTTTCCAGTTCGTTTTCCAGCCCTATCCCCATTCTTCCGGCCCGTTAAGGGTTCTTGAGCAATGCCATGTTATCGCGATGGACGACTTCGTCGGAAACCTTGTAGCCGAGAAGCCGCAAAATTTCGCTTGAGCGCCGACCCTTAAGCTTGAGAACATGCGCCGAGGGATAGTTGACCAAACCGCGGCCGATTTCAACCCCGTCCTCGTCAGCCAAGGTCACGCAATCGCCGCTTGAAAACTCGCCGCGCACCTCCTTGATTCCCGACGGAAGCAGGCTCTTTCCGTTCGCGCGTACCGCTTGCGCCGCTCCCTGGTCGAGCCGCAGCCAACCGGCGGGCTTGAGCGCGTAAGCAATCCAATGTTTGCGCGCCCGAAGCCGCGCATCCGTAGGCATAAACAATGTGCCGGTTTCGCGGCCTGGGTCGAGCGCGTCCGCCAAACTTTCGGGCTCGATCCCTGAGGTAATTATCACGGCCGCGCCGGCCCGTGTGACCTCGCGCGCCGCCTTGAGCTTGGACGCCATCCCACCGCTGCCCATGGGGCCCGCGCCGTCGGCTACCACCCCCTTGATCTCGCCATACCCGTCGGTGATCAACGGAATCCGCCGCGTGTCGCGCCGGCGACGCGGGTCTCCAGTGAGCACTCCCGGGACGTCGCTGAGCATGACCAGCAGATTGGCCTGGGCCAGCACCGTAACAAGGGCAGAAAGATGATCGTTGTCGCCGAAGCGGATTTCGTCGACCGCGACGGTGTCGTTTTCATTGATGATAGGAACGACGCCGCGCTTAAGCAGTGTGTTGAGGGTATGGCGCGCGTTCTCGCGCCGGCGCGTCTCGGCCAAATCCTGATGGGTGAGCAAAAGTTGCGCGACCGGGAGCCCGAAACGAGCGAACTCCTCGACGTAAATCCGCATCAGCTCGATCTGGCCTACCGCGGCGGCCGCCTGGCGCGCTGCGATGGACTTGTCCGCCCAATTACGCAGGCGAAGCCGTCCCGCGGCCACCGCCCCGGACGTCACCACGATCGCCGCTCTGCCAAGGGCCGCCTGCGCGTTGGCTTGCTCGGCGATCCGCGTGATCACCTCGCGCCGCAATTCGCCGTTGCCGGCGAGGACGCCGCTGCCTACCTTCAACACGAACCGCCGCAGATGAGGAAAAAGCCTTGCCTTATGCGCTAACTGCGACATCGTTGCTCGACGCTCGGCGCAGTTCGCGCAAAATTGCCGCCAGCAGCGGCTCAAGACCTTGCCCGTTGCGGGCCGAGATTGCGTACGTTTGAGCTTGAGTATGAAGACTCACCTGTTTGACCCTTGCCGCCAAAGCCTGCTCCGAAAGCAGGTCCATCTTGTTGAGAGCAATAATCAACGGTCGCGAGAGGAGTTCCGGATCAAACGCCTCAATCTCGTCTCTTAAAACCCCCAGATCGCGTATCACATCCCCGCTCAGGTCGATCACGAACACCAAAAGCCGAGTGCGCCGCAGGTGGCGCAGAAATCTGATCCCGAGCCCATGCCCAAGATGAGCGCCATGAATCAATCCGGGAACATCCGCGATAGCAAAATTCACGTCATCGGCCGACCGTACGCAGCCAAGGTTTGGCACCACAGTGGTGAAGGGGTAAGGCGCGACCTTGGGTCGCGCACCGGTGAGCGCACCGAGAAGAGTTGACTTGCCGGCATTGGGCATCCCGGCGAGCCCGACTTGCGCGATGAGCCTGAGTTCAAGCCGCAGCTGTTTCTGCTCACCCGCGACGCCCGGGGTGGCGATACGCGGCGCCCGTGACGTGGAAGACACGAAATGGCAGTTGCCCAAGCCGCCACGTCCTCCCCGCGCAACCACCACGCGCTCTCCAGCCACCGTGAGGTCTGCGACAACCGTTCCGCTCTCCGCGTCGGTAACGACTGTGCCTACGGGCACTTTGACCACGAGGTCATCACCCGCTCTTCCGTTCTGGTCCTTGCCGCGACCGCTTGTGCCGTTCTTAGCCGCAAGTCGAGGCCGGCGCAAAAAATCAAGCAGTGTTGCACAGCTCTCGTCAGCCTCAAAGATAACGTCGCCGCCTCGTCCGCCATCGCCTCCCGCCGGACCACCAAAGGGACGATACTTTTCACGCAAAAAGGCGATCGCGCCATCTCCGCCGCGTCCGGCGTGCACGAAAACCTCGGCTTCGTCCACGAAGCGCATACAAAATGACCAGTTGTATTATAACAATTGAGCCAGCCGGTGCCTTCAACACCGGGTGGGTGCCGCGAGACCCACGGCGTCCGCCTATGGTCGGCAACAAGGAGAGGTGGCGAAAGAGGGCAGCAAGCCGGCAAGGGCGTGCTGTGACGATATTGCTGGAAAAGTCGAGATGCGCCCGGTTGCGGCGCTAGCCCAGAGTCGCGCCGTCAGATGGCTCAGGGATTGCCTCGACGTAGGCCTCCTTGCGCCCGCCGCCACGGTTTCGATAGTTTACGACGCCTGAGACCAGGGCATACAAAGTGAAATCCCGACCCATGCCGACGTTTTCGCCGGGGCGAATTTTGGTCCCAAGCTGACGAACCAAAATATTTCCGGCCTTGACGACTTGACCGCCGTAGCGCTTAATTCCACGCCGCTGGCCAGCGCTGTCGCGCCCGTTGCGCGTTGAACCCTGTCCTTTTTTATGCGCCACAGCGAATCTCCGTAATTTTTAGAACCGTTAGCTCCTGGCGATGGCCGCGCTTGCGCCGGTAGTTCTTGCGACGCTTCTTTTTGAAGACGATAACTTTAGCGCCTCTCGGCTGAGCCACGACCTTGGCCCGCACTTCGGCCCCAGCGATGGTCGGCTTGCCGAGCTGACTCTGACCGTCCTCGTCGATCGCCAAGACTTCGTCCAACGACACCTCGGCGCCAACGTCCGCAGCGATCCGCTCGACGGTAACCTGCGAGCCGACTGCAACGCGATACTGTTTGCCACCTGTCTTTACAATTGCAAACATGACCTTATTGACTGGGAGAAATTATAGCACGCAACCCGCCCTGTCAATTAGCGAGCTTATAGCGCCCGTACCGAACGATTAGTTTGAGACACTCCGCTCACCACGCGCCGCATGCCTCTCTCAGAGAGCGGCGGCCATTCGGAAGCCCGAAACTTCGGTATAAGAGCGCGGCAAGACGGGTCCCGGCCGTCGTGACTCAGGAGGTCGCGGCGGGAAGTCACTCGACCGCAGTAGTCGGAATAAAGCCAACCAGGCCGCTGCGCATCCTAATCCGCAACCATTTGTCGCCGATCCCGGTGACCATCACGTACTTGCCGCGATGAACTTGGGCGACGACCTGACTGCCGGATTTAGCTTCGTGATAGACCGGTGAATCATGGGAGAGCAAAAATCGCCGCGGCTTGACGCCTTTCACCTCTTCAGCGACGCTTGCGACCTTCGCCAGCGCTGGCGTGCTGGCCGCAGCGGGAGCCGCGGGCGCTTCCGTCACGACCGCGGTGGGCGGCAGTAGATTCGGGTCAAGCGCGCGTACCGCGGCAAACTCGGCCTGCGCCTCCGGCTGACGTCCGGGTTCCCTGGCGAGCAGCGTAGCCAGAGCGTAGTGCGCGCGCGCGTCTTTGGGGGCCAAACCAATCACCGTGCGCAACTCTCGCTCTGCTGTGCCGTTCAGGCCTTGGCTGCGGTAGCTTTCGGCGAGCCCGAAATGCGCTTCCACATTTGCCGGGTCGAAAGCGAGCACGGCTAGATATTGCTCTTGCGCCAGCCCCGGACGCGACATTTGAGCCAACAGGCGCCCGAGCTTGAGCCGCGCCGGAAGATTTTTCGGTTCGAGTTCAATCGCGCGAAGGAACTCTTGGCGCGCGCCGTCAGTGTTATGCTTGAGCAGGTACAGATCGCCGAGCGCAAGATGAACCCGCGCGTCGGAGGGCGACAGCTTTTGCGCGGCCACGAAGTCCTGTTCCGCCTGGGTTAGGTGGTCGTGCTGCAACGCCGTTCGTCCGGCTTCCAGATAGCTTTCCACGCTATTTCGCCGGCATCCACCCGCAAACCCCATGATTATCGCCGCCGCCAGCGCCCCCGCAATTCTGCTAAGCGGTAGAATCTTCCCTGCTAAACTTTTCTGCCTCATCTTTATTCCTCGGTACGATTGCGCCTCTGCAACACAAACCTACCAAGCTATTCTCGCTGACGCTCGGCGCGCGGAGTTGACGGTGCGCCTATCAATGCGGTTCTTTTCAAACTTTGGACGTGACCGCGATTCCAGTCAAGCTTTATGACATACGCTGACGGCTGCGACGGCCGAGCCCGTACGAGCGTAGCTCTTCGCGGAAGTCACACACAACGATCCAACGGCCGTTGCGCGCCATCACCGCTGGCGTCGCTCACGCCGCGACCGCAAGCCGGCGTCAGAAGCGCGGCGTTATCATCGGTACGGGCGTGAGCGGCTGCAACGGCGTCACTCGCGGCGCCGCGTACCATCGGTACGGATTTCCCATCGCCGGCGGTGTATCTGCGGGCGCCGGCTCCTGCGCCTGCGGAGCTTGCCGATTCTGCGGCATCGCAGTCGGCAACGGAGGTGGCGCAAGCGCTTGAGCAATTTCGAGACACTGTGCGTTCGCCTCGCAACGCGATTGTAGCGCGCGGCGGAGCGACGCGCGTCGGGCCAATGCGGCGCTGGCCTCCACCGTTGCAAAGACCGTGGCAAAAAAGACGAGCAACTTCACCGCGGGGCGCAAGCCGTTAAAGCAACCGCTAAGCACGATAATTCGATGCGCCCTCGGCCTTTGGCCAAAATCTATCGCGCGCTCCTACTGCAGCAAACCAAACAGCTCCAAACGAGCGAACGGCCCGTGGGTGCCACCTGAACCCGAAGGCGAGGCTTCTCGCCCTCTAGTTTTTATCGTCTGGCCCGGCGCGCGAAAGTCAAGTCTCACCGGCGCCGCCAACGCCGGTAATTTACGGAGACGCGTTCGCCGAAGGCTACACGACCGCGCTCTCTTCTGCCAGACTAGCGTTAAAGATTCCGTCCGGCGCCATTGGTCGCGCCGCCAGACTGGGCTATAACAGGTCTGGTGCGCGTCGTCCTGATTCCAGCAAAAGAAGTTGTCCTGGCTAAGAAGCGTCTTAGCCCCGGCTTTTCCGCGGAGCATCGTCAGCAATTGGCGCGTGCGATGTTCCTGGATGTCCTCGCGGCAGCCACGGCGGCGAGTCGCGCCGACAGGGTTGCGGTCGTTTCCTCCGACCGTCAGCTGTTGGGTCTGGCCAAGGATGCCGGTGCGATTGTCGTTGACGAACGTTTCCCGCATGGCCTTAATGCGGCCGTCAGATTTGCTACGTCCCACCTGACGGCGGCCGGCGCCGTCACGATCTGCACCGTGCTGTCCGACATTCCATTGACGCGCCCGGAGGATATCGATGCCGTATTTGACGCGGCGCCCAACGACGGCCAGCCGGCCGTAATCCTGGTCCCCTCGCACGAGCGCGTCGGCACCAACGTCATTCTGCGCCAACCTGGGGCAATCATCCCGACCCGCTTCGGTCCGCGCAGCATGGCGCGCCATCTTGACGAATGCCGTCTATCGGGCGTTCGCGAGCGGGTTCTGCACCTGATGCGCCCGGCGCTGGACCTGGACTTCTTTCATGATGTCGTAGCCTTCGCCGAAGTTGCTAGTGATACGCACACTTTCCGTGAACTTGCTAGACTGGGCCTGACTCGTGCTTGAATCGAGCTGGTCTCGAGGGCTAAGTTGTTGAGGCGGCCATCCGTCAGTTAGGCGCAAGTCTGCGATCTCTAACTACAGTGGGAGATGTTTTAAGTCGAGAATAGCCGGGGTGGCCGGGGCCGGTGGTGGTGAAGGTCGGCGGCACGGGCATAAGGCCCTGTGCAGCTTGCGTGGACGGACATGGTCAGTTCCCCCTCGCAACGAGGCCAATTCGAACCTGAACAATCCTAGTGGCATGCGGGGGTCGCCCAGCCTAAAACTCCTTATGTACTGGATAACGGAGCCGGTCCGATGGCTTGGCGCACAAGCGATCGAAAACGTGGCTGCATTGGGCCGTTTCGGTCTCTTTTTCATTAGCGCGCTGTTCAATGCCCTCTCCCCGCCTTACAAACCGAGGTTGGTGGTGCGCCAACTTCGGCTGATTGGTGCGGATTCGATCTTTCTCATCACACTTATTGGCTGGGCAACTGGGATGGTGCTCGGCCTGCAAGGCTATAATACGTTGCATCGGTTCGGGTCCGAGACCGCGCTCGGGACGGTCGTCGCGCTGGTGCTGGTGCGCGAGTTGGGACCGGTGCTGTCGGCGCTGATGATCACGGCTCGTGCCGGCTCCGCAATGGCTGCGGAACTGGGCTCGATGCAGGTGACCGAGCAGGTCGACGCGCTAAGCGTAATGGCGATTGACCCGGTGCAATACCTCGTGTCGCCGCGTATCCTCGCGGGCTTGATTAGTTTTCCATTACTTACGGCGATTTTCGACGTGGTAGGGATTTTCGGGGGGTATGCGATCGGGGTTGGTTTGATGGGGGTACCGCCAGGAAGCTATTTCCGCGGAATCGTCGACAACCTCACGCCGCATGATGTGGCGAGCGGCTTTTACAAGGCCCTGGTATTCGGTCTCGCCGTCACCTGGGTATGCTGCTACAAGGGTTATCATGCGGAGCGCATGGCCACTGGAATCAGCCGAGCGACGACCGAGGCCGTCGTGCTGTCGAGCGTGCTGGTTTTGCTGTGGGACTATTTCCTGACTTCGGTCCTGCTGTGAGATCGCAAGCAGCCGTCACCGGCCGGAGCGTGCAACTGTAGAAGCGAGTGGTCACAAGCGTTCCAGGTTGGATGGCAAGCAAAATTAGTATAGCCGGCGAAGAGAATTTCGCGAGAATTATGACTAGCCCAGCGCAAGACGGTTCGGCGGTTGCTATCGAGATTCGCGATTTAACGCGCCGTTTCGGCGCGCAAATCGTGCTCGATCACGTTAGTTTTGCGTGCCCGCACGGAAAAATCACGACGGTCGTGGGACCTAGCGGATGCGGCAAGACAGTGCTCCTAAAGCATCTGAATTTTCTTCTGCGCCCGAATTGCGGAGCTATTATTGTCGACGGCGAAGACGTGACGCAAATGGGGAGTAGCGAACTCAACCGTGTCCGCGACAAATTCGGGATGCTCTTCCAGGCTGGTGCGCTCTTTGACTCCATGACCGTAGCCGAGAACGTGGCCTTTCCCTTGGTGGAGAAAACCAACTTAAGCAGGCAAGAGATAGCCCAACGGGTTCAGGAAAAGCTGGCAGCCGTGGGGCTGGAGGGCGCGGGAAATAAATTTCCATCGGAAATAAGCGGTGGGATGCAAAAGCGTGCCGCCCTGGCGCGGGCGTTGATCCGCGAGCCGGAGATACTGCTTCTGGACGAACCGACTACCGGACTAGACCCAACCCGCGCCGGAGCAATCCATCATTTGATACGGCGGACGCAACAGCGTTTCGGCCTGAGCGCCGTTTTGGTGAGTCATGACGTGCCGCAAGTTTTCGAGATCTCCGACCGTGTCGCCTTTCTTTACAAGGGTCGGACGAGGCTTTTCGGCACAGTTCAGGAAATACTTTCCGCCAATGATCCGGTGTTCAAGAGTTTCCTGGCCGGGGAGGAAATCGACGAGGAAGGACTTCAAGCGGGCTCTAACGCGCTCGCTATGTGAGCAGTTATGTACGTTAACCGCACAACGCAATTCATCGTCGGATCGTTCGTTCTGGTTGGGATCATCGCCTTGGTTTACCTTTCCGTAAGCTTGGGCAACGTGCAAATATTTTCCCCGTCTGGATACCGGCTTTACGCCGACTTCGACAATATAAGCGGAGTTAAGAGCGGCGACGCGGTTGAGATCGCGGGCGTCGACGTTGGCCGCGTGACCAATTTATCATTGGTTAACGGACGCGCCAGAGTCACAATGTGGCTTAGAGACGGAACCAAGGTGGACCGCGATGCTGTGGCGTCAGTGAGGAGCCGTGGTATTATCGGCGACAAATACGTGGCGATCTCGCTAGGCCCCAGTGATAAGCTCCTGTCTAACGGAGACACGATTAGACAAACGGAGTCGTCGTTTGTCTTGGAAGACGCTATAGGCCAGCTAATCAACAATATCGGCTCGAGCGGTAGCAAGGCCAAGGAGTAGACAGCAAACGCGAAAGTAGACGCTCGCCAACAACCTGAAAAAAACGCGTTCGCCAAAGGCTGTCGCACGGGAGTGCGCCTCGATGATGTCACGACGTTTGCCTAGCGCGAATTTAAGGCTGACCGTCGCCAGCACCGTAGACTAGACGCTCAAAGAACGCTAGACCAGAGCTTATTCGCCAGACCTTTGTGCCGGACGCGATTCGCAGCCGTTGCCGCGGGTGTGGTTCGGAGAAAAGCTAACTATGGAGTACTTCGCGAGTATTTTTTCCCCCGCTCGAGTCGCCATGCGTGGGAGCGACGACGTTTCGCCGTGGCGCCGGCGCGCGGTATCGCCTCGACGAATCGCAAGCGCGTCAGCCGCCTTTTTGGCATTGCTTGCTCTGCTAGGCCTTGCCACACCGCAGCCGGCCCGAGCTGTTCCCGACCCGATGGCTGAGGTGAAGGCCACCATCGACCAAGTATTACAGGTATTGCGCAATCCAGCTTATAGGAATTCGCCCAGGGAACTACGTGCCCGTCTGCGTACGGTAGTCGAAAGTCACCTGGATTTCCGCGCGATGGCCCGTTCGGCCCTAGGCGTGCACTGGCGGTCGCTACCGGCGGCGGAACAAACTCAATTCGTTACACTTTTCACCAGACTGATGGAAGATACCTACATCGGCAAAGCCGCAAGCTATTCGGGCGAGACGGTCGAATATGTCCGTAGTTTCCAGGACGGTCCCGGGTACGCCCAGGTTAACACCAGGCTAATGCAGGCAGGCCACGATCCCATAAGCGTGAACTACCGGCTGCAGCTTCAAGACGGTGATTGGAAAGTATATGACGTCCTGGTCGACGGCATCAGCTTGATTTCCAATTACCGCACCCAATTTAACCGCGTTATCAACCGCGACGGCTACCCAAAACTCGTGGAGATGATCAAGAATAAGGTCGAACAGCTTGATTCACTCCAGGCCGGCAAGTAATCGGCCAGACGCCAACAAAAATCTCTTCAAGCGGATGTTTAAAGCGTGCAGCCTTCCCAGCTAGACGAGTTCCTAATACACGGACGCGCGGGCGTGAACCAACCGCGCGAGGTTATTTCGCGCCGCCGGCGACGCACCACTGCGGGCCTCGGGGCGCTCCTGCCGTTGGCCTGTTTGCTCGCAGCCGTTATGGCGCCGGCGCGGGTTGCGGCTCAAACCTCAGGCGGCCTGTCTTTGGCGCCAAAGGACATCAGCGAGCAAGAGGCCAGCATGGCCTACCGCGACCCTCTTGCCCCGATGAACGAGGAGTTTTTCAAATTCAACATGGCGTTAGATCGCTGGGTCACCCGTCCCATAGCAACCGGATGGAATCGGGTCGCTCCGACGCCCGTACGAAAGGCGCTGGCCCGCTTTTTCGACAACGTTAACGTTATTCCGCGTTTCGCCAACAACCTGTTCCAGCTCAAGCTTCTCTTTGCAAGCGAGGAGGCCGCGCGTTTCCTGATTAACACCACCGTCGGCGTCGCTGGCTTCTTTGATCCTGCCGACGCATGGTTTGGACTCAAGGAGCATCCGCAGGACTTCGGCTTGACTTTGGGATATTACGGTGTCGGCATGGGACCGTATTTAATGGTGCCCATTTTCGGTCCCTTTGACCTGAGAGATGGCTTTGGATACGTGGTCGACGGCGCGATGAATCCGATTGATTACTTTCTAAGCATCGTGCAGGTGGTTTATGTCTTCAGCGGCGTTATCGCCGTCCGGTCGGTGAACTACGAATCGTTGCATCTGGACCTTTTCGAAGACGCCGACCGCTACTCCGTTGACCTCTACGGAGCGGTGCAGGACGCGTACCTACAGCATCGCGAACGCCTGCTGCGCGAGGCGCTGCACCCCGAACTTCGTCACGACGAAAACCAGCAGCTGGCTCCCGCTTCGCAAGACTCGAAAACCAGCGCTCAGAATGGCTCTAGCTTACATGCTCCCACGCATGATACGAACTTCTGACCAGGGGCCCGGACTCCACGTGGCGAAAGCCCATCTCCAGTCCTCTTTGCCGGAGTTCGGTGAACTCCTGGGGCGTCACGTAGCGCGCGACTGGTAGATGGTTGGCTGAGGGCCGCAAGTATTGGCCGAGGGTCAGGATATCGCATTCAACCGCGCGCAGGTCTTGCAGCACGGCGAGCAGCTCCTCGAACGACTCTCCCAAACCCAGCATCAGCCCGCTTTTCGTGAGCACTTCGTCATCGCGATAGACGCGTGCGGTGCGCTTGGCGTGCTCCAGAACGGCGAGCGCGCGGTCGTACTTGCCTCCTGGTCGCGCGGTCCGATAGAGCCGCGGTACAGTCTCGGTATTGTGATTAAAGACGTCTATAGGCGCTTTAACTACAATCTCGATACTCTCCTGAACGCCCTTGAAATCAGGCGTCAGAACTTCCACCCGCGTGGTCGGCATTAATGCCTTTACCGCGCGCGCGGTTGCCGCGAAGTGGGATGCGCCGCCGTCTTCCAGATCGTCCCGGTCAACCGAGGTCACCACGAGATGGGATAGGCCCAGCCGTTTTACCGCGGCTGCTACGCGCAACGGCTCGGCCGGATCCAGCGGTTTGACCTTGCCGTGCGCCACCGCGCAATACGGGCAATTGCGCGTGCATACGTCGCCCATTAGCATTATCGTCGCCGTGCGATGCGAAAAGCATTCGCCGATATTCGGGCATCGCGCCTCTTCGCACACCGTGTGAAGATTCAACTCGCGCACTAAGTCCTTGGTGCGCAGGTATTCCGGCGAACCAGGCGCTCGCACCTTGATCCACTCGGGATGTTTGCGCGCAATCATGGCCGCCTTGCCATGCCTTTCGGGTCAGCGGCTGCCCGGGTCGAAGAGGCGCCGGGCGGCATCGCGGCCGTCGCCTGCCAGGCGCGCGATGATTCTTCTTCCAAGAGCCGCCGTACCGTTGCGTCCAGCGGTCCGACAGCGTCGTAGCCGAACGCTCGCGCGAAGTGCGCGCTGACAGTGAGGCTGAATGGTTCCGTCAGCGCCGCGCGTCCGCCCTCCGCAGCTACAGACGTCATCGGACATCCTGATATTCCGCACGGAACAATCGACGAAAAAAAGCGCAGGTCGTTGCTCACGTTAACCGCAAAACCGTGCATTGTAATCCAGCGGCGGATACCTACGCCGATCGACGCGATCTTGCGCTCGCCCACCCACACTCCCGTCAACCCGGCACGGCGCTGGGCTTGCACAGAGTGATCCTGGAGCGCACCGATTATCACGCGCTCCAAGGAGCGCAGATAAGCGTGGACATCCCGCGCCTGGCCTTCCAACTTGATTATCGGGTAACCGATGAGTTGTCCCGGGCCGTGGTAGGTGGCTTGACCGCCGCGCGAGACTCGATAGACCGACACGCCGGGCAAAACCTCCAGGATACCGTCCTCAGATGCTCCTCGCCCCAGAGTGAAGACGTGGGGATGCTCGAGCAGTAACAGCGTATCGCTCACAGCGTCGGCAAACCGCAGGTCCAGCAAGCGCTCCTGCAGCGCCAACGCAACGGGATAATCAACGAGGCCAACAAAGCCCGCGCTCAATACCATAGAGGTCATCACCGGCAGGGCGCGCGCGACGTCGCTTTACTCGCCAGCTACAAAACCATCGCTCTGCGCCACTTCAGACCCACTTCATCCGGCAACCTTCGCGTGGGTCGGTTTTTCACCACGCCTGACGCGGGCCTCCTAATACCAGTATGACTCATCAACCGCCTCTCGAAAACCGACGGCTTCCTGGCCATTGCCAGCGTCCCGCAAACCTAACCGTCGGTCGGAAACCTAGAGTGCGAGGACGTCATGCTAGAAATTTATTCCCTCGCCTTCGGCTGCCAGCGCGGCCTCCATGATGGACTCAGATGCCGTCGGATGCGGATGGACGGTTTTACCGAATTCAACAGCCGTGGCTTCGAGCGTCTTGCCCAGCGTCACTTCGGCAATAAGTTCCGTCGCACCATGTCCGATGATCTGGCATCCTACGATTTCCTTGTACGGATTGCTCACAACCATCTTGACGAAGCCCTCGGTCTGGTTGGTCGCTACAGATCTGCCGTTGGCGCGGAACGGAAATTTTCCTAACGTGACGTCCATCCCGGCAGCCCGTGCCTGGGCTTCGGTTAACCCGACGGTAGCAACCTCGGGATCGCAGTAAACGCAGGCAGGCACCGAGGTGAGATCAACGCCCGTCTTGCGCACTCCAGCCATGATTTCGACGGCGGCGACGCCTTCAGCCGACGCTTTATGCGCCAGCAGAGGCGGGCGGGCGACGTCGCCGATCGCGAAAATGCTGGGACAGGTCGTTCGGAACGTCTCGTCAATTTTGATAAAGCCGCCCTGGCCGATCTCGACGCCCGCTTTCTCGAGGCCAAGATTCGCGCTGAGCGGCGTGCGGCCCACGGCGATCAGCACGGTGTCCGCCTGCAGCGTCGTGCGTTCGCCCTCTCCCTCGACCGTCACGCTCCAAACGTCGCCCTCGCGCGCGGCCGAGTGGTAAGCGTGTCCCAACAACATCCGCACGCCGCGCTTGGCAAACGCGCGACGCAGTTCGTCAGCCACCTCGGCGTCGAAACCGGGCAGCAGCTGATTAACCATCTCGACGACGGTTACCTGGGTGCCGAAGGCTTGATAGAAGAACCCGAACTCGAGACCGACCGCACCCGCGCCTATAATCACGATACTGCGCGGCAGGCGATCCAAGACCAGAGCTTCGCGGCTTGTCACCATTCCGTCGCCAAGCTTCATTCCCGCGAAAAGCTTCTCGGTGGATCCGGTCGCGACAAGAATATACTTCGCCTCAAGCACTTCGACGGCGGCAGGTTTGCCGTCGGAGCGGCTCAGCGCCACGGTGTTGGGTCCGGTCAAGCGGGCGCTGGCTTCGATCAAGTCCACGTTGTTCTTTTTCAGCAAGTAACGCACGCCGCGCGATAGCTTGTCCGCCGCCTCGCGGCTGCGCGCGATGACGCGGGAAAAATTGGCGCGAATCTCGCCCACTTCGATTCCGTGCTCCTTCGGAGCCGTGCGAATTGTCTCGACCGCTTTGGCGGAATCGAGCAGAGCTTTTGAAGGTATACAGCCCCAGTTGAGACAAACGCCGCCGATCCGGTCGCGCTCCACGACGGCAACCTTCATCTTGAGCTGGCTGGCGCGTATCGCCGCCACGTAGCCGCCGATGCCGGACCCGACAACAACAAGGTCATATCGGGGAGCAGACAATTGCTGGTCCTCCTTGTCGACATTCGTAGCGCCCCGGTTTCTCGTCGGGCGCGCCGGAGCGCCCAAGCGCGCGCTTGGCGTCGCGCCGATCAGTTGAAATCGCACGAACTCGTGCGCGCCTGAGGTCCATGCGTGCCGTCCACGACCGAGGCGCCAGCCCCTTGCTGCAGACCGGGCTTTACCGCGCGGGCCAGCCTGTTTCAACCTGTCGGCGAGACCAGTTGCGGCGCGACTGAAGCCTGCCTTCGAGGGTTTCAGTGTCCTATCAGGACGCCGCGCACCGGAACGCGTGATTTTATTGCAACAGTAAGCTGGCCGGATTTTCGAGAAACCGCTTAAGTTCCTGGAGAAAGCGCCCGGCAACGACACCATCCACAATACGATGGTCGCACGAGATTGTAACCATCATGGTTTTGCCGATCACGATTTGGCCTTTTCGCACCAGCGGACGCTCTTTGATCGCGCTTACAGCTAAAATCGCGGCCTGTGGTGGATTGATGACAGCTGCAAAATGCTCGACGCCGAGCATTCCCATGTTCGAAATCGTGAACGTGCCGCCGGAAAGCTCAGCGGTGGTGAAGCCGCCCTGGGACGCTTTAGCGACAAGCCGATGGGCGGC
Organism: Deltaproteobacteria bacterium; assembly: GCA_021801125.1. Taxonomy (GTDB): domain Bacteria; phylum Desulfobacterota; class Binatia; order Binatales; family Binataceae; genus JAJYYI01. The sequence continues at coordinate 21,872 of JAJYYI010000002.1, read as the reverse complement.
GCGCGCTATTTCCGGCAGCGACAGCCGTTGACATTCCCTTAGCACCGGCACCACCAAGCCATCTTCAATCGCCACCGCGATACCGATATTGACGTCCGGGTGAATGGTGAGACCGCTGTTCTCATAGCTGGCGTTCAGGCGCGGATAGCGCAGCAGTGCCAGCGCGCAAGCCTTAACCACGATATCGTTGTACGTTATATCCTCGTCGAAAAGCTCGGCCGCTTCGAGCGACTCCTTAAGCCGCACGGCCTCTTCCATGTCGATTTCCGCAGTTACATAGAAGTGCGGAATCTCACGCTTGGAAGCAGCCATCCGCTGCGCGATCGTCTGGCGCATCTTGGACATTTCTTCGTGGCTGCCAAACGTACCCTCGCGCGGGGCCACGAGGCGGCGTTGGCGAAACAGCTGCTGCTCGCGCAGGAACTTGTCTACGTCCCGCTTGGTGATACGTCCGTCCGGGCCGGTGGGCCGCACGTGGGCAAGGTCAATTCCGGCCTCTTCGGCGGCGCGGCGCGCAAGCGGCGACGCCTTATACCGATGTGCTGGCTTGGCCTCGGCTTTTTCCTCCGTCGGCTCTATACGTGCTTTCGGCGCCGACGTTTCTTCCTGCTCCGGTGGCGGCGCGATAATTACGCTGGGCATCGCGGACGGCCGCGCGCCCAACGCCGCATGTACACGAACCCTTTCTTCTTCCGGCTCATGCTCGGATTCGATCGCGGCCTCCGCCTCGGGCTCGTAGTCGGCCGGAAACTCACCGCCAGCGATGGGCTTCGTCATTGCCCCGCCGTTCACCGCCTCTTGCTCGCCCCGCTCGCTCGGTTCGCGAGCGACTCGCGCAGGCTCTACGAGAGAGAGCCTTTCCCTCCTTAAAGGAGCCTCCGCGGCCTCTTCGGCGGGAGCCGACGGCTGGGTCGCCTTTTCTACGGTCTGTCCGACAGGGGCCAACAAGGCGATTACCGTGCCGACCGCAGCACTTTCCCCTTCTTGAAGCTTTATCTCGGTGATTACGCCGTCTTCGAACGATTCGAGCACCATGTCGGCCTTGTCGGTTTCGACTTCAGCCAGAGCGTCGCCACGATGCACGACATCCCCCGGACGCTTGAGCCAATGAAGAATCTTGCCCTCCTCCATTGTGTCAGAGAGCTTGGGCATCGTAATCTCGCCAGCCATATTCGGCCCCTCTCGATTGACTTTATACAAACTGCTCGCGTGCAGCGGGACGCTGAATTCGCCACCTCGTTTTTCCGCCGCCCACAGCGCCGTCCCCTGCCAATGGGAAGCGCGAACCTCGCTGGTCCACCGATTGTCCTCCGCCGCGCTTGGCGCGGCTCAAGCGGCGCCTTTCATACGACGTGCTCCACAGCGCGAAGTATGTCTTCGACGCGCGGTAAAGCCGCCGCTTCCAAGTGTCGATTGTAAGGCATCGGGATGTCGATGCTGGCGACGCGCTGAACCGGCGCGTCAAGGCTGTCGAAGGCCGCCTCGTAAATTTGCGACGCAATCTCTGCGCCTGCCCCTCCGGTGCGCCAGCCCTCATAAACCACTATCGCCGCGCCGGTCTTTTTGACCGATTCCACCACCGTGTCGAGATCGAGCGGATTGAGCGTGCGCAGGTCGATCACTTCAGCGTCGATGCCTTGTTCCTCCAACGCCTCGGCAGCTCTAAGCGCATCATACACGCACTTCGAGTAGCTCACGATGGTGACGTCCGAGCCGCTGCGCGCGACGTTCGCTTTACCAAAGGGAACTAGAAACTCCTCTTCGGGCACTTCCCCTTTTACCGAGTAAAGCGATTCATGTTCGAGGAAAATCACGGGATTATCGTCGCGCACCGCCGTCTTGAGCAGCCCCTTGGCGTCGGCGGGCGTGGCCGGAACCACCACTCTGACTCCGGGGCAGTGGACGAAGTAAGCCTCCAGACTCTGGCTATGTTGCGCTCCGAGTTGATGGCCGCCGCCCTGGGGCGCGCGGATTACCATCGGCACCTTAGCTTGACCGCCGAACATGTAGTGAATCTTCGCCGCATGATTGACGATCTGGTCCATTGCGAGCAACCCGAAGTTGATCGTCATCAGTTCGACAATCGGCCTTATACCACCCATCGCCGCTCCGACGCCGGCGCCGACTATAGTCAGTTCCGATATGGGCGTGTCACGCACTCGCTTCTCGCCAAAAATCGCGAGCAGGCCATCGGTGACTTTAAAGGCCCCGCCAAAGTAGGCGACCTCCTCGCCCATGATGAAGACCCGCTCGTCGCGGTCCATCTCTTCTTTTAGCGCCTGATTAAGCGCCTCGCGGTACGAAATTTGTGCCATATGCCTAACTCTGGTTAGTCGACGTATACGTGTTTAGCAAGATCGCTGAGCGGCGGCTCGGGACTTTCGTCGGCGAATCGCACCGCGTCATCCACCATCGCGTCAACGTCGCGGTCGATACGGTCTAAAACCGCGCTGCTGATTTTGCGCTCGCCCAGCCGACGCCGAAACCGCTTTATCGGATCGCGTTCCTGCCACAGTCGCTCCTCTCGCTTGGAGCGATACTCGCCGGGATCGGACATCGAGTGGCCACGAAATCGATATGTCACCGCTTCGATAAGCGAAGGGCCGTGACCTTCTCGCGCCCGAGCCGCGGCCTCGACCACCGCCGAGTAAACCTCAAGCACCTCCATGCCGTCCACTCTGACCCCTGGCATATTGTAGGGTTCCGCGAAACGGTAAAGCTCGGGACGGCAGATCGCTCTTTGGGTCAACGTGCCCATGCCGTAGAAGTTGTTTTCACAGATAAAGACCACCGGCAATTTCCATAACGAGCACAGATTGAGGGTCTCGTGAAAAGCCCCTTGGGGCAGAGCGCCGTCGCCGAAGAAACAACAGACAATCTCCGGCTCTTCCTTGTAATGAATCGAGAGCCCCAGGCCCGCCGCCAGTGGCAGACCGCCACCAACGATAGCGTAACCGCCCATGAAGCGCCGTTCGCCCTCGAACAGATGCATCGATCCGCCGCGTCCATGGGAAACGCCGGTGGCCTTGCCGAAAAGCTCGGCCATCACTTTATCGGGTGACGCGCCTTTGGCCAGGCAGTGGCCATGCTCGCGATAAGTGGAAATTACATAGTCTTTGTCATAGAGCGCGTGAATAGCACCCACCGCAACTGCCTCCTCGCCCGCGTAAAGATGGCAAAAGCCGGTAATCTTTCCGCGGGTGTACATCTCGGCGACGCGATCCTCGAAACGCCGAATCAGGCTCATCAAGCGATACAATTCGAGCAGCTCGCCTTCAGAGAGTGTGAGAAGGCTGCGCTCGGCCAAATGTTTTTCACGTTCGAGAGCCATCGACTGGGTACCTCCGCCGGTCGCAACAAACGTCCGCGCCTACGACTCAACCGCTATCTTAGACCCAACGCTAAGCGCAACTCAATTTGCCCGGCCTTGCTTTAAGAGAAAATTACAGATGTCGGGTGCGAAACCTATCACCGCCAGGTTTGCGGCTCAGCTGATCACGGCGCAATGCCGTATCAGTCGGCCCGCCGCTCCCAAAGGGCGCCTCAGCAATGGGTGCCGCATTGGTAACACCGCAGCCACTAGGGCTTGGTGAACAGACCGCCGAGCTTCAACGTGGCCACTGGGACGAAAGATGTCCGATGTACGGGCGAGGCCCCCAAACGCCGCAGCGCCTCCAGATGTTGCGCTGTCGCGTATCCCTTATGACGAGCAAAGCCGTAGCCGGGGTATCGCGCCTCGTACTCGCACAGGATCCTGTCGCGCGTCACCTTCGCCAGGATCGACGCCGCGGCTATCGACACGCTCGTGCGGTCGCCTCCAACCAACCGTGTGCAACCAATCTCAGCCACCGGCGAAGGGCCGCGCCCGTCCACCAACAAATGGTGCGGCCTCACAGCTAAAGCCTCGACCGCGCGGCGCATCGCCAACAGCGTCGCTTGATATATGTTGAGCCGGTCGATCTCCTCCACCTCGGCCAGACCCACACCGGTGGCAAGTGCACGTTCGGTAATTAACTCGTAGAGTTGCCCTCGTTGGTTCGCGCTGAGTTCCTTTGAGTCGCGAACCCCGACGTGTGCCTCTTCGGGCCGAAAAATCACTGCGCCCGCAACCACCGGTCCTGCCAGCGGCCCAACCCCGGCCTCATCAACACCGGCCACGACCAAGATTCGTTGGCGCCATAGGCGCTCTTCGTGACCCAGACTAGGCATCGTTTTGCCTAGGCGACGAGAATTTGCCAATACCCGCCCGCCTCCAGCTTTATTTCGCGCACGCACGGCCATAACGCTCCATTATGCAGATGGGAAACCTGCGACTGAAGCGCTTTGGCCAAACCGCCGTGGCCTTAAGGAAAGAGGCAGTTTCGCCGTCGCCTCAAGGACCCAGATTTGACTAGCGACGCCAGATTCAGACGGCCAGTAGAGCACGAAGCGGAGTATTCCGGAATGTTGCAAATCTGGGCCACAAGAAGTCCGATACAGCGACGACAATGTGTCACTGTGTCAAAAGTTCGCCGCCAATAACCAATCTCTAGCCGAACCAATTCTAAGTGAAATCCAATGAAATCTATGTGGCCAAAGGTGGCACGCTATTTGTTCTAGGTAAAAACCCAAAAAGGCGCTTCATGGGCAAAGCGCAAATAATTAAGGGAGGCCTAAACAGCGATGGATTCGGACGCGAGCAAGGTCATGACGGTCAAGGAGCTTTCGATCTATCTGAAGGTGCACCCCTCGACTATATATCGACAGCTCAAGCGCGGGCGGCTGCCGGCATTCAAAGTAGGAAGCGATTGGCGCTTTAATGTCGAATCAATCGACCGCTGGCGCCTCGAGCAGGACAGCCCTGCGTGACCTTGGGCGAGGCGGCGCGCCAACACAGACGCATTGGAGATTAGCGATCTGGAGATGCGGCAGGGCCAAGGTAGTCAAACGCGAGATGTCCGCGCAGGGGATCGATTTTAGCGACCGCAACTAGTATCGGGATTTCGCCAATCGACGGCGGAGCCCCACGCAGCGAGCCCCGAAGCGGAAACTCCGACAGCTCGGCGCCAGTGCCAGCGCGCAGCGCTCGCGCCAACAGCGGTTGATCGGCTCGGCTCTCCTCAAGAAATCGCAAAGCCCAGTAGCGCTTGGCGCGCCGCTCCAGTTCCTTGGCGCCCAACTCCGCGCTTTCGGCGTTAGCGAGCACCTCCATCAGCTCGTCGCTGCGATAGGCGGCGCCGCCCTCGAAAGCAAGGGCAGCGATCAGTTGCCGTTGCAGCGCGAGGTCGGCGTACCGGCGGATCGGAGAACTCAATTGCGCATATACTTTAAGGCCGACCCCGACATGAAGGTCGGGATAGAGTGATAAACGCGGACGCTGAGCAACAAGTTCGGAACCAAAGTTCGGCTGGACTCGATAGATAATTGCGAGGTGACGGTCGGCGGCAAAGCGTGCCGCCACAAAGTTACTCAAAAGCATAAACTCGGCGACCATCTGGCGAGCCGGCGCACCAGCGTCAACCCCGCGCACATCGATAGTGCCATCGCGCACCTTTACCTTGAGTTCGCGCCGCTGAACCAGCACTGCGCCGGCGCGCCGACGACGTTCACGAAGCTGCAAAGCCAGCGCGTTTAGCTGGCGCAGCATTGTGGCGAGCGCTTCGTCGCCGCCGGCCTGTCTTTCGTCGGCGGCCAGAATCAGGTCAGCCTCGTCGTAGGTCAACCGCTTGGTGACAACAGCCGCTGCGGGATAAAGCGACGCGTCAAGCAATTCACCGGCGGGGTCAAGGTGCGCTTCGGTCACCAGCGTTGCTCTTGGCACTCCGGCTAGTAGACTTGCCCGATTACACGAAATCTCATCGGGCAGCATCCGAATTGTCGCCTCCGGCAGATACACGGTAGCACCGCGCTGAGCGGCCTCGCGATCGAGCACGCCGCCCTTCTCTACCCAATCGGCCACCAGCGCGATGAACACGCGGACCCGATAAGAGCCATCCGGCAGCAGTTCACAACTGAGCGCGTCGTCGACTTCCTGCGTTTCCTCGTCGTCGATCGCGACCACGACTCCGTTAGCGACTGGCGGCCGCTCGGTCGCCTTGCTCTGGCTGGCCGCAGTCAGGATTCCTGCGCTGAATTCAAGCGGCAGACCGCCGACCGCCACGAAGCGCGGCGCTGCCGGCTTGGCGTCGAGTCGCTCAAGCAGTTCGAATGCGGTCTCGACGGGGTCTACGTCCGCCAGCGCCTGCGTCAGCATGGCGCTAAGCTCCCGACTGCGTGTGGACGGGTTCTCAAGAAACCGACTAAGCTCGCCCTTTAATGAGTCGCGAGCGTCATGCTCACTCAGGGGTTCGCCCGCCAAAAGCTGGCGGATTGCACCCTGCAGACGCTGGTTAGCCTCGCTGCGCAGGCGGTTGCGTTGCTGTTGCAACAGGGTTCTTTCGACCCTCTCGGCGTCCTGGGGAAGAAACTCAAAATAGCGCCGCTTAAAGTAGATTTGGTCACCCAGCAGCGCTTCCAGAACGACAGCTTCAGCGACCGTTGACCGCCGCCCGAAGTACAGTTCGGCCAACTCGCCGGCGCTAAAGCCCCGATTCTGCTCCCGCGTGACCTCCCAAAGAAGGTTAAGATCCAGTTCGGACGCGAACTCGGCGCGTGCGGCGCTCAGCGCTGCTAGAGCTGCGCCCACGCCCTGCGGCTCGACCTTGCGCTCTCCGTGAACGATGAAAACCAGTTCCCGCTTGATCTGCCTTTGCCGTCCACCCTGGTCGAGCACGGTCACCACACCGCTCTGTTCGCGCAGGGCCAGCGCGCAGCGCAACTTACCCTGATCGAGATACTCGATTAGGGTTCCAGCCAGACGTTGGTTCGAATTAATACCCACTTTGCCCGCCGTAAATCCAATCCACGCGGATGCAATCATGACGCACCGTTGCAGCGCACCACCCCTTGTCGCCTGCCACACGACCAATGAAGGTGGTGCTTCTCATTACGGTAGCGTTGTCACGCATGGATGAACCGTCAGTAGCCCAAGCGGGTCGATAGCGGATCGCATCGCCAAAAACCCTAGTTGACGTGCGTCCTTGCAAAACCTATCTGGTCGCGGTCAAAGATTCCACCGCCGGTAAGCGACCGTCGCCAGGTTACAATTAAACGCTCCCACGCGCGGCGCATGGCGACAGCGGACGTTTGTCTCTTAACTAATGAGCGTCCGGTGCTGCGGGGTCATGCCGGGGGCAACGGCTGACCCGATAGCGAAGTGTAAGGAAATCGCGCGGCAGGCGCCTCGATAGTCACGCTCCTCGGTTACACACTCGATTTCGCGCACTAGGGAGGCTCAACAGCGCCCAACCAGGGCTTTGACTGCGTCCACGTTCTCGTGCGCGGATTTGGACGGCAGCCGCCCTTCGACGCGGTTCATAAATAACAGTCTCGTCGGACAGGCTAGAATTATGTTCGACCGACTGCTGAACGCCGCTCAGGCCTGCAGCAACGATCGCAACCCTGGTGTCATTTCGCGACCTACCCCACAATCAGCCGCGATCGCGAACGCCAGCGCCGCGGCGAGACCCGGCCCCTGACCCATCACCAGGGCTTCGACTTTGGGCTTCGTTGACGCGAATGGCTCTGCCTTTGAGGTCTTTTCCGTTGAACTTTTTTATTGCCGCGTCGGCAGCCTCGTCGGTCTCCATTTCAACGAACCCGAACCCCCGCGATCTTTTAGTTTCTCGGTCAACGATCACCTGTGAACTTTTGACTTTACCCGCCTCCGAAAAAAGATCCTTCAGGTCCTGGTCGCTAACGCCCCAGGCAAGGTTACCGACATACAATCTACGAGACATGCATTGCTCCTTCGGTCTAAAGCACCACGCCGGCAAGTGCGTCTCAGCCTGCGCGCGCGTACGCGCGCTATCCTTAAAAATCCGCGGGTTCGGCGTCAGCCATAACGAGCGAGCCTTCGTGCGCCTATAAACGCAATAATCTTAGCATACAAGCGCACGGCAAATGCAAATGTTATCTGTCGCCTGCAACACGATTCTGACGATGACCTTTTCGGGAGGCTGACCGTCAACCTCTGTCAGGTTCAGCGACTGACGCGAGGTAACGGGGCCGGCCCCGGCGCGTTCATTAAGCTTCGGCTTTCCCTTTGCCACCGTATAAGCGAGCCGACAGCGCCGGCTACCACGGGGCTTTGCATTGCGCGCGGCCTAGCTCCCATTACGTCGCTTCATCTCAATCCAGGAACCGGCAATATACTGTCCATGATATTCCTTGCGAACAAGTTCCCGCGCCCAACCCGGTTTGGAGGAACTAGCCCGCGCAGCGGTCCAGCGAAAGCCTTCAGCTCGCCTGTTGGCGCAAGGAAAATCTATCGCGACCGCGCGATGACTTTCGCCGCGTCAGAGCTTGCTTCGCGAACGAACGCAACGAACAACTTGCTGCTGCGGCCCGACGGGCGCGGAGCTTGACGTTTACGACATCGCGTGATTAGCGACTTTGCGGTTAGCAGCCGCAAACCACTCAGCATTAGTTCAACCATGCCAACTCCGTAGCTTTACCTTGCAACAGAGAGAAGGTTCGGCTGCGTTGAGTGATTGACATTTGGGGGTCTGTTTTTTTGCCTAGCCTGAATTGCGCTGGCGCTCGACAATCCCCACTTGCTCGGTAGCGCTAAAAGGTGAAATGGGCTTGTGTCAGCATATAAGTATGGGTATATTTCTCTACGATTATAACTCTCAGCATCTTCTTTTTTTAAGGAGTTTAGCAGATGCCACGTCGAGCAGGTCCTGAAGTATCTTCGGCCATTAAGCAGATGCAACAACAGGCACGGGTGCTGCTTAGTCAGGTGCTGAAGCAGATAAAGACGAAGGAGAACGAGATCGAGCAGCTTCGTGGGGAAGCCCAGAGATTAGGCATGCTGACTGGTCAAACCGCCAGCACACGTGAGCTCAAAGAGGAAAGCGGACGCACCGATTGGCGTGCGGTTCTGGCGCAGTTGCCAAAACAGTTCAAGGCCTCGAACATTCGGGCTGTACGCGGTTTGCAGAACAAGCGGCCCTCTGAAGTATTTGCGGCAATCACGCGATGGATTGAAGCCGGAGCTGTGAAGCGCAAGTCGCGGGGAGTCTACGAACGCGTCGGGTGAACGCGACCCGTGCGGGAGTTCGTTCTTGGAAGGACCGTGAACAAGAGAGGCGAATGGCGACGCTCTAGCAATCGAAAGCGCGGCATTACGGCTGCACGCTCATCTTTGAGTAGCAGCTATGAATCATTCGCCGGGACTTTATTTCGCAAGCCCTTCATCTCACGCTCGCGGATCGAAATCCAAAGCTTCTAGTCACTTCCGTTGCGCTTCTGACCTTGACTCGCGGATCATGGCAGTAACCACCATCGAATGGCGTAATGATCGCGTTCGTATGATCGATCAACGCCTGCTGCCGGGCCGCGAGGTCTTTAGAGTCTTTCACGATCATCACGGCGTCGCGCGTGCGATCTCTCACATGATCATTCGCGGGGCGCCGGCGATCGGTGTTGCCGCTGCGATGGGAGTGGTTCTGGGGCTCAAGGGCACGCACGGCTCGCGCGCCTTGCGCCGTTTCGCGGCCGTGGCGCGCGAGCTTAAAGCCACTCGCCCGACGGCGGTGAATCTGAGCTGGGCTCTGGCGCGGATGGAACGCGCGCTTCAAGCCGGCTTGGATTTGCCGCCGCGCGAGTTGTTCGAGCGCCTTCGCGACGAAGCGCTCACCATTCAGCGCGAGGACATCGCCGCGAATCGCGCGCTTGGCCGCTTCGGCGCCCAATTGGTCGGCGACCCTTCCGTGGTACTCACGCACTGCAACGCCGGAGCCCTGGCGACGGCTGGTTACGGCACCGCACTGGGCGTGATTCGAGCCGCACGTGAAGCCGGCAAGAAAGTTAGCGTTATCGCCGATGAAACAAGGCCGTTTTTTCAAGGATCGCGACTGACGGCATGGGAGCTGCGCAAGGACCGCATACCGGTGACGGTAATCGCCGACAGCATGGCCGGTCTGGTCCTCGCTCGTGGAGGAGCCGACTGCGTGATCGTCGGCACTGACCGCGTGGCGGCCAACGGCGACGTCGCCAACAAGATCGGGACCTATCCGCTAGCCGTCTTAGCCCGCCGTCATGATATACCATTCTACGTCGCCGCGCCGCTATCTTCGATCGATTTCAGTTGCCCAACTGGCGACTACATTCCTATAGAAGAGCGAGCCAGCGACGAATTGGTAGTGATCGACGGACAGCGAGTTGCGCCGGCCGGGGTAAAGGCGCGCAATTTTGCGTTCGACGTCACCCCAGCGGATTTGATTACAGCGATAATTACCGAGCGCGGAATAATTCGTCCACCACTAGTCCGCGGTTTAGCCTCGCTCAAAAGCGCGTTAACCAAGCGCAAAGCCGAAACATAAGATACGTCGCTCCGTTTTTGCCTTGACTGCGCGGAGCAGAGCTATTTCTGCTCGCCTAACGCGCGAGCCAACCCGTCTCCGAACAGATTGAAGCCGAGCACGGCAAGCCCGATCGCGGCGCCGGGAGCCGCCGTTAAACTCGGCGCAACCAGCATGAAAGCTCGTCCCTCGTCCAGCATATTGCCCCAGGTGGGCGTAGGCAGCCGCGCGCCCAAGCCCAAAAATGAGAGCGCCGCCTCAGCAACGATTATCGCTGCGATGCCGAAGCTCGTGCGAACAATCAGCGGCCCGGCCAGGGCGGGCAGCAGATGGCGCAAGAGCAAACGGCCGGCGGAACTGCCCAGCGCCCGCGCCGCGATTACGTAGTCGCGTTCGCGCAGCGAGAGCACTTCGCCGCGAACCAATCGCGCGTAGCCCGTCCAGCCTATAGCGCACAGCGCTATCGTCAGATCAATCAAGCCCGGGCCGAGTATCGCGGCGAGCGCCAAAGCGAAGAGAATCCCCGGAAACGCAAGCAGCACGTCAATCAGCCGCATTACCAGCTCGTCGAACACGCCACCCGCGAGAGCGGCGGTACCGCCGATTATGCTGCCGAAAGCCAGCGAGACCGCTACTACAACGGCTGAGACGCAAAGGGAAATTCGCGCTCCCCAGAGCAGCCGCACCAACACGTCCCTGCCCAGCGCGTCACACCCCAGCGGGTGCGCCCAGGTCGCCGGGGCGAATGTCTGGTTCAAGTTAATTGTCACAGGGTCGCCGCCGATCAGCCAGGGCCCCAGCAACGCCAGTGACGCAAGGAGGCAAACGATTACGCCCCCCATCATCAGCGACGGATTTCGCCAGGCGCGACTCATCCCAATCTCACCCGCGGGTCTACCAGCGCATAGAGCATATCGGTGACCAGATTCACCAGCACGTAGGAAAGCGAAAAAACCAGCACACAACCTTCAACCAGCGGATAATCCCGCGAGCCGATCGCCTGGAGCATCAGCCGTCCCAACCCGGGCCACGAAAATATCTGTTCGATCACGATAGAGCCGGTGAGCAAGCCGCCCACCTCCAATCCGAGCATCGTGATTACCGGAGTTGCGGCGTTGCGAACTCCGTGGCGCAGCAGCGCCGCGTGGTCGCTCAATCCCTTGCCGCGCGCCGTGCGCATATAATCTCTCGCTTTGGTTTCAACCAGGCTCTGGCGCAGGATTCGCGCCACAATCGCCGCCATCCCTGCCCCAAGGGTCACGGCGGGCAGCACCAGATGGGAGAGACCACCTCTCCCGCTAAGCGGCAACCACCCTAGTCGCAGCGAGAAGGCGATCATCAACAACGGTCCCAGACATAGATGGGGAACCGAAACGCCGAGCACGGCGAAGCCCATCGCGCCCAAGTCGAGTCCGCTTCCTGGACGCAGACTGGCGACAAAGCCCAGCGATCCCGCCAGCAAAACGGCGACCGCGAGCGCGGCGCCCGCGAGTTCGAGCGTAGCGGGGAACCGTTCGATAATAAGGTTTGTCACCGACGCGCCCGAGGTGATCGATTTGCCCAGATCGCCGCGTGCGAGACGAGTGATAAAGGTCAAATATTGGTGCGGCAACGACTGGTCGAGACCCATGGCGTGGCGCATTTCCTCGACGTCCGCAGGTGCCGCGTTTTCCCCGAGCATCGCCACCACCGGATCGCCGGGCGTGAGATGTATCACGGCAAAGGTCAGGGTCACCACACCAAGGGATACCGGCAACAGCGCTAAGATCCGCCGCGCGATATAACTGCCCATTTATCTAGACGCCTCGGGTTCGCCGTCAACGCTGATAGTCGCGAATGAGCGCCAACTACCGTTCGGATAGGGCACGAAGCCGCGCACGCGCTGATTCATTACCGTTACGTTGTCTTGCCACCATAGCGAGACGTAGGGCAAGTCCGAAGCGGCGAGTTTCTGAACCTGACCGTAGATTAGCCGACGCGCTTGTGGGTCCATTTCGACCTCGGCCCGCTCGAGTAATTCATCCATCTTGGCGTTGGAATAATAGCCGCGGTTTGAGCCGCGAGGCGGGGTCATCTTGGAGTCGAACACGGTGTAATAGTGATGAGGATCGTTGATTCCTACCCAAGCGAGCGAGGCGATATCGAAGTCTCCGTGTTGGATGTCGCTGTAAAAGGTTGCCCACTCGTTGGTGCGCACGTCGAGCCGGATACCCACTTTCGCTAACATCGCCTGGAATGCTTGCGCCAGATTCCTACGCTCCTCGTCGCCGGTGGTTTTGTAGACGAGCGTAAATCGGATTCCGGCACGGTCACCGGCGGACCTTTTGAATCCGGCTTCGTCGAGCAACCGCTCCGCGGCGCCTGGGTCATAGGGATATGTCATTACGTCAGGCTCGTACGCCTGGTTCTCCGGCGCAAGCATCCCTGTCGCTACGCGCGCGGTCCGCGCCAGGATGGAATTGACAATCGCCTGCCGGTCGATAGCCATCGCGATCGCGCGTCTTACGCGCAGGTCGCGAAGACGAGGGTCGCGAAAGTTAAAGATAAGGTACTGATAGCCGACGCCAGCAAAGCGCGAGACGCGAAGCGAGGCGTGTACCTGCAAGTAACTCAACATTTGCGGCGGAATATTATTTTCGCCGAAATCGCCGACGCCCTTGATTAGTTCGAGCGCGCGAACAATCGCGTCTGGTGTCACTTTGAACGCGATCCCGGCCACCGGCGACGCCGAACCTGTCCACCACGGATTACGATCGAGCGCCACCTCCTGATCGCGCACGAAACGCGCAAGCCTGAACGGTCCCGACCCCGCTGGGGGCAAACCGCGCGGTCCGGCTGCGGGTGTGCCGGCGGGTATGATCCCTAGTGTGGCGAGTTCCAGGGTTGCCGCGAGCGGGCGCTTGGTCGTGAAGCAAACCGTTGCGTCATCGAGCGCTTCGACCTGCGCCAAGGCAGCTAGACTGCCGCGCTTGAGCGAGAGCGACGCGGGCGCCATCACCGAATCGTAAGTGTACTTGACGTCTCGCGCGGTCACCGCCGCGCCGTTGCTGAAGCGCCGGTCGCGTCGCAAGTGAAATATCCAGCGGGTGGGACCGGACCGCTCAACGCTTTGCGCGAGATCCCCCTCGAACCCGCCCCGCGAGTCCGCTTTGACTAGAGACTCGTATATCAACTCTCCGATTCGCGAGGAGATAACGTCGGTCGCGTAGCGAGGATCAAGCGTGGAAGGCGACGTTTCGATCTCGACGCGTAGCCAATCCGCCGGCGGCGCGTTCTCTCGCGCTCGCCCGCACGCAGTCAAAATCAGGCAGCTGCCGGCCAGCAGCAGCGCGGCGAAAACGTAGCGCGACCCGCCTGCATCAGGCGAGCGCCTCCTTCTGGCGCAAGACCTTGGCTTCATCCAGCCCCATGCGATAATAACAAAAACCGCTCGATTCAAGCGTGCGAAAAGGAGATGCTACCGAATATGGAATGGCATGCGCGCGTCACTCTCGAGCAAGGGGATATCAGCGAAGCGCCCACCGACGCAATCGTTAACGCCGCGAACAACGATCTGCTGCTCGGCGCCGGCGTGGCGGGGGCGATCCGCGCCAAAGGCGGCCCGCAGATACAGCAAGAATGCGACCGTATCGGACCGATCGAAGTCGGCGAAGCGGCAATTACGACGGCGGGGCGCCTCAAAGCGCGTTTTGTGATCCATGCGGCGAGCATGCGCCTTGGCGGGCGCACGGATGAAGACGGTCTGCGCAATTCCACCAGAAACACGCTCAGGATTGCCGCTCAGCGCGGGCTCAATTCGATCGCCTTTCCGGCAATCGGCACGGGTATCGCCGGCTTTCCGCTCGGGCGATGCGCCGAAGTGATGCTTGCCGAAATACGGGACCACTTGCAGGTCAACCTTAAGCCGGAGCAGGTTCGGATCGTCCTTTTCGATCTTCAGGCGCTCAATGAGTTCACGCGAGTCTTCGAAACTATGAAGAGCAAGAGTGCCAAAGCCGGCCCGTCATAGGATCGAGCAAGAGCTTGCCGTATATCGTGAGCCGATGTGACGACAAAGGCGTCCGAAAGGGCGCGCCAGGCGGGCCGGCCGCCGTTTCAAGCGTCAGAGCGCTGCGCTCGCCGCTCGTCCCCGAGATCGAGTTGCGCTGGGAGGATCGCTCGGAGAGGCGAACGGTGCCGGTGGCGCACCTTAAGTCGACTCGCTGAGGCCACCTCCGCCGCGGCTCGCCGCAATTCGTCGCGTGCTAATCCAGTCCGAGGCGCTGCCTGCCCTCGGGCGAGATCATTTGCGGATTCCAGGGCGGATCCCAAACGAGCTCAACGTTAGCGTTGCTCACGCCGGGCAGATCAAGCAACTTTTGGCGCGCTTCGGCAGCCAACGAAAACCCCATCCCGCAGCCCTGCGCAGTGAGAGTCATCTTCACTTCGATCCAGTTATTTCCGTCTGGCTGCGGCGCGATTCTCATATCGTAGATTAGGCCAAGGTCCACGATGTTGACCGGAATCTCGGGGTCGTAGCAGGTCTTCAAGGTCTCCCACACGAGTTGGTCGAGCTCCTGGTTCTCCGCGCTCAAAGTCTCCGGTGCTGCCGGCGGCTCCTTGCCAAGCGCGTCGGCATCCTTGCCGGCGATCCTGAAGAGACCGCCGTACGCCGGCGCTTCTACGGTGAACGACCCGCCCAACGCTTGGGTGATAAAGACCTCCAGACCCTCGGGAAGTGTGACAACATGTCCAGCGGGAATTTGAATCGCCTCGCATCCTCGGCTGAGTTCAACCCGTTCCATCGTTCGTTAGGCTCCTTGCTAAAGCTTTCGACGCGATCGTCGCTGATACGATCACCTCGCTAAGATATTCTACGCGGATCGTTGTGCTAAGACGCCCCGACTTTGCCTGGTCCTAGGGAAAAGCGCCATATTGCTCTACGCCTAATATGGCTCGGTCAGCGGGTTTCTCGGGACGCCTATTACAACGGCCATGATTCCCGAGTGTACGCCATATCCCAGAACAAGTATTCAAACCTGCTGCTGGTAAGAAAGTGACGCTTGAGCGGCTCGGTTGCGCTCGGCGGCCATCCACGTGTCATCCGGTCGAGTAGACCGCGCAGAGCCTGGGCACCGGCGATAAATTCCGGCGAGGAATACATCTTGATCCACTCGCGATAGCGCGTCTCGGCGCCCCTGTTTGCTTGACGCGCCAACACGGAGCCGATCTCCGCGTAACCCCATTGACACGGAAGAATTGCTGCCACTATATCGGCAAGCGAGCCGCCATACGCCACCGCTAATAGATGGTTCGTATATCCCAGCGTAATCGCCGACGGGATAGTCCGCTCCAGCATCTCCGGCGTAAGGCCGAAACGCGAGCAATAGTCGCGATGAAGCGCCATCTCAACTTCCAACGTGCCGCCCAGAAGCTTGGCGAAGCTTTGCATCGTACCGAGGTCGGCGGCCTTCGCGCTGGCTAGTGCGAAAACGCGACAGTATTCGATTAGAAAGACATAATCTTGCTGGAGGTAGTAGGCAAACGACTCCACCGCAAGTGTGCCGTCACCCAGACCCCGAACGAACGGATGTTCCAGTTCACGCTGCCAGATCGGCTCTGCCAGCGTGCGCAATTGGGCCGAAAAGCCTTCGGCGCTCGCTTCATTGCCACTCATTTTGCGTCAGTTGGACGGCGTTTCACGCAGCAGATGGTTCAACGGTGTTGCGCCATGTCCGAGAGGCGGCGCGCTTTCTATCGCGCGAGTGACGAATCGCTTGGCCGCGCCGATCGCTTCGAACAGTTCGTCGCCTCGCGCCAGGCATGCAGCGATCGCGGCCGAAAGCGTACAGCCAGCCCCGTGGATTGCGGCGCGGGATACACGCGGCGCGCGAAACTCCCGTACCGCGCGACCGTCGTAAAAAATGTCCAGCGCTTCGTCGCCTTCGAGATGGCCTCCTTTGACGAGCGCCGCGTGAGCGCCCATCGCGACCAGCGCTTGCGCCGCCTCGCGCATCTGCGCGGGATTGCGGACCGAGTTGCCGGTCAAAACTTCCGCTTCTCGCATGTTAGGCGTCACCAGCGATGCCAGCGGCAGTATGGTGGCGCGCATCGAATCGACGGCCGCTCGATGTAACAGAACGTCACCGCTTGTGGCCACCATCACCGGATCAACGATCACCCACGGCAGCGGGTGCGCGCGCAATCTCTGCGCCACTACGTCAATGATAGCCGATTCCGCGAGCATGCCCGTTTTAGCCGCACCGACGTCGAGATCGCTGACGACAGCGTCGTACTGAGCGCCAACGAATTCCGGAGGCAGTTCGACTATCCCACTGACGCCTTGAGTGTTCTGCGCGGTCAACGCGGTAATTACGCTTGCCCCGTACACGCCGAACGCGCAGAAGGTCTTCAGGTCCGCCTGAATTCCTGCTCCACCACTCGAGTCGGAGCCGGCGATTGTCAGCGCTATACCCGCCATTCGGTCTTCCTGTTCTCCGTCTTCAAAGTGCAGGCGCGGAAAAACCAGCCGCTCTCATCCATTGCGACGGTCGAGCGAAAATCCGAGCGGGCTTACTGCTGCTCGTCGGTCAGGTCAGCGAGCACTTGCGCCGCATGGTCACGCGGATCAACCTGCGGATAGACCCGCTCGATTTTCCCCTCTTCGTCGATTAGGTAGCTGATGCGTTTCGCGTAGCGCGCCTTCACTTCGTCGCACGCCTGATACAGCATTCCGACCGTTCGATTCGTGTCGCAGAGCAGAGGAAACGGAAGGTCCAATTTTGCGCTGAACGCGGCGTTATCCTCGACCTCGTCGAAGCTTATCCCGAGCACGGCCACGTCGAGGTCCTCAAAATAACTAATCTGGTCGCGGAACCCGCGAGCTTCCAAGGCTCAACCAGGCGTGTCGGCCTTCGGGTAAAACCACAACAAGACTTTCTTGCCGCGGAGGGCGGAAAGCGTCAGCACGTCGCCTTTGTCGGTCCGGACGCTAAAATCAGGTGCTATGTCTCCATGCTTGAGCATCGTCTGTATAGCTCACAACAGGACCACGCAACGCCAGCCCGCCAATTCGAGCGGCTTTCCCGCTTGGCGCGATAGGGCTTCGATTTCCGAGAGGCTGCGTAGTCCGCTCTATTCGCAGCCTATCGCGCGGCGCTCTTTGCAGCAATCTTCTACGCTTGCGCCCGGCGCGAAGCTCCGCGGCCTCGCGCGATCTCTATTCGCGGCGCGCGGCAGCCGGCTTGAGCCCTGCGTCTTCCGCGGCGCCCAGCGACAGCATCGACCAGTCCATCTCTGCGCGCCCTTTTGCCAGGCCGGCTAGCAATCGGTCGCGCACTAGGTCCGCTAAAGGCATCGGCGTCTGGACCGCGCCTGCGGCTTGCAGAACCAACTCCAGGTCTTTACGTCCCAGGGCGAGCTTAAATCCGACCGGCGCGGCCCGATCGGCCGCGATAGCCTTGCCGTAGTTCCGGTAGACCGGGCAATTGAACAGCGTATCCGCCAACATGTCGATCACTTTGACGCGGTCGACGCCGCTTTTTTCCACCAACACCACCGCCTCGGCGATAGCCTCCATCGCCGCCCCGATCAGGAAATTTCCGGCCAGCTTCGCGACATGAGCCGCGCCCGCATCCTCGCCGAAGTCGAACACGCCCTGGCCCAGATGGCGGAGGATCGGCTCAACCCGGGCTTTGGCGCCAGGCGCGCCGGAAAGGCAAATCCAGAGCTTGCGGGCCGCGGCCGCGTCCGGCCGGCCAAATACCGGAGCCGCAAGGTAAGCGCATGCGCGCTGCTCGTGCAGTTCCGCTAACCGTCGCGCGGTCGCTGGCCCGATCGTGCTCATCGACACATGAACACCCTCGGGGCCCAACCGCTGAAGAATCCCATCTTCTCCGAGAACGACATCCTCCACCGCCCGATCGTCGGACAACATGGTGAAAACGATTCCGCCAGGCGCAGCCACCTCGGCTGGGCTCGCGGCCAGGGTCGCTCCTTTTTCGATCAGTTTTGCAGCCTTTGAAGCGGTCCGATTGTGTACGCGCACCGGACCTCGGCCCGACTCAAGCAGATTGAGCGCGATCGGCAGACCCATTTGCCCCAATCCAATAAAGCCAAACATGGGATCCAGCAACCTCCTAGATTTACGCCTTTGCGGTTTTCCGAACGCCGCGACGCCGCGTTAACGCATTGCTAGCCAGCGTCGCCGCGGATGCACTCAGTCGAGCGCTGCGGCCTTCAGCTCCAGAGAAGGCACGGACTTTCTCAGGCGTGTATGATCGCGGCGTATTTATCCAATATTGAAAGAACTGTATCGGTGTTTTCGGAGGGCAAATAGAACACTACACGCTCTACGCCGAGTTTGGCGAATTCCTCTACTTTGCCCTTATCAGCGGGCGCAGCGAATACGCTCACCGATATTGATTTCGGATCGCGTCCGTTGCGCTCAGCCTCGCGCCGCAGATCCTCCAGACGTCGGGCCAAATCTCCCATCCTGGCGGCGTGCGGCAACCACCCGTCGCAATACTTCGCCACTCGCTTTACGGCGCCTGGTCCGTTGTTGCCCAAAATGATCGGCGGATGCGGCTTCTGCATCGGCTTCGGAAAAGACCACAGCGGATCGAACTTGACGAACTCACCGTGGTACTGAGCTTCGTCTTTGGTCCAAATTTCCTTGATTGCTTCTACTCGCTCGTGGAGCACCTTCCAGCGCGCCTTATACGAAGTGCCGTGATTTTCCATTTCCTCGGCGTTCCAGCCACCGCCGATGCCGAAGATCACTCGGCCCTCGGAAATTACGTCTAGGCTCGCGACCTCCTTGGCCACGGTTATTGGATCACGCTCGACCAGCAGGCAAATTCCGGTCGCCAGTCTGATCTTCTTGGTCGTCATCGCCGCACTCGTCAGCGCGACAAAAAGATCCAGCGTATGAATATATTCGCGCGGCAATTGACCCCCGCCTGGATAGGGCGAACGCCGCGAAACTGGAATATGGGTATGCTCGGGAAAGAACAGCGACTCGAACCCTCTTTCCTCGGCTGCGCGCGCAACCTGCGCCGGGCGGATAGTGTAATGAGTTGGGAAAATAGCTACGCCGAACTTCATGGCTATCCGGTCACCTCCCATTGTCAGCCTCTACGGCTAAACTAACATTCACAAGGTAGGCCTGCTACGTTCCCGCTCGTTAGGGCGAAAATAAACCGTAATGAAATAATCTGCGCACGCAAAAGTGGACGACCCAACCACGACCTACAAGCGAAGGACGGCGGTCGCAATCGGGATGGGCCTTAAAATGAAGCCACAGCCCGCAAGGACGTCGCGCATCGCCACCGCACTTTTAGGGCCGCGGGCGGCCCCGCGCGAAAAAATGAGCACGTCATCCAAAACCGTTATACTGTCGTCACAAGTAACAAGAGGCGCAGCTTGAAGCAGTTGCCGCTCGAACGTCCGGATTACGGCCAACTGTACCGTGAGCACCACGGCCGCGTGTTGCGCCTGTGCCGACTTCTGTTGCTCCATCCTGACGACGCTGAGGACGCTGCGCAGGAAGTCTTCGTCAGGGCGCTCGGCTACTGGGGCGAGCACGGAGCGCCGGAGTCATGGTCGCGTTGGCTAACGCGCGTGGCGGTAAACATCTGTCGCGACCGGAGGCGCTCGGGGTGGTGGCGGAGGCGCTCGAGGTCGCCGGAAGAATTCGACGAAAGCGAGTATGCTGATGACCGCCCGATGCTCGAGCAGGAAGCCATCAAGCACGAACAATACGCACGGATCTGGCAACGCTTCCGCAAGCTATCGCGCCGCCAGCAGGAGGTTTTTGCGCTGCGCTATTTCGAAGGATGGTCAACCGAGGATACGGGCCGCGCGCTGGGCCTGACCGCGGGCAGCGTCAAGCGACATCTCTCGCGCGCGATCCAAAATCTACGCAAATCGTTGGTGGTTAGCCGTGACCGGATGCCTGACTGAAGAAGCATTGATAAATCTGCTGATGGGAGAGAGTGCTACCGAGGAGCAGACCCACGTTAAGTCTTGCGCCGCCTGCGGCCATCGCTACAGAAACCTGACGCAGCAAATGAAGCTTATCGAGACCGCGCTCACCGCGATGCCGCCTCCGGTCTCCGTTGGCCTCAGAATGATGCCTTGGATTCGGGCGGTGGCGCCCGCGTTTGCCACCGCGCTCGCGGTTTTTGTCGCCGGATTCTGGTTTGGTGAACGATTCCTACCCTCCCATACCGAATTGGCTTCGGTAAGCGCGCCCGCCAGCTCGGCAGCGGCGAATACTTCATGGACCATGGCGGCGCGGGAGAACGTGCCGCGCGCGGACGAAGCAGAGCCGCTTTCGGCATCCTATGTGACCTTTTTGCGGGATAGTTTTGAACAGGACGACCCATGCTCAAGCCAAGACCATTCGTTCAATCCGGCTTGTTCGGGAACCTGGCTTACCGAGAATCGCTAGGGTCTGAGCGGAAGTGTCCGAGCCCGAACGGTCGCGATGAGCATGCGGGCGTCCGAGACCGCCGTCCGCGATAGGTAGTATTTTTCGGCCGGGAGGCAATAGCAGTCTCAAAGGGAGAGTTGTCAAGGAGCGATCGTGATGAAGCGTGTTAACTTGGGTGTCGCCACGGCGGTTTGCGTCGCGGTAGGGCTCACCTCGTTCGCCGCCTACGCGGGGCCCGGTGAACCAGCGGAACATAGCCACATGGGAATGGCGCCGCTGTTGTCGGTGCTCGAACCGGAGCAGCGAAAGCAGGTGCACGCGATTGTTATGGGAGATCGCGCCCGGCTGGACTTACTCGATGCCCGGCTACGCGAGGCCCGTCAGGCGTTGATCACTAAGTTGCTATCACCGGAAAAAACGGTCAACGTGACGAATGAGGTCGCGAAGCTCAAGCAGGCTCAGGAAGAACTCCTTGACGAGCGCATCAAGCTCGCCCTCCAGGCGCGCAAGGTTATGTCTACCGAACAGCTTGGCAAAGCGTCCGCTCTGTGGACTAAATGGCAAAGTCTGCGCGCGCAGGAACGCGCTCTTTTCGAAGAGGCGCGAAGCGCCGGCAAGACGAAGGATGTAACACGGGCCGGCGCACCCGCGCAGAATGAATCCAACCACTAACCATCGCTAACGCGTTCAGGTGCCGGCATGCTTTGGCTGTCCTGCGATGAGGCTGCGACGCGATCATGACCGCCGCGTTGCTCGAGGGCGGCAGCGACGAAAGGGGAATCACGATGAAGCTTGAGGGCAAAATAGTTGCGATCACCGGCGGAGCTCAGGGAATCGGCGCGGCGATAGCCAGACGTGTGTTCGAAGCGGGGGCGCGCGTGGCGGTGCTTGATATCGACGCTACCAAGGCGGCGTCGATGGCCAAGGAATGCTCGGCGCCCGGCCGTGCCGCACTGGCCGTTGCCTGTGACGTTAGTGAACGGGCGAACGTCTTCGAGGCGGTCGAACGGGTGGTCAAGGAATGCGGCGGGTTGCACGTGATGATCGCAAACGCCGGCATTGCTCAGGTGCGC
>JAJYYI010000005.1 GCA_021801125.1 Deltaproteobacteria bacterium | reverse complement strand
TTGGCGGCGTGGGCCGCGCCCAATCAGTATCCGGCCGCCCGCCCCTTTCATCAACGCCGAGCGTCGGGTCGGTCATCTGCTCCCGCGGCACCCCAAGTTGGTTAAGCTGCTCTTTTAGAGCCTCGGCGCGCCGTCGGTTGAGCGCCAAGTCCTCGTCTCGTGCGCGCATCTCGCCCGAAGCGCTTTCCACCACGACTTTGACGTTCTTGCGCTGCCTGAACTTCTTCAGCACGAGCTGGCACCTGCCGGCGCCCACGTCGGTAAGACGTTCCGAATGAGGTGCGAAGCTCATCTCACCGAAAACAACCTTTACCGAGCGGACGGGATCGGATGCCGGTTTCGACCGGGTGGCCGTCAGGTTGGCGGCGTTCTGCGCCAATTGCGTGCTAAACCCGGGGCCGTCGAAAAGTTCCGCGCGCGGGGTGCTCGATCTTCCCTGGCCCGCGCAGGCTTCGTCCGCCGCACAAAGAGGATCCTGGGCGCCGAACGCCCGTGAGGCCCTTGCGTGGCCTTTGCGCGAGGCAGCACCAGAGGCAAATCCCCATGCGGCATTGGGAGATGCGGTTGTGATCAGAGAGAAGAGCAACAGGGATGAAATTGGAGAGCTTATGACGTCTTTCAACAGCAACAGACGAACTCTGCTCAAGACGGGCTAGCCGCAACGCGCTCGCATTCGAAGAATAGATACCGCAGACAAGGCATCTAAGCTATCATTTATAGCGGTTGCACCGCAAGCGCTGGACGAACGGTACCCGCGGCAGCTCGGCTCGAGCAGGTCGACCTGCCGCCAGTTGAATGACTCGCGGCAGCCTGGAATCTACCATGAATGAGAGCCGAAAACGCCTAGCCTGCGGCGAGGGTAGCGAGCGTTGGCCGGATGTGAACGGCAGCGGGACGGAGGTTGTTGCCGCTTCAGCCCCCAGCTTCTATCGCGGAGTGATCATAAAACTTGATCGTGCGAAAGGTTGGGGCGTGGTTCGCTCGGCCAGCGGTCGTGAGCTATTATTTCAATTCTCTTTGGTTACCGTGGTTGGAGCACGGCCGGGAAGCAAGATGTCCGCGATGGATTTGCTGGCCGAAGGCGACGCGGTGGGGTTCGACGTGACGCGTACGGCCAATGGAACCCGCATCACGACGATCAAGCCTGCGCGTTCGACGACCGCGGGCTAGCTACCTCCAGCGTCGCATTGGCACGCTTTTGGCGCGAGCATCGTAAAAGCCAAAGCGGCCGCGGCGCGCGGGCGTAATTCTTGAGCGCCCCCGCCTCGGCTGCCTGTCCAACAATAGCCTGTGAAGGCCGTTCGTCGTTCGCGGAGCAAATTTGGTGCGACCCTGGTTGTTTCAGGTAGTGTTCGCGTAGCATGCTTTTGGCAAAGCCGATTGGTGCGAGCCAGTCGTAAGGCCTTGGGGGCCGCTGGCAAGCGAGGAGTCGACAAAGTTGGAAGTCCGGAGCAAGGAAGATCTGATCCGATACTTCGTCGACGGAGCCAAGCCCCGCTCAAAATGGCGGGTTGGAACCGAGTACGAAAGTGTTGTGGTTTCGACTCGGACCGGGGCCGCGCTTCCCTATTCCGGATTGCAGGGGGTCGAGGGCATGTTGCGCACGCTTGCCGAACGCTTCGGCTACGAGGTTGCCGAGGAAGAGGGAAGGGTGCTTGCCCTGGTCGGTCCGCGATCCTCGATCACGCTTGAGCCGGGTGCGCAGGTCGAGCTTTCCGGCGAGCAGTGCGAGACGATTCACTGCGCCCATCGCGAATTTGCGGAGTTTGTGCAGCGTCTTACCGAGGTCGCGAGGCAGTTTGACGCCACCCTGATCGGCCTAGGGATGCAGCCGGTGAGTAAACTCGAACAGATTGAGCTGATCCCGAAAGCGCGTTATCATATCATGTTTCCTTACATGGCGCGCAAGGGGCGTCTGGGCCAACGAATGATGAAGCAGACCGCCGGGGTCCAGGCCAATCTGGATTACTCCAACGAAGCTGACGCGATGCGCAAGCTTAGGTTGAGCGCCGGTCTCGTGCCCTTGCTTTACGCGATATTTGCCAACTCTCCGCTGAGTGACGGCGGGCTTAACGGCTATCAGAGTTTTCGCGGCCATATCTGGCTTGAGACGGACCCGGACCGTTGCGGTGTCCCTGAGTTTCTATTTCGCGACGGCGCGAGTTTCGAGGATTACACCGACTACGCTCTCGACGTGCCGATGTATTTCCTGGTACGTGACCATCGCTACATCGACCTGACTCAACCACCAGGCCTCACCTTTCGGCAGTTCTTGCGCAACGGATGGAACGGCGAGCGCGCCACGCTGGGCGATTGGGGCACGCATCTGACGACGATTTTTACCGAGGTGCGGCTCAAGCGCTACATCGAGATTCGATGCGCGGACAGTCAGCCGCCCAGCTTGATCTTAGCGCTTCCCGCGCTGCTCAAGGGTGTCCTCTGCGACCCCGACGCGATGGAGGCCGCATGGGATCTCGTCAAGCATTGGAGCTTCGAGCAGCGCCTGGCGTTGACCGACATGGCGCACAAGGTTGGGTTGGAAACGCGGGTGGGTAGGACTCGCTTGCGGGACCTGGCGGGAGAATTGTTGGAGATCGGCGCTGCGTCGTTGGCCCGAGCCGGTGCGCTCAATGAGCGCGGCGAGGATGAAAGCGTCTATGTTTACCCGATGCTCGAACTCGTGCGCAGTGGTCGCAACCAGGCGATGCTTACCGTTGAGCGTTGGAAAGGGCGTTGGAACTATCAAGTCAACCGCATGCTGAGGGATTGTTCTTACGAGGCCGACCCATCTTTTGTGAATGCGTCCTAGACTTACGGAAAACCACATAATTACGCTTAACTTCCTGCTGGTCGCGGGAATCGCCTTTGTCCTAGCGCTGGCGGTCAATGACTTCGTCCGTTGGCGCCTTGCTTATCTGGACCGCGGGCCCTCGCTCTTTGGTCCGCGGGTTGTTGCTCACGCGCCACGGGCGCACTCGCGCGCCGACTATCAACTGATCGTCCAGCGCGACATCTTTAACGCCGCCAGACAGGTGCGAGCACCGATCGTCGCGGCCCCGGTAAATCTGCATATCAAGCTGCTCGGCACCTCGGAAATGAGCCGTTCGCGCCCCTACGCGGTGATCGAAGACGAAACTTCGCGCAAGCAGGCGCTTTACCGGCTCAAGGACGAGATTCCCGCAGTGGGACATCTGGTGCAGATCGAAAAAAACCGGATCATCATCGAGCACAACGGCCAAAACTTCGCGGTGGAGATTCCGGCGAATCCCGCGCTAGTTCAATCCTCCACGGCCGCCCAGTCGCTTCATCATGTGCCGACGCCCGGCGTGCGGCGCCTCGCGTCCAATCGATGGCAGGTCAGCCGCGCCACCGTCGATCGGAGCATGCAGAACATGGGAGAGCTGCTCATGCAGGCCCGGGCGACGCCGAACATGAGGAACGGCAAAATCGAAGGCTTCCAACTCTCCGAGATACAGCCTAATTCGTTGTTCGGGGACCTGGGGCTGCAAAACGGTGACATCATTACCGGCGTGAATGGTCAGGAGATTAACGATCCCGCGCGCGCGATGCAGCTTCTGGAGCTATTGCGCAACCAGCCATCAATCTCGCTGTCGGTAATTCGCAACGGCCAGCCGACCGAGTTGAATTTCGACATCCGTTGAGCCATGGAGTTGCGCGCCGCTCATGCCGCGGAGCGAGACAAAGTGCTTGACCTGCTCGCCTTATGGTACGGCGACAGAAGCTTCTTCGCGCGCTACAACCTGAACGATCGTAGCTTTCGCGATGATCTCTGCCTGATCGCGCGCGATGGCGGCCGGCTTGTTGCAACCCTGCAAATCTTCGATCGACGCGTCAGGCTCGCCGGTCAAGCTGTGCCGGCGGCAGCGCTCGGTTCGGTTTTCACACATCAGGACTACCGTGGTCGCGGCATCGCTTCGGCGCTGATTTCCCTGGCGATCGCGACCATGGAGCGCGAGGGCTTCGAGGTCTCCCTGTTATTCAGCGACCGGCTCAACTTTTATGGCCGCTTCGGCTGGCGCAGCGCGTTCCGCGTGATAACCATAGTCAGCCCTCCATCGTCCGAGCACTTCACAAGTGCGGTGGCGCTGCGGCCGTTTGATCGCGCGCGCGATCTGGAGCAGGTCAGGCGAATCTACGACCGGTACAGCGGCCGCTTTAACACCTCCGTGGTGCGCGACAAGTCCTACTGGTTGGGCAACCTGAGCTTTGCCGGCAATCCTGATGAGTTCTTCGTCGTCGCGGCGCGGGAGCAAGCGGCGACGGCGCCGATCGTCGCCTACGCGCGGACGATTCGCTACTACCAACTCCCCGCAGTGATGGAGTACGGCTATGTCCCCGGATGCGAGGACGCAATGGCCGCGCTGATCGCCGAGTTGGTTGCGCTGGTGTCAGGCCGCGCGCAAGAGGGGCCGCTGGCACGCTACGAAGAGGCGACACTCCTTAAGCCGTCCGAAGGTGCGGAGCAGACCACGGCCTTGCTTGCTCAGACCGCCCATGACCCCGCGCTGGAGAACGCGCTGACCGCAAAGGGGTTTTCGCTTACCTACCACACCGACGTCAACTACATGTGGCGTGTCGTCAGCCCAACGCGTTTAGCGGCGCGGCTGGGATGGCCCGCAGACGAGGTAAGGAAAAACCTCTTTTCCCTCGTCTCGGCGCGTGACGCCGTGTTTTGGACAGCCGACCGCTTCTGACAGGATGGAAACAGGTAGCTTCGGGCCTAAGTCCCGGCGCGCGGGCTGCAGGTTCCAGGCGAGCGCCTGAAGGGCGCGGCGGGGCGGTTTTTGCGAGCCGTAGCTTTGCAAAGAAAGTGATCGGCGGAGTGAGGGCTGCCGGTGTCTCATCGCGAGCAACCCGCGGCGCAAGCTAAGCTTAAGGCACTGCGCAAGGGATTTGATGATGATCAAGAGGCTTGGGATTTGGTTATTGGCCGGCGTCGCGATTTGGCTGGCGACGATCGTGGCGCTGCACTTCGGACAAAAGTATCACGACCGCCTTCCATACGACATCGATAAAGCCTTCCCGATCGACAAACCGTTCGTGCCCGGAGAAATTTACGCGACCACGCTCGCCGAGATCATGGACCATGAGCTGCATAGCGGCTTCGGATGGCGGCCGAACGACCTGTTTATCTGGGGACCGTTCCTTATGGCGGACAACAACTCCGACCGCCAACTGGGAATTATCATGGCCGTGCGTGAGACGTGCCGAGTATTCAAAGACCACCTGACAAAGATTTCTTCCAACGATTACGACGCCAATCTGGTGATCGCCGACACCGACTTCCGCAACGACGCGTTGCGCTGGATGTTGCCATCGGCGGAGCGGAAATACAACGACGGTGTGTACCACCTGCGAGCCTACGTGAGCGGTCTACACGGCAAGCAAATGATTTCGCGGCCGCTCAACCAGCGCAATATCGAGCTTATCCGGCTGTTCCAGGCTTGGAGCGATCTGCTCGGCGACGCGCACGCCAACCTGTATCGTTCGCGCAAGGATGACGGCGCGCCGGTCTATCCGTGGGACGTGGACGACTATTTTTATCACGCCCAAGGATACGCTCACGTCATGTACTACATGATGCAGGCGGTTAAGCGAGAATATCCCAACCCGCTTAAGGTCAAACCGGTGTTAGCCACGCTGTTTGATGAGACTATCCAGCCGCTGGGGAAGGCGGCCACGATGAAGCCGTTCATCGTCTTGGACGGCTCGCCTCAGGGGCTGCTCGCCAATCATCGGCGCAACCTCGACGCGTATATCACCGAGGCGCGCCAGAAAATGTACTCGATAAGGGAAGAGCTAGAGCGCTAACGCCGCCGCATGACGAACGCGCGGATGCGGGTGCAAGCTCACGGCCCGGCGTATGCCGGGCCGTGAGCCTAGGCACGCGAAATTAGCTGAGACCGCCCGCGCTGACGTGCGCGACGGCTGCGTCGAAGCCGGACGGGTGCGGCACGCGGTGCGTTCGCCACCGCGCGACTTAAACGTCTTTGAACCCGGCTCCCCGCCGTTCCTCGATTGCCGCTTGGGCCGCGGCAAGACGCGCGACCGGCACCCGGTAGGGCGAGCAGGAAACGTAGTCCAACCCAAGGCGATGGCAAAGCTTCACGCTCGCCGGGTCACCTCCGTGCTCGCCGCATATACCAACCTTGAGGCTCTTGTTGGCTTTACGTCCGCGCTCGATCCCGATTTGCATCAGGCCGCCGACCCCGTCGGCGTCAAGTTGCGCGAACGGATCGTGCGGGTAAATTCCGCGTTCGATGTATGTCTTGAGGAACTTGCCCGCGTCGTCGCGCGAAAGTCCGTAGCACATCTGCGTCAGGTCGTTGGTGCCGAAGGAGAAAAAGTCGGCCAGTTTCGCAATTTCGCCGGCCTCGATGCAGGCGCGCGGCACCTCGACCATCGTTCCGATTGAGTACTTTATCCGCGCCCCGTTTTTCCCCATCACGTCCCGCGCGATTTCGCGGATGTCCTGCGCGAGTGTCGTGAACTCCTTGGGGTCGCCGATAAGCGGCAACATGATCTCGGGCGTGGTTTGGACGCCCTCGCGCCGCAGCGCAAGCGCGGCCTCGAAGATCGCTCTGACCTGCGTCTTATAGATATCGGGCTGCGTGATGCCGAGCCGCGAACCGCGCAGACCCAGCATAGGATTGAACTCGAACAGATTCTCGGCGACCTGCTTGAGCCGTTCGTAGGTCACGCCAAGCTTGCCCGCCAGATCGCGGATCTCCCCGTCGGTCTTCGGCAGGAACTCGTGAAGCGGCGGGTCGAGCAGACGTATGGTAACCGGCAGACCCTTCATCGCGCGCAGAATCTCGACGAAATCTCCGCGCTGATATGGCGCAAGCCGGGAGAGCGCGGCTGCGCGCTGTTGTTCGTTCTCAGCGAGAATGGTCTCGCGCAGAGCGTCGATTCGGCCCTCGCCGAAGAACATATGCTCGGTGCGGCACAGGCCGATGCCCTCGGCGCCGAACTCGCGAGCCACCTTGGCGTCGTGAGGCGTGTCGGCGTTGGCGCGCACGCCCAGGCGACGCTCCTGGTCGGCCCAGGTCATGAATTTCTTGAAAGTGGCCGACATCGCCGGCTCGACCGTAGGCACTTTGCCCGCGATAACCTCACCGGTTGACCCGTCGAGCGTGAGGTAGTCGCCGCGGCTGAAGACCTTGCCGTTTACCGAGAGCGAACCGGCGGCAGCGTCGATGATCAGTTCGCTGCATCCAACCACGCAGCACTTTCCCATGCCGCGCGCCACGACGGCGGCGTGGCTGGTCATGCCGCCGCGCGCCGTAAGCACGCCTTTGGCGACCTGCATCCCGTGAATGTCCTCGGGCGAGGTCTCGAGCCGCACCAGGATGGTTGGCCGCTCATCGTTGGCGACCCTGAGCGCCTCGTCGGCGGTAAAAACCAGCTCGCCGGTTGCCGCGCCCGGAGAGGCGGGCAAGCCTCGAGCAAGCACCTCTTTTTTGGCGGCGGGGTCGATTCGCGGATGCAGGAGCTGTTCGATTTGCGACGGCTCGACGCGCAAAAGCGCCGTCCGGCGGTCGATCAGACGTTCGGTCACCATGTCCACCGCGATGCGGACGGCCGCTGCGGCGCTGCGCTTTCCGGTGCGCGCCTGGAGCATGTACAGACGGCCGCCTTCGATGGTGAACTCGATATCCTGCATGTCGCGGAAGTGCTTTTCCAGGCGCTGGCCGATTTTCACCAGTTCGCGATAGACCGCGGGAAATGACTCTTCGAGCGTTGGAAAGCGCCGGCGTCGCTCGGCTTCAGGGATGTTGTTGCGCTCGGCCCATCGACGCCCGTTCTTAAGGCTAATCTGGTTAGGAGTGCGCACGCCGGCCACGACGTCCTCGCCTTGCGCGTTGGCCAGGAACTCGCCGTAGATGCCCTTTTCGCCGGTTGCAGGGTCGCGCGTGAAGGCGACGCCCGTGGCGCAATCGGAACCGAGATTGCCGAAGACCATCGACTGTACCGACACCGCAGTGCCCCATTCCTCAGGGATGCCGTGGATTTTCCGATAGACCACCGCGCGATCGTTTCGCCACGAACCGAACACCGCGCCGATCGCGCCCCAGAGCTGCTCCTCGGGGTCTTGCGGCAGGTCATTGCCGGTCCGCTTCTTGATAAGGGCGCGGAAGTCTCCGACGATTTGCTTTAGGTCATCGACGTCCAGCTCGATATCTTCGCAGACGCCTCTGCGCTTTTTCTGCTGGTCGATTATCTCTTCAAACGGATCGGCCTCGTGTTCGGTCTCCGGCTTAAGCCTCAGGACCACGCTTCCGTACATCTGGCAGAACCGCCGATAGGAGTCCCACGCGAAGCGGGGAGACTTGCTGCTTTGCGCGAGCCCGTCCACCGTCTGATCGTTGAGACCAAGGTTGAGTACCGTGTCCATCATTCCCGGCATCGAAACCCGCGCTCCGGAACGCACCGAGACCAAAAGCGGATTTCGCGCGTCGCCAAATCGCCGGCCTACGAGCTTCTCGATGCGCTTTAGGCTCTTAGCGACTCCTTCGCGCAATCCCGCAGGGTAGGGGTCTGCGCCCTGATGGTCGTAATAGTGCGTGCAGACACGAGTCGAAATGGTAAATCCGGGAGGCACTGGCAGCTTAAGCGCCGCCATCTCGGCAAGATTAGCCCCTTTGCCGCCCAGGATATCGCGCATGTTGGCGCGGCCTTCAGCGATGTTTCCGCCGAAAAAGTAGATATCGGAATGAACGCGTGCCATTTGATCTGCCAATCTCCAATCCGTTTGGGTCCGATCCCGCCGTCCAACCGCAGTCGCATCACCTCGACCGCGATGCGGCGCGAGACGAGTCGGAACGTCAAGCGCACTCAAACAACCAATCAATTATAGATAACAATTATAGGGAGCAGTCATAGATCGCGAAGAATTGCGCGCGATTTAAATCGTGCTGAAATGCCGTATCTGCCGTCGCGACGGCCCGAAGGCGTCTCGGGCGCGCCTGTGGCCGCGCTCGGGCAGCCAGCTAACGCTGGGTTACGGAGCTAGCGATGCCAGCCGATGCGCTCGACGAGTTCGCCGACCAGCGCCGCGACCGGCAAGCGCACCTGCTCGGTCGAGTCGCGATCGCGCAACGTTACCGTGTCATCGCTCATGGTCTGGTGATCGATCGTGACGCACCATGGTGTCCCAACTTCGTCCTGTCGGCGATAGCGCCGCCCGATTGAGCCTGCCTGGTCGTAAGCGGTAAGAAAGTGCGGCTGCAAGCGTTCGCGGACCTGAGTAGCCTTCTCGACCTGGCCGCCCTTGCGCAGCAATGGCAGCACGGCGACTTTAATCGGCGCCAGGCGCGGGTTAAGCCGAAGCACGACGCGGGCTTCATTTTCGACCACGTCTTCGTCGTAGGCGTCGAGCAAAAAGGCGAGCAGCGCGCGGTCAACGCCGGCCGCTGGCTCGATTACCCACGGGCGATAACGGGTTTTGGTCTCTTCGTCGAAGAACGTTAAATCCTTGCCGCTGAATTCGGCGTGGCGATCCAGGTCATAGCTGCCGCGCTTGGCGATTCCCTCCAACTCACCCCATCCAAAGGGGTACAGGAACTCGATATCCGTGGTTCCCCGCGAATAGTGCGAAAGCTCCTCCTTGCCGTGCGGACGCAAGCGCAGATGCTCGCGGTTGATGCCGTATTTGACGTACCAGTTGAGGCGCTGCTCGACCCAATAATCAAACCAGCGCGCCTCTTGCGCCGGATCGGGAGGGATGAAGAACTCCATCTCCATCTGCTCGAACTCGCGGGTGCGAAAAATGAAATTGCCGGGCGTTATCTCGTTGCGAAATGACTTGCCGATTTGCGCGACGCCGAACGGCAGCTTGACCCGCTGGGTATCCAGAAAATTACCGAAGTTGACAAAAATTCCCTGAGCCGTTTCCGGACGCAGATAGGCGGCATGCGCGCTGTCCTCGACCGGCCCGATAAAGGTCTTGAACATCAGATTAAAGTTGCGCGGTTCGGTCAGTTCTCCGCCGCATTCCGGACATCGCCCGTCCGCGACATGGTCGGCGCGAAAGCGCTGCTTGCAGGATTTGCAGTCAACCAGAGGGTCGGTGAAGCTTTGCAGATGGCCGGAGGCTTCCCAGGTCCGCGGATGCATCAGGATCGCCGCGTCGAGGCCGATGATGTCGCTGCGTCGCTGGACCATCTCACGCCACCAGGCCTCGCGGACGTTGCGCTTGAGTTCGACGCCAAGGGGCCCGTAATCCCAAGTCGAACCGAGACCGCCGTAGATGTCGCTGGAGGGAAAAATAAGGCCGCGTCGCTTGCACAGCGCGACCAGCTTCTCCATCGTGACCTGCGGCTCGCTGTTGCTGTTCAAAACCTCTGACTCTTGGGTGGACACTGCGCTCCTTTCGATCTTGACTGCTGCCCGGTTCAAGCGCATGCGCGCCAGGCGCGGCCGGTTCGGCCGCATTGCCGCGGTCCGATCACGCCCGATATGGTCGCGGCCGGCCAGGAAGTGCGTACAAACGTGCTTACAATTGCGAGAAATGCGCCTAGAATAGGCGCCAAGATCCCCGGCTGCCTTTCGCGGCGGTTGTTAGAGCTTGACACTTCGCACTAAAAAACTCGTTATAGTCGCGGCTGCGATCGCTATCCTTACCGGTGCTTGCGGCCATAAACTCGTAGCCGAGCCGGGCCAGCATACGGTGAGAATATATCCTGACAAAGAGGTGTATCAAAGGCTCCACGATCTCGAAAACACGCTCAAAAAGCATCCCAGCCCGTTTGGCGGCATGGTTGCGGGTATGGGTCAGCAACTTTTGACTAAAGAAGTGCCGAGCGATACTCCGGTCAACATCCT
>JAJYYI010000054.1 GCA_021801125.1 Deltaproteobacteria bacterium | reverse complement strand
CTAGATGTTGATTATGGTTCTGAGCCGACGGGGCTGGAGGTCTGGCCGACACAGCGGTCGACCCGTTTCGCTGTGAAAGCCGGCGTGCGCTTACCTGAGGCCGAGAGTTGTTAAAGACCTTCGCTTGTCCACGTTCCTTCGCCGCCCGCATGAATATTTCGATGTTGGATCGCTGCCATTCGACTCGGGCAATGGGGCTGCTATTGGGGACACGGGCGCCGACGGAGCGTTTCCGAGAGGTACGGAGCGTTACTGAGCTGCGTTCACAAACCCATTCTGCGCGTGTGAGTTTAGCGTAATCGACCGTACCAGCCCGTAGCGCTCCGTAGCTCCGGAGATCGGCTTGAACCGGCCTCTCACGTCGGTAACGCGGGTTCGACTCCCGCTGGGGTCACCAAGAAGAAAATCAAGCAGAATCGAGGCTCTTTCGGAATCGACCGCGGGCCGCGTTCTTCTCAATGGGGAGAAGTTACCGACTCGCGGCGAAATATTCCGTGAGCTTGAAGCGGGTCCAGTTGGGTTGCAACGGCTCCTATGAAAGACGGATAGGACTCGTGCTGCCAGCGTTAAAAACTGGTGAGAGCTAAAACTTGCGCACGCTGAAAGGTTCCAGCTTCAGCAGACGCCGCCGCGCTATCCGCCAAAGTTCATTGACGAGTCGGGTTTGGTCGCTCGCTGCGTTCGACATCAATCGCGCGACGCATCCGCCCGAGCCGAGCGCGCTCGCACCACCGATGCTGCCCGGCGCCCCGTTTAGCGCATCGTCGAACTCCGACACGAGATCCGGCCAGTCGGACCTCGTGTCGTCGGCCACGATCACCGTTGCCAGGTAATTGAAATTCTCGGCAAGACCTCGCTGAGCCGGGTGCAGTCGTGCGGGAACAATTCGCGAACGATTGATATAAAGAGGCCGCGAGCCGCGCATTATGACGATTTCGGAGCGCAGCTCCTTAAAGCGCCAACTCTCGCCGCGGCCGACACGACCGGCCGCGATGGCATCGTAAATGATGGCACGGCTGCCGGGCGCCATCTCAACTCGAAGCGACTGATGGCAAACGGCGCCGGGATGGGGAATCAGATGATCGGGAATGTATTCGATTGCCGCACCGGAACCGAGCCGAATCGTAGTCTCCTGCACTGCAGCGGGTCCCACCGTCCGATACACCTTGGCCGCCGACGCTGTAATCAGCACGGCTGCGGCGTTTTCGCCGATATCGATCTCGGTGCGTAGCATGTCTCCGCCGACCATCCCGCCGCTCGGGTTGAGCATCATCATGCACAGCGACCCGTCGGCGGCGCGGAAAGGTGCGAGCGCCTGAAGCGGATGGGTACACCGTCGGCGAGCGAGGATCGTATGGTCGCCCCGGCGGACGAATTCCAGCTCTAGAAAGCCCTCGCGCCCGATCCGGTCAAGTGGCAAAGAGAAGGTCCCGCTTGATCCAGTTGACGACCCGGTCGGTTCCTTCTCCCAAGCGGAGATTTGTGAAAACAAATGGTCGTTCCCCACGCGCACTGCGCGCATCGCGTTCCATCACCGTCAAGTCCGCGCCCACGTACGGCGCAAGATCTATCTTGTTGATCACGAGCAATCCGGACCGTGTGATGCCGGGTCCGCCCTTGCGCGGGATTTTGTCACCCTCAGCCACGTCGATGACATAAATCGTGGCATCAACCAATTCCGGGCTGAAAGTCGCGGACAGATTATCACCCCCGCTTTCGACGATAATGACGTCCAGGTCGGTGAAGCGAGTCGTGAGTTGGCGCACCGCTTCGAGGTTGACCGAAGCGTCTTCGCGGATTGCTGTATGCGGGCATCCGCCGGTTTCAACGCCAAGGATGCGATCCGCGGAGAGCGCGCCACGACGGGTGAGAAACTCGGCGTCCTCGCGCGTGTAGATGTCGTTGGTTATGACGGCAAGCTGTAGTGGGCCGTGCATCATGCGGCAGAGCCATTCGACCAAGGCGGTTTTACCCGAACCGACAGGTCCGCCGATACCTATCTTGAGCGGTTTTGGAATCATGATCTGAACAGGCGCGCTTGCAGGCGCTCGTGACGCATCGCGGCAATCTCGAGGCCGGGCGCGAAAGCTCCCATCTCGGAAATACGGATATCGAGCGCTTCTTGAGCGAGCGAATTGATTAACGGCATTACGTTGCGGATGATCATCTGTGCTTGAAGCTGGCCGAGCGGTATCAGCCTGAGAGCTGCGGCAACTACGCCCGACGCGCTTGCGTACAGATACCCCTGGGCGGCGTCGCCGGGATTCCATCTCTGTGCGGCGCCGGCGATCCCGTAAACAATCGCGTGATGGCAGGGCGTGCGGTTCTCGTCAGCGAGCTTGGAAAACCGCTGCGTAACCGGATCGTGGAGCAGCGCCGCAGTAACCCGCAACGTCTGGCGCCCGAGTTGCCGGCTTGCGTCGCGTAGCTCGGCTGCCGGCTTCATCGCCTCGAGAATTTCGTCGAACTCAAGGCACGACGCTAGGTCCTGCGCGCTTGCGGCGCGCAGCGTGTTCACTGCGGCGACCACATCGGTTGCGCCGGCGGCGCACAAATGGGCGCGCACGAACTCTTCGACGGCGCCCACCTCGCGCACGTGGCCGGCCTCTACGTAAGTCTCCAGGCCGAAGGAATGAGCGTACGCTCCGGCAGGAAACAGTCCATCGGCGAACTGAAGCAGCGACAGGAGGGATTCACCGGTCATGGCGATGTCCACGCGCAATCGGATGGAAGGCCGCGCGGCGCCGCTCCCAGCGCATGCCCAGCCGGTTGAGGAGTTGTTCCATTGCGCTGTCATCCGGGACAATCAGTTCGTCGCCCTCAATCGCAAGCGGAAAATGATGATTGCCGACCTCAAAGGCGACCCGGATGGCCGTGTGCTGGTCGGCAGGACACACCGCAAGCACGGCCTCTGGCGCGGCCGTGATATCGATGTACCAGTCGATGCCCACTGCGATGATGGCGCCTGGCGCGAGCGTCGTGCCGGTGGGCAGCGCGAGCGCAACTTCGCGGCCAGCAACGGTCTTTAGACGCTGCCGCGGCCACCGGCGTTCCTCGCAAGTCATCACAAGCGTGTCGCGCCGCTTGCCGGCCAGCATCCCCGGTTCAACAGCGAGGGGAATTTGTTCGATTACCAGCATAGTCAGAACAAAAAATACCGCTGTGCCATCGCGAGTTCGCGTGCCGGCTCACAGGTCAGCAGTTCTCCGTCCGCGCGCACCTCGTAGGTATCGGGATCGACCTCAAGCGCCGGCAGTCGGTTATTGTTGATCATGTCGCGCTTGGATAACTCGCGGCATCTGGCCACTGCGACCATCCTGCGTGTCAGGCCCAGACGCTCACGGATTCCTCCCTCAAGCGCCGCGCGCGAGACAAAAGTCAGTGAGCATTCGGCCAGTGCGCGGCCGAAACTGCCGAACATCGGGCGGTAGATTACCGGCTCCGGTGTCGGGATGGACGCGTTGGGGTCGCCCATCGCGGCCCACGCTATCAGTCCGCCCTTTAGGACCAGTTCGGGTTTGACCCCGAAAAATGCGGGTTTCCACAACACCAGGTCTGCCAGACGACCGACCTCGACCGAGCCGATTTCGTGTGCCACGCCCTGCGCTATTGCTGGGTTGATCGTGTATTTGGCGACGTAGCGGCGCGCCCGAAGGTTGTCGCTGCCGATGCTTTTCTCATCCGGCAGGTAACCTCGCTGGCGTTTCATCTTGTCGGCGCATTGCCAGGTGCGCGTTACGACCTCGCCGATCCTCCCCATCGCCTGCGAATCCGATGACATTATGCTGATGGCGCCGATATCGTGCAGGATATCCTCGGCCGCGATGGTTTCGGCGCGGATGCGCGATTCGGCGAACGCAACGTCCTCCGGGATTTTCGGATCCAGATGATGGCAGACCATCAGCATGTCAAGATGCTCATCCAGGGTGTTCACGGTGAACGGCATCGTCGGGTTGGTCGAGGACGGAAGGCAGTTGGGCTCGCCGCACACCTTGATAATGTCGGGAGCGTGGCCTCCACCGGCGCCCTCGGTGTGATACGTATGAATCGTCCGCCCCCTGAACGCGGCGATTGAGTCCTCAACGAAGCCCGCTTCATTGAGCGTGTCTGTATGAATAGCCACTTGGACGTCGTACTCGTCGGCGACTGTCAATGCGCAGTCGATCGCAGCAGGCGTGCTGCCCCAATCCTCATGCAGCTTCAGGCCAAGGGCTCCGGCTTCGATCTGCTCGCGCAGGGGCGCGGGCATCGACGAGTTGCCCTTGCCGAGGAATCCGAGGTTGACCGGCAATCCCTCGGCTGCCTGAAGCATGCGATGGATGTTCCATGGGCCGGGCGTGCATGTAGTCGCGTTGGTGCCGGTGGCGGGGCCGGTGCCGCCGCCGATCAAGGTGGTAATACCGGCCGAGAGCGCCTCCCAGACGAGCTGCGGACAGATGAAATGCACGTGTGCGTCGATCGCGCCCGCAGTGACTATGCGGCCTTCGCCCGCGATCACCTCGGTACTGGGCCCGACCACCATCGTCGGCGTAACGCCGTTCATCGTATCGGGATTTCCGGCCTTGCCGATTGCGGCGATCCGGCCGTTACGGATGCCGATATCCGCCTTTACGATTCCCCAGTGGTCCAGAATGACAGCGTTGGCGATGACAAGATCGAGCGCGCCATCGGCCGCGGTTACGCCGGCCGCCTGGCCCATTCCGTCGCGCAAGACCTTGCCGCCACCGAACTTGGCCTCGTCGCCAGCCACCGTAAGATCGCGTTCGATCTCGATGAAGAGTTCGGTGTCGGCCAGTCGGATGCGATCGCCGGTGGTCGGCCCGTAAAGGTCGGCATATTGACGACGTGGAACTCTGAGCGTCACGAGCCCGCTCCACTGAAGCCACGTTCTCGCGCGCGGCGCAGCGCATCAGGGCGTTGCGCATCGGAAGTCGCTCCGTTGGTGAGGCCGTTGAATCCGTGCGCAATGGCGCGGCCGCCCATTCGCACCAGAGTCACGATCCTGTCGTCGCCGGGCTCGAAGCGAACGGCGGTTCCGGAAGGTATGTTAAGGCGCATTCCGAATGCCTTCGCACGATCGAACGCGAGTGCGCGGTTGGCCTCGAAGAAATGGAAGTGTGAGCCCACCTGAATGGCCCGGTCTCCGGTGTTGACGACGCACAACTCGACCGTTGCCCGCCCCTCGTTAATCGCTATATCCGTGTCCAAGAGTATGTATTCACCGGGAATCATATATCTACCGATTGAGCGCGGTTCATACGTCTGTCGCCGCTCAGCGAATCGGACGATGCACTGTCACCAGCTTAGTGCCGTCGGGGAAGGTTCCTTCGACCTGGACTTCGTCCAGCATCTCGGGTACGCCTTCCATCACGTCGGCGCGCGTCAGAATAGTCATTCCGAACTCCATCAACTCCGAGACCGAGCGGCCGTCGCGAATTCCTTCTAGGATCTCCGCCGCAATCAGCGCATTCGCTTCCGGATAATTGAGCCTTAGCCCCCTGGCTTTACGCCGGCGTGCGACCTCGGCGGCATTGAAGATGAGCAGCTTTTCGATTTCTCTCGGCGTGAGCCGCATCGGGCCCCTCCATGCCTCAGACGCTAAGCAGATGGGCAACGGTGTCGGGCGATTCGGAACGTGTGGAGCCGCTGGTCACCACCCGTCCCCGCTGCATTACATAGTAGCGATCCGCTATCAACCACGCGAAGTCCAGATACTGTTCGACGAGCAGTACTGCGATTTTCAACTCGGTGCAGATGCGGGTCAGCGCTCGTGCAATCTCCTGCACGATCGACGGCTGGATACCTTCGGTGGGCTCGTCGAGCATCAATAGTTTCGGGCGGCAGGCAAGGGCGCGGCCGATAGCCAGTTGCTGCTGCTCGCCGCCGCTTAGCACGCCTCCGCGGCGCAATCGCATCCGCGCCAGCGCAGGGAACATCTCATATATGTATGCGGGCATCTGCTGCGAAGTTTCCTTGCGGTCCACCAGCGCGGAAAGCCCCAGGAGCAGATTTTGCTCCACGGTCAGGTGCGGGAAGATACCCCGGCCCTGCGGCACCAGGGCGATGCCGCGGCGCGCGCGCTGATGCGCGGACATCCTGGTGATATCGGCATCCTCGAACATGAGCCTGCCGGCGGTGGGGTGATGCAATCCCGCGATCGTGCGCAGCAAGGTGGTCTTGCCGACGCCATTGCGCCCGAGCAGGGTCACCGCCTCGCCGGCACGGACCTCCAGCGTTACGTCGGTCAGCACCGGGCTGATGCCATAAGCGGCGCCGACTTTGTCAACCGTTAACAACCTTCGACTCCTCGGCCCGCCCCAGGTAGACCGCCTTTACTTGCGGGTCGCCGCGGACTTCTTCAAGCGTGCCCTGCCGAATGACGCGGCCCATATGCAAAACGCTGACCGGCGCGTCCAGTTGCTCTACGAAATCCATGTCATGGTCGATCACGATGAAGGCGCGGCGCTGGGAGAGGTTGCGGATCAACTGCGCGGTCTTGGCGCGTTCCTGATGGGTCATGCCGGCGGCGGGTTCGTCGAGCAGGAGCAGGTCGCAGTCGGACGCGACCACCATCCCGATTTCCAGCCATTGCTTGGCCCCGTGCGCGAGATGCGCCGCGAGCATCCGGCGCTTTTCGCGCAGCGCGATCAGCTCGAGCATTTCCTCGACGCGTGCGCGCTCGTCGGCGCTGATCGAAGTCCTGAAAGTGCTCAACCATCCACGGCCGCGCTTGGCGGCGACAATGATGTTTTCCTCGACAGTCAGGTTCGGCATGATCCCCGGCGTCTGGAATTTGCGGCAGATGCCGCGTCGCACGACCTCATACTCGGGCAGCCTGGTTATGTCGGCTCCCTTCAGGATAATCCTCCCCGAAAGCGGTCTGACCCTCCCGATGATCACGTCCATCAGCGTGGACTTGCCGGCGCCGTTCGGTCCGATGACGACCTGCACCGAGCGGGGCATCGCTGACAGACTCACACGGTCAAGGGCTTTGAAACCGTCGAATGATACGGTGATGTTCTCAACCCGCAGGAGTGGCTCTTTCATTTCGCCGCGCATCGGGATCAGTCCTCTGACGTTTCATCGCCGTCGCCGGTTATCGAAACCACCCGCGGCATCACCAACGTTTTACGCGATTCATCGCGCTGGGGCTGTCTGAACAGCGCCAGCAGCCCGCCCAGTCCATCGGGCAGCGCGGTGACCGCGAGCACGAACAGCGCCCCGATTACATAGAGCCATGCCTCGGGGAATGCGCTGCTGATCTTGTCCTTGCCGAAATTGACAAGCAGTGTGCCCATTACGGCTCCGGCCAGACTTTCACGTCCGCCGACCGCAACCCATATGACCATTTCGATGGACGGCATAACGCCAATCATCGCGGGCGAAATGACACCGATGTTGAGCGTGAAGAGCGCGCCCGCCATGCCCGCAAGTAGGGCCCCGATCGCGAAAGCTGCGACTTTGAACGGCGCCGGGTCATAACCCAGGAAGCGGACGCGATTTTCGCCGTCGCGAATTGCGCGCAGCAGCTTGCCGAACTGCGCATCGAGCAGCCATCGCATCGCAACGAAAGTCAGCACCACGATAGCCACGATTACGAAATACAGTCCGGTCTGGGTTCTCTGATCGGCCAGCGTGAAGCCAAAGCCCTTGTCGAAATCCGTCAAACCGTTGAACCCGCCCGTGTACGGCTGCTGGCTGATGATGAAGGTTGTCGCCGCCAGCACCAGCGCCTGGGTGATGATCGCGAAGTAGACCCCGCCGACGCGACGATGAAACAACAGCCAGGCAAGGCCAGCGGCGACCGCGGTCGGCAGTACCAGCGCGGCAATCAGGGCAAACAGCCCACTTTTGAACGGTATCCACCACCACGGTAACGATTGCAGCCCGTTCCATTGCATGAAATCCGGAATTTCTCCCGGACCAAGCGCGGCCAGCTTCAAATGTATCGCGACAGCATACGCGCCCAAGCCGAAAAAGAGTCCCTGACCCAGCGGCAGGATTCCCCCGTTGCCCCACACCAGGGAGATTCCCATGGCCAGGATTCCCATCGCGAGGAACCGCCCCAATAGCGACAAGTTATATGCCCCAACATAAAGTGGTGCGAACAGCAGCAATGCCAGCCCCACTGCGTATGCGGCTATCTCGGCGCGCCGCACGTCAGCTTCCCTCCAGCGAGCGCGAGCTAATGCTCACGATTCCACGCGGACGTATCTGAATGAACGCGATTACGAACAGGAGAAGCAAAACGTCCGAGGTGCTGACGCTCGTCACAATCTGGCATCCCGCGGAAAACAGGCCTACTAACAGCGCGGCAAGTGAGGTTCCAAGCAGGCTGCCGAGACCTCCGAGGATTACCACGAGAAAAGCATACACAATATAACTTTGACCAACCGTTGGGGTCACCGGCGCGATAAGCGCCAGCGCCGACCCCGCCAATCCCGCGACCCCGCTGCCAATTGCGAACACCACAAGGTCGACGAATCGGGTATTGATGCCCAATGCCTCGGCCATCTCACGGTCCTGATGAACCGCCTGTACCAGCAATCCCATTCGCGTTCGCATTATCAAGGCCACGATAATCGCAAGCACTGCCGCCGACAGCGCGATAATGAAGAGACGCACGAAGGGCAGGTCGAAGCCCGCGAGCGGACCACCTGACACGGTGAGCGAACCCGTAAGCCAGGACGGCGCCGTCACCTCATCACCGATCGGGCCGAAAATGCTGCGGGCTCCCTGCTGCATAACCAGGCTTACGCCCCACGTTGCCAGTAGAGTATCCAATGGTCGTCCGTAAAGATGCCGGATCAGACTCACTTCCAGAACGGCGCCAAACAGCGCAGTGCCCAGGAATGCCGCGATCATTCCGACCGGATAACCAATCCCATGCGGTAGCACCAGCAGCACGACATAGGTCAGATATCCGCCCATCATCAGCAGCTCACCATGAGCCATGTTGATCACACCCATCAAGCCGAAGCTTAGGGCCAGTCCCAACGCGGCGAGCAGCAGGATCGAGGCCACGCTCAGTCCGTTGAATGCCTGTCCAAGGAGCAGTGCTAACTCGGTCATACTTCTCCGACTGGCGGTGCGGAAAGCTTTCGCTTCCCGCGCCGCCAAGGCACACTCGCGAAAGTTATCGGACTACGCACTTCTTCCCGGGAAAGACAAGCGGGTCGTACGGCTGGGGATAAATCGGCTTCGGTGAGTGCCACAGAATAGTAAACTGGCCGTCGGGCAGCAGCTTCCCGACATAGGCCGTCTGGTAGAGGCTTTGGTTAGGGGCGAATTTGGTCTTGCCCATGGCGAAGTCCTTCCAACCCAGTGAAACCGCCGCCTTGCGGACTTTGTCAACATCGAAGCTTTTGGCCTTCTCAGCCGCCGCGGCCCACACATACACGTCGAGGTAGCCGTGCACCATCGGGTCGTCCACGACCGAACCCGCGCCATACTTCGCCTTGTACGCCGCCACGAACTGTTTGCTTGCTGGATCGTCCAGGGACTGAAAGTAATTCCAGGCCGCGTAACTTCCCTGCACCAGCGACGGTCCCATCGCCTTCGCTTCAGGTTCGGCTATGCTAAAGGACATGACCGGCAGTTTCGAGGGAGGCAGACCAACGGCCGCCATTTGCTTGAAAAAGGACACGTTGCTGTCGCCGTTGAGGGTGTTGAAGATTACGTCCGGCTTGGCTGTTTTAATCTTGTTGATGATCGCGCTGAAGTCCGTGCCTCCGAGTGGTACGTACTCCTCGCCAACGAGCTTCAAACCGTCGTGCATAATGTGTTTCTTGAGAATCAGATTGGCAGTTCTCGGGAATACATAGTCAGACCCAAGCAAAAAATACCGCTTGTATCCCCGTTCTTTCGCCCAGTCGAGGGCGGGCAGAATCTGCTGATTTGGCTGAGCTCCTGAATACATGATGTTCGGGGAACATTCATTGCCCTCAAACTGGACCGGATACCAGAGCAGACCGTGAAAGCGCTCGAACACCGGGAGCATCGCTTTCCGGCTGGCGGAAGTCCAGCCACCAAACACAGTGGCTACCTTGTCGGCCTCGATGAGTTTTTGCGCCTTCTGGGCGAAAGTCGCCGGCTCCGAAGCTCCATCCTCGATTACCGGGACGATCTGTTTCCCGTTCACTCCTCCAGCGGCGTTGATCTCGTCGATTGCCAGCATTGTGGCGTTTTTGACCGGAACCTCGCTGATAGCCATGGTTCCTGTCAGCGACTGCAACACTCCCACCTTCACGCTGCCCTGGGCCGCAAGCGCGCGTGAATTGGGGCTTGCGCCGATCGTCAGGGCCGCGCTCGCGCACAGCGCGAGCCAACACTTGAATCCTGTCCTCATCTTCACCTCACTGTCAATTAGTGGTCAGTTGAACAGCCGGGCACGCCCAGGATTTGCATCGTCACCGGGGCCCGGTTGAGTGTTCGCCTAGAACATCAATTGCGCCTGAACCCACAGCCGATTTGCGCCAAAGCCGCTGCCGGGAGCAAAGCCGGTGCCCGCCAGGTAGGAATAAGCGGTCTGAATCTTAGCGTTGTGTCCATGAAAATAATAATTCCAACCTATAGAATACTCAGTCAGGCGTTGATAACTGAAATTGGTCGGACCATCGAACCAGACGACTTGGTTGCCGCCGACAGCAGGTATTTCTGGGGCTCCCCACCAGACTCCGGAGACTCGCTCCGCAAGCTCGAGCGTGCCCGGAATAATGTAATAACCCGCCTGTTCGCCATAGCCCCAGGAATCATAAGCGGAGAGCCCGGCGGTGCGGAGGGTACGGCGATAATAGCCCGAGCCCTGGAAACTGAGATAGTTGTATCTGAAAAGGATGGACGCCGTTCCACCGTAGGTACGGTCACCGGCAGTTTCATTTTCGAAGCCAGAACTGTAGTCAACCGGATTGTACATGCCGGACGTCCAGATGGTCAGTTCAGGCTTGTTTACGGGTGCAGGC
>JAJYYI010000113.1 GCA_021801125.1 Deltaproteobacteria bacterium | reverse complement strand
GTGGTGGCTGGTGCATCTGTGGGTCGAGGCGACCTGGGAGATACTGATCGGATGCATCATGGCGTGGGCGCTGATGGAACTGCTCGGCACGTCGCGCCGGGTGGTGGAGAGCTGGCTCTACGTCGAGGTCGCTCTCGTTCTCGGCACCGGCATCCTCGGGCTTGGGCATCATTATTTCTGGATCGGCACGCCG
Source organism: Deltaproteobacteria bacterium (assembly GCA_021801125.1). Classification (GTDB taxonomy): domain Bacteria; phylum Desulfobacterota; class Binatia; order Binatales; family Binataceae; genus JAJYYI01. The sequence goes on along the minus strand of JAJYYI010000113.1, from coordinate 10,813 downwards.
GGCTACTGGCTGGGGATCGGCGGCTTTTTCTCGGCGCTCGAACCGCTGCCGCTGCTCGGGATGGTCATCCATGCCCTCTACGATTCCGGAACACGTCATCTGAAGGCCGGAAACCGGCCGGCGCTCTACTGGATGCTCGCCGAGGCGTTCGGCAATTTTCTGGGCGCGGGAGTCTGGGGCTTCATGATGACGTTGCCGCAGATCAACCTTTATTCCCACGGGACCCAGTGGACGGCCTCGCACGGCCATTTCGCGTTCTGGGGCGCGTACAGTTGCGGAATAATCGCGGTGCTGTATCTCGCGGTTGGGCACAGTCGGGGCAGTGCCGCGCTCGACGGGCGTCCCTGGAAATGGTCGTTCGCGCTTCTGAATCTCGGGATGCTTGGAATGGTCGGAGGGCTGCTGGTTGCCGGGATGGACCAGGCATTCTTTGAGCGTGCGCTGGGCGGCTCGACCTGGGGTGCGTTCATCGCCCTGCAGCATCGTCCCTGGTATGTCGAAGGAATGTGGACCCGGATGGGCTTCGGGATTGTTTTCTCCGCGGGTTACGCGATGCTCATCTATGATGTGCTGACCATCGGCAAGCGTCGGCGTCTTGAGGCCGAGGAACCGCTCAAAGAGGCGGCGGCATGACGGCTTACGCGATGATAGTGACGGCGCTCCTGTTGGGAGCGTTCGTCCTGCTCGCGGGCCTGTATGGGCTTTTCTACACGCTGGCGATGCTGTATCGGCGTGCTTATCTCAAGCCGGCCGGCTTCGCATGCTATGCACTTCATTTTGGTGTGATGCTGGTAATAGTGACGGCGACTCCGCTTGGTCCGTGGTGGAAGGCGCTGATCGTGGCGAGCTGTCTCGTCTACTTCGTCATTCCTCCGGTTACCTGGCGATATCTCGTGCGGCTCCATCAAGAGGAAAACGTTCATGATCGCAAGCGCGCTAAGCACGTTGCTCGGCCTGTGGCTGGTCTACGCGGCGGTTCTTAATCCCGGCCTTTTGCAGGCCAGTCCCTGGACGCTCGCCTTGTCGGCAATCGCCCTTGTGGTGCTGGGCCTGTGGGCGACTGCCAGTGACTATCTGAAATGGCCCGGCATTACAGTCGTGGCGACGGGTGTGGGCCTGCTTGTGCTGGTTCTATCGGGGGCACGAACTCTATCTCACGAATTGACGTTCTGGGTCACGTTCTGGATTGGGACGATCGTGGGCGTGCTCTCCCTATGGTCGGTGTTCTATCGCGGCGAATCAGCCGAATCCCTCGACCCCGGAGCGCCCGGCGAATCAGCCGCGCCGCAGCCCTGAATCAGGTTCTCGCGACCGTTACAAGTAGACACTGAGATCCCCGGGCTCTTGAGCGTTGAAGGAGGCGTCGCGGCGACGATACTTGTGACCGGCGAAGAGCCACACGCGGGACATAGCGCGGAAGGGTGCGCCGGCCACTTGGCTATCGCCGGATCGAGCGCCGCAGCAGTGGCCGTGAAGTGCACCTGGGGCGCTGCGAACAGAAGCGGCGGCAGCGCCTTGTCAATCAGATCGTAAACGCTGCGCAAAGTCGCGTCCGCCCAGCGTCCAGCGTCTGTGCGCCGATGCGATCAAGCCGTTCGAGCGCCATCATCGCGCCCTCGCCGACCGCTTCACGGCGCAGGTTGAATGCGATAACAGCGAGCGTTTCGCACCAACTCGGAGCAAGTCCGCAAAGCCGCGGATCGAGCGGGACAAATCCTGCGCGCACACTTGGCGGAGGCCACGCCATGACGCAGGCGTTGCTCTTGATTCGCACAAAAATGTATAATAGATACATCTTAAGGAAAAACCGGAAAGGAAACGTCGTCATGGGCACTCTGACCGAGGCAATCCAACGTCATCATCTGTCACTGGCCAAGACTCTTGCGGCGCATGCGCGCGGGGTCGACGGCGAGCCCGATAGCGAGCGCGATTCTTTCGTCGCGTTTTTGAAAGGGGACCTGCTGCCGCACGCCCGCGGCGAAGAGCGCCATCTCTATGAATCGATCGATGCGCTGGTTCGGGAGCACGGCAGGCCAACGGCGACCATGATGGTCGACCACGAGTTCATCACAGCCTACGTCACGAAGATTGAAGGGATAACCCGGCAGTTGAAGACCGCAGGCGACGGCGACCGCCCGCGACTGCTGCGGCAACTACGCGAGTTGTCCCTACAACTCGACGCGATCGTGCAGCTTCATCTCGCCAAGGAGGAGCGGGTCTATCTTCCGCTGCTCGAGCGTTACGTCGATGAGGCGCGCCAGCGCGAGATCCTTCATGCGGTTCACGAGACATATGAGGAGGAACGGATAATGCCCAATGATCGTCCACTTGACGTCCGCAACGTAGTGCCCCGCGAACGCCACACTCTCATCTTTGATACATTTGCGGCGCTCAAGCCGGGCGACGCCTTCGTCTTGATCAACGACCACGACCCGCGCCCTCTCTACTATCAGTTCGAGGTTGAACATACGGGTCAGTTCTCGTGGGATTACCTCGAACAGGGACCGGAGGTCTGGCGGGTGAGAATCGGGCGTCGAGGTTGACCGGTATTGGCGGGCGGTTCCGTAAGCTGTCCTAATCCTTAAGTGAAAATGACTACCGAGGAAGAAATCCTGCACGCGTTGCGTGGGGTCAATGATCCTGAGGTCGGAGTCAATCTAGTCGATCTCGGGCTGATCTACGCCACCGAGATCATGGGTGCGAAAGTCCGGATCGTGATGACTATGACAACTCCAGCCTGTCCGATGCACTCCTATCTGACCGAGGAGGTGCAGGAAGCGATTCACGTACAATGCGAGGAGGTCGAGAACGTAGAAGTGGAATTGGTCTGGGACCCGCCGTGGTCGCCCCAGATGATTTCCGACGCAGGGAAACGTCAGCTTGGCTGGCTCTAAGGACAAGGTTCGCGAGGACGAGATGGATCTCATTGCCGAATGGCTTTCGGACCTGCGCAGCAGTTACAGCGATGAACCAATCGTAACCGACGTACGGGTCGGGGTGTTTTACACGGCGGCCGAAATATCGACCGGCGATGTCGGGATGGCCTTCACGCCGCGGGCCCTGAGCGACACAGTATGCTGCCCGAAAACTGCCGCTGCGGCGCCGCCGGCTGGCCATCTAGTCGGCGTCAAGGCGTGGGAGATGGCCGAGCATGCGCTCTCGCCGAGTGTGCTCAGACGCGCTGTTGGCGTTGCGACATTAAACGCGCTGTCCGCCGCGGCCATCAACCGATATGGCCTTCCCGAGGGCACACTCCGCGAAGATCTTGATGCGCTCGATGCGGCCGGCGTCGCGCCCGACGATAAGGTTGGAATGGTCGGAGCGTTCATCCCGTTCATAAAGAGTCTCAAAAGCCGGGTCGCGAACCTCAGGGTGATTGATAAGCATCGTGACGCGCTCAAGCCCGAAGAGCAGCATCTTTGGGTACCGCCTGAACGAGCGGACGAAGCCCTGGCGAATGCCAGCGTGGTCATCTTGTCGGGCTCAACCCTGGTCGAAGGAGGCCTTGATGAATTGCTGAGCTGTGCAAAGGCCGCGCGAATTCGCGTGATAGCGGGACCGACCACCCCATTATGGTCGCGGCCATTTTTCAAGCGCGGCATCGGCGTGCTGGGCGGCATCATGGCTTCCAACGGACGCGACCTGCTTGCCATCGCCGGCCAGGGCGGTTCCGGTTACTTCTTCGAGAAAGCCGCCCGTAAGATCTGCGTGACCGAGCGAAGCCCCGACCTTGCGCGCGCCCAAAGGGAAACATACGGCGCTGGTGGGCTGGCGGCAGCCGGCGGCGGGCAGGTTCACCAGAGAGCGAACAAGGCGAGCGCATCGCGATGGCTACGATCCGGGTGATCTTCGAAAGCGGTGAACCCGAGCGGGTGATCGAATTCGATCCCGCCGAGGCGCCGTTTCAGCACGACGGCCGGCCGGCGTCGATCCTTGATATCCTGCTCGGGCACGGTGTGCTTCTGGAGCACGCCTGCGGTGGCAACTGCGCGTGTACGACGTGCCACGTGATCGTCAAGCGCGGTTCCGGCGCACTCTCGGAGGCGTCGGAACAGGAAGAGGATCTGCTAGACAAGGCTCCCGGTCTCACGCCCACATCGCGGCTCGGCTGCCAGGCGGTCGTCGAGGATCCTTCGGCGGAAATCGTCGTGGTCGTGCCGCGCTTCATCATCAACCAGGTGTGCGAGTGCGCTCGCTCGGCTACATGAGGAAATCGAAAGCGCCGTTTTGCCGGCCACGTCCATCGGTTTGACATCATGGCCTATACTATCACTCGACTATGTGTCGATTGCCTCGATGCCCGCTGCGTTAATATTTGTCCGGTCGATTGTATCTATGAGTACGCAGGCGCCGATCGTGCGCGCTTTCCGAATCAGCTCTACATCGATCCTGAGGAATGCATCGACTGCGGAGCATGCGAACCGGAATGCCCGTGGGGCGCGATCTTTCAGGAAGACGCGGTGCCCGAGGTCTTCACCGCTGACATTGCCTTGAACCACGCAATCCATGACTTCAACGATCACTTTCGTGTGGCGCGTTACGGGCGAAAGCCTCCTCCTGATTTCCAGCAGGTCGCGGAAAACAAGCGCAAGTGGGGCGTGGACGAGACGTTGATGAGCGACCGGATGGCACAGCGCTACAGGCATGGGTCTAGCAAACGGACCTGAGGCGGCGGCGCGCACGCGGGGCTTTTGCTTCGTCGGCGCGCAAGAGGTGGCGCGCCTGCGATGCGCGCGCTATGAAGCGAAAATAACTGGCGAAACTAAGATTCGGCTCGCTCGAACTCAGATCAGAAGGGAAAGCCCGAGGGTGGTGAGGTGAGCTACAAATGGTTCGTCGTGGCGCGGGCGCTGCACGTGCTCGGAGTCGTGATCTGGATCGGCGGCATCGGCGCGGTTACGACCGTGATGTTTCCGGTGATGCGCCGGCTCGACTCGAACGAGCAGAGAGTCTGGATGTTCCAACAAATTGAGAGGCGCTTTCGTCCCCAGGCGAGGCTCGCGTGGCTGATTGTCGGCCTGAGCGGGCTCTACATGGTCAGCTCACTTGACGCATGGAGCCGGTTCGTCAACGCGCACTACTGGTGGATGGACGCGATGGTGGCGTTATGGCTGATCTTCGGCCTGATGCTGTTCATCGTCGAGCCGTTCATCGTGGGTCCTCGTTTGGAGGAGACTCTAAGAGATGACCCGGTTCGGGCGCTGCGCAGGATGCAGGCGATGCATTGGATCCTGCTGATATTGAGCCTTCTGGTCATTGCCGTGGTAATTGGCGGCATTTATGGATGGCTCTGAGGGTGCTAACCATGGCCAACACTCCAAACACCCCGGCGGAGGCCACGCGAATTGCACCGGCGGACGGCGGCGAGGAGACACACCCCGGCGAATCTCGCCGGTCGCGGCTTTGCGATTTCATGGCGGCCGAACACGCGCGGTTGGATGCTCTGCTCGTTTCCGCGGCGGCTGGCAGCGGTGCGGACAGAGTCACGGCCTATCAGGACTTCCGCAAGGGGCTTTTGCGCCATATCGGCATCGAGGAGAAGATTCTTTTCCCTGCCGCGCAGCACCGACGAAACGGCGAGCCGTTGCTGCCCGCCGGCAGACTCAAGGTGGACCACGGTGCGTTGGCGGCTCTCGTGATGCTGCCGCCGTCGGCTTCCACTTTCAGGGCGTTGCAGGCGGTGCTCAATGCGCATAATCCGCTCGAAGACGCGCCCGGTGGCGTTTACGACCAATGCGAAAGCTTGGCGCAGGAGCAGGTTGACGAACTTCTCGACCGATGCGTGAAGGCCGCGGAGGTTCCGGTTTCGCCATGGGTTGAGAACCCGAAAGTCCTTGCGGCAGCGAAGCGGGTTTTGGCTCGCGCCGGCTATGATCCGGCCGTGCTGGATGAATAGTCCGAGGCTTTGACCCGGCCGTAAACGCCCGTACCGCGGCTGACGGGTTTCTGATCGGCATCACGCCCCGTTGGTCGAGATGGGCGGCGGCTCGACAAGCCAAGCCCCACCTGGCTTCGGCGCGAGCCAACCACTGTAAGTTGATCAGGCTGGCGCTAGCCGACTATTTGAAGGACGCCGACGCGCGATATGATCTGAGCACGCCTTTTCGCGGGAATTACAAGATCTGCCACAGGGTAGAGGACATTCCTCTCACGGCTCAGATGATCCCGAAACAAAAGAGAGATCTGCCTGGGCTGTTCATGAAGTGCGGCGCAATCCTCGGCCCTGATTCGCGCGCCTAATCGGCCCAGGGCCGCCTCGATAGCGCGATGGTCCGCGCGCATTGGAACCGTAGGGTCGCTTTCGAGCCTGGCGGCCTCAGCCTCTAATTCGGGAAACAGAATTTCCTCTTCCAGTTTTATTTGACGGCGAAGCTGTGCCTCGAACTCGGAAAAGCTTGCGCGGATGGTCTCGCGATCGCACGATTGGATAGCATTGAGAAAGCGCCTCCACGCCTCCAAAACGACGTCGTGAGCCGCGCCTAACACTTCCTCGATACTGTGCCTGACCTCTCTGCCGCTGATCATCGCATCACCTGCCAAACAAAACATGTATCTACCGTACCTGTTGTTATGACGCAAAACCAACGCGAGGGTTGGCTGTTCGGGCTGCGACCCGGGAGCAAAAGCCTGCCGATATCGTCGAGCTTGAAGCAACGCGCGCGGGCCTTGCCATTGGCCGCCTCCAGCGCCGACTTGCCACAATTGCGGAACGTGTAAGCGTCCCGCGCTCAGACAATGGCTCGACGCGCATCCACACCTTCATCGCCGCTTCACGCCGACCAGCGCCTCTCGGCTCAACCTCGTCGAACGCCGGTTCGCCACAATCACTCTGACTGCGGCCCATGCTCCGTGTTATTTATGATCGACGCGAGTCTGGCGCTTATCACCTCCCGCGCCTCTCGCGCGATCTGCTGCACAATCCCGGCGGCCGGCATTACATCGTTGACCAGGTTCACCGACATCCCGGCATAAAACGGAAGTTGCTCCACGTCTCCCTCGATATAGTCGGTCGGAGTCATCACCGAATATTTGACCAAAGGCACTTCAGGGCCTGTGCCTTTGTATGATCCTATGGCTTCGCCTTCGCCGGGGCGCTGACCGCTCTGGGGACGTCCAGCGCGCTCCCATTCCTCGACCAGTTTGGTTCGAATCACGCGATGAGGTGCGTGCGGCCAACCGATGTCGAAAAGCTCAGTGTGGATAGTCTCTTCAGCCTCGGCATCGATCACGCGCTGCTTGTAGATCGCGTGCGCGGCCGACTCGCGCGAGGCGAGAAACCGCGTGCCGAATACCGCACCGTCCGCGCCGAGCGCGAGAGCAGCGGCCAGGCCGCGCCCATCGGCGAATCCTCCTGAGGAGAGCAGCGGGACATTTGGGCCGAGCGCGTCCCGCGCAGCGGGGACCAGAGCAAGAGTGGTAGTAGTCCCGCGGACATGGCCGCCAGCTTCCACTCCTTGCACCATGATCACGTCGGCGCCTGCGTCTTTTGCCGTAACAGCCTCCGCCACCGAACCGCACTGCCAAATCACCTTCATCCCGGCCTTTTTGACCGGCGGAATGTGCTCGGCAGGATCGCCCCAGAAAAACGTGATCGCCTGTATTGGCTCGTTGAGCAGCGTCTCGACAATGCCGGGCCTGAGAAAAGGAACCAGCAGGTTCACTGCCAACGGTTTCTTTGTGATCCGTCGCGCCGCGGCGATTTCGGCCTGGATGGCTTCCGGATGGAGCCCCGCCAACGCGATAGTGCCGAGCCCTCCGGCCTCGGATACGGCACCGGCGAGTTCGGCCAGAGCAACTCCGCCCATTCCGGCCGAGACAATCGGGTACTCGATATTAAACAGTTCCGTGATTCGGGTTTTGAACATTGACGCCCTTCTTTCTTCCGGTATTGGCGGCTTAAGGTATACTCGAGAGGCATGTTTCGCGCCACCGCCGTGGCACTATTGATAAACTTCGCGTCAACTCGATCAATGCCTGCGGCCGTAATCAGTTACCTTTGACAACGGAGGGTTTTCCTCACCAAGCCCTCGTTTCGCAAATCCAATATCCGGAAATGTTTCGCAGGTTGTCCGATGTGGCAGGCGCATGAAGTGCTTTCGACCACAAGCAACCATCGCAGGAATCCGTCATCCTGATGCTGCTGCCGACCAATTCACAGCCAGCATCGCAGAATCCACAAGGGCTCTTTATTGCGGCGTCGTTCGTGGTGGTTACCTACACGACGGGAGATAGCCAAGCCTGTCAGCCCGTCGCGCGGCAGATTGATCAACGACAATTAAATTAGCCGGCGCATTGACTCCCCTTCTTTGTCAGGAGCCATTGAAGATCGCCCGAACGATAGTGCCGTTGGCCAGGTCTGCCGATGGCCCGATCACCACGGGATCTCCCGCCTTCAGGTCGCCGAAGACCTGGACGAGGTTTCCCATCGCTCTCCCACGTGCTACGGAGATCCGCTGCACTTGGCCATTGCTGACGCGGTCAACGAAGGGGCTCGCCCCACCGCTGATGGCAGAAGATGGAACGAACAACGATGTCGCGGCGCTTTGCACGGGCCACAGCGCTTCGACGAACATTCCGGGGTCGAGCAGGTACTGCTTTTGATAGACGTCCGCCTCAACCGGCATGGTGCGGGTCGCCGGGTTGAGGGCGTGCGAAATACGGCTTATCGTGCCGCTGAAATAGCGGCCCGGAAACGCCGGCACCGTGAACCTCACGCTTGCGCCCACGGGTATGAGATCGACGTCGGCTTGCGGAACCGGCACGACCAGCCGCAGATGGTCGATCTGCTCGAGACGCACCATCGGCACGGCCGCCGAAAGCGGCTCACTCGGCGGACCGACCAGGGCGCCGGGATGCACGTTGCGCTCCGTGATGATCCCGGAGAATGGCGCCCGAATCACCAGATAGCCCGCCAGGGTCTTGAGCGAACGCACGCGATCCTGATCGGCTTTGAAGGCCTGTCCGGCCAACTCAAGTTCGTTGGGAGAAACCCCTCCCGGCGTGTGCGACGCCTTGAGCAGCCGCCGGTAGGTTGCCTCGGCGCCAACCATGGTCGCTTCGGCCTGGGCGGTCTGCGCCAGCAGTTCGGGCGCGGAGAGCCGAACGAGGATTTGTCGTTTGCGTACGTTCGAGCCTCGGTCCACCTCGACACTCTCGACGAAACCCTGCACCTTCGGATAGAGCGCGACCACCTGCCACGGCGTCAACTCCGCGGGCAAACGCTCGGTGAGCGACAGACGTCGAGAAATGACCCGCACCACGTCAACGGTTGGCGCCCGTGCTTTCGACGAAGCCGCGGCGGTCCGCGCGACCGGCGCCGAACAGACGAACAGGACGAACATCGACACAAAGAAGAAGGTTCTCTGTCGCTGCAATCTCATCGACGGCTTTCCGCAAAGACGCTTTCCGGATCGTCCGGGTCCAGAGAGTTGGAATGCATCGGACGGTCCGGCGTGAGCAGGACGAAGACGGCCGGCAGAACCAGAAGTGTCGCAAACAGTGAGGCGAGAAGGCCCCCGATGACCGCCCGGCCGAGCGGAGCGGTCTGAGCGCCGCCTGCGCCGAACCCTGACGCCATCGGCAGCATCCCCGCAATCATCGCGAGCGTCGTCATCAGGATTGGACGGAGCCGCCGCTGCGCGGCTTCCACGACTGCGCCGAACGGACCCTCTCCCGCGCGGCGCTGATGACGGGCGAACGTGATGAGAAGCACCGCGTTGGCGACCCCGACGCCGACTGCCATGATCGCGCCCATAAACGATTCCACGTTCAGCGTGCTGTCGGTGACAAGGAGCATCAGGACTACGCCGGCCAGAACCGCGGGCACAGTCGAGATTACCGCGAGCGCGTCGCGCACGGACTCAAAATTCGCCGCGAGCACGAGGAGCACGACCGCGACGGCCAGCATCAAACCGGAGCGAAGACCGGCCAGCGTATTCAGCATCTGCGCCAGTTGACCGCGGTTTTCGACTGTCACGCCTCGTGGCGGCGCGCCGAGCGAGGCGATCGCGCGCTCGATATCGTCCGCGGCCCGGCCGTAATCGTCGCCGCTGATATTGGCCGTGACGTTAAGGCTGCGCTGATTGTTCAGATGGTCGATCTCGCCCATCGTCCGCCCGGGCGACACGGTGGCCACGTCGGAAATCAGGGGATGCGACGCGCCGATCGGCATCACCGGCAGATGACGCAGAGTGCCGTCGATCGCGAGATCGGTCTGCGGGACCCGAACCTCGACGGGGTAAGGGATGCCCGATTTGGGGTCGACCCAGTAGTTGCGGCTGATAAGCACGCTGGTTGCGATAGTGGTCGGCCGCTCTCCACTTGGCCCATGGAACCGAAAGCTCGGCCATGGCGATTCCACCTTCTGGCTCGCCGTAGCCTAAACCCGGCAGGGTATGCGGAAAAGGTTCGACTACTCGCTTTCGTGCGAAGCCTTCGGCATCTCCGATAGCCTTAGGCTTTCGACGCGGCTTTCGTGTCAAGCGATGATCCAGGGGCTGGTTTCCCGCGATGCCGCCCGACGGGCTTGGACAGCGCGCTCTTCTCATCGTCCGCGTGGCCTGAGCAGGTCCTGATAAAGACTCAAAACGGGCCCGGACCGGGCCTCGATCAGAACCTTATTAGGTCCGAGTTGGGACCTAATCGAGTCCCAGATCGGTCCCGAACAAGGCCCAGTCAGGTCCCGATCAGGTCCCGGTTGGGACCGAATTGGGACCGAATTGGGACGGAATTGAGTCCTGATTGGAGTGAACCCCAAAAACTGGACAGTTGAGCGCGGATGGATTGGACCGGGGAGCCGGGCTTATCGGAGGAT
>JAJYYI010000024.1 GCA_021801125.1 Deltaproteobacteria bacterium | reverse complement strand
TTCCGATCTAAAGGGAATTACGCTGACCGGCAGCTTGGGCGACGTGATGAAGGAATCGGCGCAAGCGGCCCTTTCTTACCTTCGCGCGCGGGCAAGCCGTCTGGGAATCCCGGAAGACTTTTTCCAGAAGTCCGATTTGCACATCCATGTCCCAGCGGGCGCTATCCCGAAAGACGGGCCGTCAGCCGGCGTGGCGCTGGTCGCCTCATTGGCGTCACTTCTAACCGGACGGCCGGTGCGCTCGGATGTGGCGATGACCGGCGAGATCACGCTGCGCGGAAAGGTTCTGCCGGTCGGCGGGATTAAGGAAAAAATTCTCGCGGCGCGCCGTGCAGGAATCGCGGCCGTCGTTCTTCCACGGCGCAACGAGCGGGACCTCGAGGATATTCCGGCGGATGTGCGCAAGGAGATGGAGTTCGTCTTCGTTGACGCGGTCGATGACGTTCTCGACGTGGTGTTGCGCAAGGCGAGCGCCAAACGTGGTGCGGCCGCGGCGGCGGATGAACCAAAGCAACCAAGCGTACTGAACTAAGCTCGTATTCGACGATGCCGGAGATCGTGGCGCTGCAAAGTTGCGGTCCACGGCATTCACATTTTTACTTCCCACGCCGAAGCTCCATAGGCGTGGCAACACCCATTGCAACGCCTGCGCGACCTGAGCGCGTGGTGATTTCAGCGTCACAGATGCAGGGATGACCAGAACCGGCGCTGAGGAGAACCGGCACTTTCTCGTTTATACCGACGGGGCTTGCGTCGGAAATCCCGGACCGGGGGGCTGGAGCGCGGTTGTGCTCCAGCATGAACGGGTCGTGGTCGAGAGAAGCGGCGGGTGTCCTCAAACGACGAACAATCGCATGGAACTGACCGCCGCCATCGAGGGTTTGAAGGCGACTCCACCCTCCGCCCGCGTCCTGTTGCGCAGTGACAGCCAGTTGGTCGTTAAAACCATCAATCTGGGCTGGAAGCGAAACGCGAACAAGGACCTGTGGGACGCGCTGGACCGGGAGCGCTTGGTGCGTGACGTGTCGTTCGAATGGGTGAAAGGCCACGACCAGGACCCCTATAACACGAGAGCTGACGAACTGGCGACACGCGCGGCGAAACTCGCGTCGAGACCAGGCGTTTCTCGTGGCGTCCAGCCGGAGCCGCCACGCTCCTCCGCAACCAAACTTGAGACCGTTGCAGGGTTGCCGCGGCGGGGGCTCGAGCCGCGCAATCCGCCGAGGCTAACCAGCGTGGCCTCTGAGTCGGAAGCGGTCAAAGCCATTGGTCCGTTACTGCGCGAGGGGGAAGAGATCGCGCGTTGCGCGCAATGCGGACGCGAGTTCGTACGTCAGCGCTTGGAGCGGCCCGAGGATGTGTGTTCGCTGGTGACTTGCCAATTAGCGGCCCGTCGGTAAAGCAAAAGAAACGACGCCGACGGCGCGCTTGGCCGCAAAGCTACGCTCAAATCGCCCCCACGGGACGTGTAGAGCGCGGTTGGTTGCCACCGTTAGATCGCGTGATTGTATGAGGCGAGATGCTCCGCTCTTGAGCATACGATTGCGCGAGCTAAACTATATCCGTCGCCCTTAGCACCCTTTACGATTTCGCGGCAGCTCCAGGCGCGCCTGGAGCGTTTTGGGACCGCCATGCCGTCAGCGGGCGCCCTTTCGCGTCCCGGTCAAGCTGGCGCTTATAGGAAATGCGTTGACGAGGCTGCCTTTCCCTAACGCTGTTGACATCGGCCGCGCGCTTTTACTATTTTTCTTAGTCAAACCGAGGAATTAGCTTATGAAATTAGGCGAGCGGCAATGCCAGCTTGACGCTATTGACCTCCAAATACTAGCCCAACTGCAGCAGTATTGCCGGATCTCTCTGGCTAAATTGGGCGAACAGGTGGGGCTTTCAGCGCCTTCGGTTTTAGAACGTGTTAAGAAGCTTGAAGAAGGCGGTGTTATTACCGGTTACCACGCCCATTTGGCGGCTCGCCTGCTAGGCAAGGATGTCACCGCTTTTATCGGCGTTTCGATTAGCCATCCGACGTTGGTCGAGAAGTTCGCCCGCGATGTCGTGCTGCTCGATGACGTGTTGGAATGCCATCACGTTACCGGGCAGCATTCGATGCTGCTGAAGGTGAAGACGGATACAACGGCCACGCTGGAAAAGCTGATCACCGCGATTCGATCGCTCGAGGGCGTGGCGCGCACTGAGACAATGGTGGTGCTTTCCACCAGACTCGAGAGCACATCGCTTTCCCTTATGACGTCGGTGGTGCCTGAAACGACGCATGCCCATAAGGGACGGTCTCGGGTGGAGCTTCCAAGGAGTGAATTTAGCGAAGGGAACGGACCCAAACATGCATAGCCTAGCTGGGATTCCGCAACGGCAGGGCCTCTATGACCCGGCTTTCGAGCATGAGGCCTGCGGGATGGGTTTTCTGGTCGACGTCAACGGACGACGGACGCATGAGCTTGTGCGCAAGGCGTTGACGGCGCTGCAAAACCTGACGCATCGCGGCGCCTGTGGTTGCGATCCGTTGACCGGTGACGGCTCGGGTGTCTTGCTGCAACTGCCGCATGAATTTTTGCGCCGACAGGCGCAGGCGCTTGGCTTCGAGCTTCCCGGTCCGGACGATTACGGTCTGGGGATGTTTTTCATGCCGCGCAATCCCGCGCCGCGCCAGCGGTGCGTGCGAGTGGTCGAGCGTGTGGTGCGCGAGGAAGGTCAGGAGCTGCTCGGATGGCGTGCGGTGCCGGTCGACGAGAGCGCGACCGGAGCGGTTGCGCGACGTGCAATGCCCTTCGTGAGCCAGGTGTTTATCAAGCGCGGCCCAAATACGGAGGGGCGGGCCGCTTTCGAACGAGCCCTTTACGTCATTCGTCGCCGCCTGGAAAAGGAAACGGCAGCGCTGCTCGCGGCCGCTAACGGCTCATTTTATGTTTGCAGCCTTTCGACGTCGACCGTGGTTTACAAGGGTCAGCTAATGCCCGACCAGCTCGTACGATTTTACGCCGACTTGAACGACCCGGACGTAACCTCGGCACTCGCTCTAATTCATCAACGTTTTTCCACTAACACCTTTCCGAGCTGGGAGCGCGCTCATCCATATCGCTTTTTATGCCATAACGGCGAGATCAATACGCTTCGCGGGAACGTCAATTGGATGCACGCGCGCGAGAAGATGTCGAGTTCGCCGCTTTTCGGCGCTGACCTGCAAAAGCTCATACCTATCGTTCAGGCCAATGGCAGCGATTCGGCAATCTTCGACAACGTGCTCGAATTTCTGCTACATACGGGCCGGTCGCTGGCTCACGCCGTGATGATGATGATTCCCGAGGCGTGGCAAAACCATTCCGCGATGAGCGATTCTAAGCGCGCCTTTTATCAGTACCATTCGTGCGTGATGGAGCCGTGGGACGGTCCGGCGGCGATCGCCTTTACCGACGGCCGGCAGATCGGCGCGGTGCTCGACCGCAACGGCTTGCGCCCGTCCCGTTACGTGCTCACCAGAGACGGCCTTCTGGTGATGGCGTCGGAAACCGGCGTGCTCGACATCGAGCCGGAGCTGGTCGCCGTTAACGGCCGGCTGCAACCCGGAAGGATGCTTTTGATCGATACCGAGCAGCGCCGGATTATCGAAGACGAGGAAATCAAGGAATCGATCGCTGCGCGCAAGCCATACCGACAATGGCTGCGCGAAAACCTGGTGAATCTGGATGACTTGCCCGACCCTCCAAAGCCGTCTTCCCTCGATGGACATCCTCACTCCGACCTGATGGCGTGTCAGGTAACGTTCGGCTACACGCTAGAGGAACTCAGGATTTTGCTGGCGCCGATGGCGGCCAACGCGCAGGAGCCGGTGGGTTCGATGGGCACGGACACGCCGCTCGCGGTGCTGTCGAACCAGAACCCGCCGCTGTTCAATTACTTCAAGCAGGTTTTCGCCCAGGTCACCAATCCGCCGATCGACCCGATCCGCGAGGAATTGGTGATGTCGCTGGAGAGCACGATCGGCGCCGAACAGAATCTGTTCGAAGAGACGCCGCTCCATTGCCGCCAACTGCGTTTGGTCAGTCCGATTCTGACCAACGACGAACTGGAAAAAATCAAGCAACTCTCCCTCCCGGGCTTAAAAAGCGTCACGCTGCCGATCGTTTACCGGGTGGCTGACGGCGAGCACGGTTTGCGAATGGCGCTCGCCGAGCTTTGCCGGCGAGCCTCCGAAGCCATCGCGGCCGGCTTTACCATAATCGTGCTCAGCGACCGCGAGATGGATGCGGCGCACGGGCCGATTCCCAGCCTCCTGGCTACCGGGGCGGTCCATCATCATCTGGTGCGCGAGGGGTCGCGGACCAAGGTTGGCTTGGTTGTCGAATCCGGCGAGCCCCGCGAAGTGATGCACTTTGCGCTGCTAATCGGTTACGGCGCCGGTGCGGTGAATCCCTATCTCGCGTACAGCACGCTGGCCTGGATGATTGATGAGCGCATGGTGGTGGGCCTCGATCACGAGACCGCGATAAAAAATTACATCAAGGCGATCGGCAAGGGACTGCTCAAGGTCGCCTCGAAGATGGGGATTTCGACGCTGCAGAGCTACCGCGGGGCGCAGATCTTCGAGGCAGTGGGGCTTAACCAGGAATTCGTTGAGCGGTACTTTACCGGAACCGCGTCGCGGATTGGCGGGGTGGGGCTGGAGGTGATCGAACGCGAGACCGCCGCCCGCCATGAACGGGCTTTCCGCACGGAGCCTGGAGAAAGCGCGGGTCTTGCGCCCGGCGGCGAATATCAATGGCGACGGCGCGGCGAGCTGCATATGTACAACCCGCTCACGATCGCCAAATTGCAGCACGCGGTCGCGACTCGCAGTTACAAGCTCTTCAAGCAATACACACGCATCGTCGACGAGGAAGCCGCCGCTCAAGCCACGTTGCGCGGTTTGCTGAAATTCAAGGCCAACCAACCGCCGATCCCGATCACTGAGGTCGAACCGGCAAGCGAGATTGTCAAACGGTTCAAGACCGGCGCGATGTCGTTCGGCGCGATCAGCAAGGAAGCGCACGAAGCCCTGGCTATCGCGATGAACAGAATCGGTGGCAAGAGCAACACCGGCGAGGGCGGCGAGGATCCCGGACGCTTCAAGCCGGATCCGAACGGCGATTGGCGGCGCAGCGCGATCAAGCAGGTTGCCTCCGGGCGTTTCGGCGTTACGAGCAATTACCTGGTTAATGCCGACGAGTTGCAAATAAAGATCGCGCAGGGCGCGAAGCCCGGCGAGGGCGGTCAGTTGCCGGGCCATAAGGTTGACGAGTACATCGCCAGTATCCGCTACTCCACGCCTGGGGTGGGCCTGATTTCGCCGCCGCCCCATCACGATATCTACTCAATCGAAGACCTTGCGCAGCTCATCCACGACCTTAAAGCGGCTAACGAGCACGCCCAAGTGAGCGTCAAGCTTGTCGCTGCGGTGGGGGTCGGAACGATCGCGGCGGGTGTGGCGAAAGCCAAAGCCGATTTGATCCTGATCAGCGGCTTTGACGGCGGAACCGGCGCTTCGCCGCTGAGTTCGATCAAGCACGCCGGTATTCCGTGGGAATTGGGTCTCGCCGAAACTCAGCAAGTTTTGGTGCTCAACGACCTGCGGGGCAGAGTTCGCCTGGAGACCGACGGCCAGCTCAAGACCGGACGAGATGTTGTGATTGCCGCGCTGCTTGGCGCCGAGGAATTCGGCTTCGCGACTGTGGCGCTGGTGGCGATGGGCTGTGTGATGATGCGCGTGTGCCACCTCAACACCTGCCCGGTGGGCATAGCTACGCATGACCCGATTTTACGCCAGCGCTTTGCGGGCAAGCCCGAGCATGTCGAAACCCTGATGATGTTTATCGCCGAAGAGGTGCGGGAATACATGGCGCAGTTGGGTTTCCGCACGCTCGATGAAATGGTTGGGCGAGTCGAGTATCTGGAGCCTAACTACGCGACCGAGCACTGGAAGGCCAGACACGTTGACCTTGGGCAGATTCTGCATCGCCCGCAGGTCAGCGGCGAGGTCTCGATACGGTGCGTCGAGACGCAGGACCACGAACTCGAGAAGGTCGCCGACCGCCGCCTGATCGATCTTTGCAAGGACGCGCTCGAACACAAGCGTCCGGTGAAGATCCACATGCCCATTCGCAACGTTGATCGCGCCTTCGGCACGATGCTATCTGCGGAGATATCGCGCCGCTACGGCGATAAGGGGCTTGCGGCCGGCATGATCAAGGTTCACGTTCAGGGCTCGGCCGGGCAAAGCTTCGGCGCGTTTCTCGCGCGCGGCGTCGCGCTCCATCTGGAGGGAGACGCCAACGACTATATCGGCAAAGGTTTGTCCGGCGGCCTAATCACGGTGAGGCCGCCGCGTGGGGTGGCCTTCAAGGCCGAGGAGAACATTCTCATCGGCAACGTTGCGTTGTACGGGGCCACCGCCGGCGAGGCTTACTTCCGCGGTGTTGCCGGAGAGCGTTTTGCGGTGCGCAACAGCGGCGCCAACGCGGTGGTCGAAGGCGTGGGCGATCACGCCTGCGAGTACATGACGCGCGGCACTGTGGTTGTACTCGGAGGCACTGGACGCAACTTCGCTGCGGGAATGAGCGGAGGCGTGGCCTACGTGCTGGACCAGAAAGGTGACTTCAGCAGCCGCTGCAATTTGAGCATGGTCGAGCTGGACACGCTGAGCGAGACCCAGGAACGCAATCTCGTTCGTTCGCTTGTCCAGCGCCACTTCCGTTACACCGGCAGCGAACTGGCGCGCCACGTGCTCGCTAAGTGGCAGGTATATGCAGCGCGTTTCGTCAAGGTCGTCCCGGTCGAGTATCGCAAAGTGCTGCAGCGCCAGCGCCTGGACTCTGACCTCGCGCGCGTAGCGGCGATCTGAGCGCCGCTGCGAGCAGTAACCTGCTTCGTCACGTTAGCCGGGTCTTGAGCGGCGGGGATGAACGCAGCCGCGACGGGCGCGGCGGTTTGCGGGGACAGCCAGCATAGCGTTGTCGAGAGGCCAAGCCGTGGCGGGCGGCCGGATATGGGGGCTTTCGCATAATGGGCAAAACAACAGGGTTCCTAGAGTTCAAACGCCAAGAACCGGCTCATCGGCCGGTTGAGGAGCGCACCGCAGACTGGCGCGAGTTCGAGGCGCAGTTGCCCGAAGAGGACCTGCGTATCCAGGGCGCCCGCTGCATGGATTGCGGTATTCCGTTCTGCCATCGAGGATGCCCGCTGGGCAATCTAATTCCCGATTGGAACGACCTCGTTTATCGCGGGCGCTGGCGAGAGGCGATCGACGCGCTTCATTCGACCAACAATTTCCCGGAAATCACCGGCCGCATTTGTCCGGCTCCCTGTGAGGAAGCCTGCGTGCTGAACATCAACGATGACCCGGTCACCATCAAGGTCATCGAAAAGAGCATCGCCGACCGCGCCTTTGCCGAAGACTGGATCGCGCCGATTACGCCCTCGCGGCGCACCGGCAAGCGCGTGGCAGTTGTCGGTTCAGGGTGCGCAGGAATGGCCTGCGCCCAGCAACTGGCTCGAGCCGGCCACCAAGTAACCGTGTTCGAGCGGGACGACCGTCCCGGGGGACTGCTCACCTACGGCATTCCTGACTTCAAGCTGGAGAAGTGGATTGTTTTGCGGCGTGTTGAGCAGATGATCGCAGAGGGCGTGGAGTTTCGCACGAACTGCGACGTTGGGGTTGATGTGCGAGCAGACGAGCTGCGGCGCGACTTCGACGCGATATGCCTGACGGGCGGGGCCACCAAGCCGCGCGACCTCAAGCTGCCCGGTCGTGACCTCAAAGGTATCCACTTCGCCATGGATTATCTCGTGCAGCAGAACAAGCGCAACTTCGGCGACCAGTTTGCCCCCGAGAAAATTATTTCCGCCGCCGGCAAGCGCGTGGTCGTGGTCGGTGGAGGCGACACGGGCTCGGATTGCGTCGGAACCGCCAATCGGCAGGGAGCGAAGGTAATCTACCAATTTCAATACCTGCCGCGGCCGCCGGAAAGGCGTACGCCCGAAATGCCGTGGCCCGAATGGCCCAAGATACTGCGCACGTCCTTTTCGCACGAGGAGGGCGTTATTCGCGACTGGGGTATCTACACGGTCGGGTTCTCCGGCGAGAACGGATGGGTCAAGCGCCTTAACGGCGTGAGGGTCAGATGGCGCCAGGAGCATGGGCGGCGCGTGATGGAAGAACTCGAAGGAACCAGTTTTTCACTCGATTGTGATCTGGTCCTTATCGCGGCAGGTTTCGCTGGG
Organism: Deltaproteobacteria bacterium; assembly: GCA_021801125.1. Taxonomy (GTDB): domain Bacteria; phylum Desulfobacterota; class Binatia; order Binatales; family Binataceae; genus JAJYYI01. The sequence goes on along the minus strand of JAJYYI010000024.1, from coordinate 42,722 downwards.
CCGGAGACCGATACCATCGTCTCTCAATTGAAACTTAAGCTGGACGGCCACGGTAACGTGGTTGGCGATGATTCCTACATGACCAACGTTCCGGGCGTGTTCGTCGCCGGTGACATGCGCCGCGGCCAGTCGCTTGTTGTCTGGGCTATCTGGGAGGGCCGCGAAGCCGCGCGCGCGATCGACCGTTACCTGATGGGCGAGACGCGCTTGCCCTCCAGTCCCTACCTTTAGGCCGAAACGGTACGCAGCGGCGACCGGGATTCCAGGCTGTCGCGGCATTCGGCAGTCCCCTCGATAGCGCCTCGCCGCAGGATCGCGCGTGATACACGCGGGTCGAGTAGGCGAGAGGGCGGGCGGTTCTAAGCGTCAGCGGGTTTGAACTTTACCAGGGTGCACTCGGGCGTGACGTCGTCGAAGTACGCCGTCACCTTCATCCCGATTCGCACCGCTTCGGGCGCGGCGAGGATATTCGTGGTGATGTGCGGGCCTTCTTCTAGTTCCACGATGGCCAGGATGTAAGGCGCATCGCTGAAGGCTCGACTCGCCGCTCGACGCACGACCGTGAAGCTGTAAACGGTGCCGCGTCCGGTCGCTTCTTCCCAGGTGAGCCGATCGTCAAGGCATTCAGGACATCGCGGCCGGGGGTAATAGATGAAAGCGCGGCATCGCTCGCATCGCTGCAGCACCAGCTTATGGCGGCGCGCCGCCGCCCAGAAGGGCGCGCTGATTTTCGACGGTGTGGGTACCGGCTTCAGATAAGCGTTCACGCTCGCCGCTCCAGGATAAGACTTGTTTGTTCGCTCATTATTCCGCCGTTGCCGTTAACGAAAGCGAGACGGGCGTCTCTCACCTGGCGCTCGCCCGCGCGCCCCATCAATTGCCGCGCAGCCTCGGTGACGTGGCTCATCCCGCCGGCCAATCCTGGCTGGCCGAAGGAAAGCTGGCCGCCGTGCGTATTGCACGGCAAATCGCCTGCGTAGGAAAGGTCATGTTCCATCACGAACGGTCCGCCATGTCCTTTCTTGCAGAAGCCGGCGTCCTCTAGCGTAACCAGCACCGTGATCGTGTAGCAATCGTACGGGCACACCAGGCTCATATCCCGGGGCCCGAGCCCGGCCATCGCGAACGCCGTCGCGGCGGATTGCTTGACCGCGGATTCGGTGAGGGAAGGAGCGTAGGTGATGCTGGCGTGGCCGCAGCTCTCGCCCGCGCCGAGCAGCCAGACCGCGGGATGGGGCGAGCGCCGCGCAAGCTCGGGCCCGACGACCACGACGGCCGCCCCGCCACATACAGGGCTTACGATCTCGTACAAGTGAAGCGGATCGACGATCATTCGCGAACTCAGCACTTCATCGATAGTCAGCGGCTTGTCATTGAACGTTGCCAGCGGGTTTTTGAGCGCGCTCTTACGTTGATCGACCGCTACCTTGGCCATCTGCTCGGGCCGCGTTCCGTATTCGTACATGTGACGCTGCGCGATCATCGCATACCCACAGTTTGCGCCGATGTTGCCGTATGGCCATTCGAACTCGCGCGCGGTTGAAATCATGGGCGGGCGCTGATCACCAAGCCGGTTGAGGTCGGCCGTCACGCATAGCACCGCACGGCACATGCTGCCGTCGATCGCCGCCGCTGCGCGCCACACCATGCCGGCGCCCGACGCCCCGCCGATATCTACCTGATTAAGCATCCGCGGGCGCAATCCCAACGCTTCGGCCGCGGCGGAGGGGTAAAGGATGCCGGGGTCGTTGAAAGGCATCCCCACGAGAAAGCCATCGATATCCGCCTTTTCAAGTCCGGCGTCGGCAATCGCCTGCGCGCTTGCCGCGGCCATCAATTCCAAGGCCGTGGACTCGCCGGGCTCTTTACTCGGTTTGAGCTCGCCAATTCCGATTATCGCCGCCTTGCTCTTAAGGCTCATCGCAAGCCCTTTCCTTCCGCTCGGTTGGTAATGCCTTGAATGAAGCAGGCGCTGCCGCGCCCGGTTGCGCGCCGCCAACCCCTCTGACGCAGGCGCGGGCGGCTATGCCGATAACATTATCAACCCTCGCTTAGGATAGCGAGCGCAATTCAGGAGCGCCGTCCGCAGTCGCAAGAAAACGCGCCGGTTGCGTCGCCAGGCGAGTTGCCGTTAGTATGAAAACGCGGGGTGGAGCAGGCTGGTAGCTCGCCGGGCTCATAACCCGGAGGTCGAAGGTTCAAATCCTTCCCCCGCAACCCACCGATTCTCATGCATACGTTCCTGATGCCCGTTTTATCTCGTCGCCGGGTCGCGTTTTCAGTTCGCTCCTGACGTCCGAGGCAGGCGGAAAAGCTGTAACAGTTTGGGGCCAACGACATCCGGGCGAACTGTGGCGCTGACCCGCCCTTATTTTGCGAGCTGGCCGGCATGCAATGAGAACAAGCGCGATTTCTTTCACCGGCGCGCGAAGTCCGCAGGCACAAAATCGTCCGAGGTACTTTTCGGTCGCCTTCGGTTGCAACCGAGCCTGCTCCGCCTGAGGTTTTACGTCAGACCCGTTTCTGAAAAGATTCTCTTGTCCGGTCAATCCTAAGCGATGACTACTGGGCTATAGTCGCATCGACTCTCCTGTACCGCGGTTAACGTCATAACCTCGACGCGATTGAAGGCGCGTCGACCGGGGGAAACTCACGGCGCCCCAAAAGCTCCGCGCTCTGCCGCATCAAGGAGGCTTCCCAGCGTCGATAGCGAGATCGAGGATCTGCAAGGGCTGCTGGCAACAGTTGCGGCTGCCGGTACCGTTGCGCGCGATCGCCGCGCTTCCATTTCGCCCCTTCGGCATTCGGCCGAGCGGAATGAACCCTAACACGTGCACCGTATTCGAGATGATGTTCACGAAGGTTACGCGAGCTCGCAAAGCCACGGTCGACGTCACCGTACTGTTCGCGGATTTGCGCGGCTATACGGCGCTGTCTCAATCTTTGCCTCAGGATCAGATTGCGGGCCTTCTCGACCTCTTTTATGACGAGTGCGCGACAGCCGTATGGGATTTTGACGGGCTGCTCAACAAGACGATCGGCGACGCGATTATGGCGGTCTTCAACTTCCCGATCCGTCAGGCGGACCACGCGGCCCAAGCGGTCGAGGCGGCGCGCGAGATTCAGCGACGCTGCCGCGCTCATCATCACAGCTTGGGTGGATCGTCTGAATGCGATCGAGAGGCGCTCGGTATCGGTATCGGGATCGATAGCGGCGAAGTTAGCTTCGGCGAGTTCGGTCACTCGCATCGAGATATCACTGCGATCGCCACTGTCACCAATACCGCGGCGCGCGCCCAAATGGCTGCGCAAGCCGGCCAGCTCCTAGTGACACGGGCGGTTCCTGACCGTTCCGGACAGGCGATAACCGCCTCCGAGAGTCGGCCGCACGTTCTCAAGCGGCTTGTCGAGCCTGTAGACCTCTACGCAGCGTAGCCCGCCTCCTCTGGGCGTCGTTTAACGTGGCGGTGCTCTAAATCAATCCCTGAGGTTCGTGCGGCGCCTTCGGTTTTCGATTCAGTACGACCGGCGGATATTGCTCCCTGGCGAGGTTTTCTTCAGGGTCCGGAGCCGTTATGTCGAGAAGCTTACTCCGAGCGCGTCGGGTGCCGCAGGTCTGGCCATCTAAAGCTGGTTGACTCCCGTATTCAACAAGTCTTAGGCGCGATCAAAGGTGCTGGCAGGCCTGCGAGACAGTGGGAGGCACCGGGCGACACCGGCCGATAGCGGTGTGCTAATCCTTCCGCGACCGGTTCATTGCTAGTAGCCTATATGTCATGATGCGTTCGATTGATTTCTCGCTCGCTCCCTTTCTGGTTATTTGGGAGACGACTCAAGCGTGCAACCTTGCCTGTGTCCATTGCCGCGCCTGCGCACAACCGTCGCGCCATCCCGACGAATTGACCACTGCGGAAGGCTTTAGATTGCTCGCTGATGCGGCCCGGATGGGAACGCCGGTCTTTATCTTGAGTGGTGGCGATCCGCTTCAGCGTCCGGACTTGTTGGACTTAGTGCGCGAAGGCAAGCGGCTTGGTCTGCGTATGGGCACCATTCCGGCGGCAACGCCGGTGCTGGATGCCGCCATGGTTCACAGCCTCAAGGAAGCCGGTCTCGACCAGATGGCGCTGAGCCTCGACTACCCGCGGGCTGATCTGCATGACGGGTTTCGCGGCGTGCCAGGGGCTTTCCAGAGGACGATCGAAGCGGCCGCCTGGGCGCGTGAATCTCGCCTGCCACTGCAGATTAACACCACGCTGTGGAGCGGTTCTGCAGACTATCTCGCCCAGATGACGGACCTCGTCGAGCGTCTCGGAGCGGTTTTTTGGGAAGTTTTCTTTTTGGTCCCGCTCGGACGCGGAACAAAATTAGACGGTATCGACGGGCGCCGGTGCGAGGAATTGTTCGCCGTGCTTTACGAGGCGCAAAAGAAGGCGCGATTCATCCTTAAGGTTACCGAAGCGCCGCACTATCGGCGCTACGTAGCGCAACGTGAAGAGCAAGGGAGCGGCCGCGCGGGCGGGGCGTCCCACGACGTAGTGTCGATGCCCGATATGCTGCGGCGGTCTGAAGGTCCGGGCCACACCATCGGCCTTGCGCCGCGCGGCGTCAACGCGGGCAAGGGCTTCGTGTTTGTCTCCCATGTCGGCGAAGTGTATCCCAGCGGCTTCCTGCCGCTCTCCGCGGGCAACGTGCGGTCGCAGAGCTTGGATGTCATTTATCGCGAATCTGAACTCTTGCGTGAGCTGCGTAATCCTGATGCGTTGCTGGGTCGATGCGGCCGATGCAAGTATCGCGTTATCTGCGGCGGCTCGCGCTCGCGCGCCTATGCGCTGACCGGCAACTATCTCGCGACCGATCCCTGGTGCGATTATCAGCCCGCGGCAGCGTAACAGTAATTTCTTGGTAAGCAGACAACGGGCGCGCCACGCGCCTTAGCCGTAGGTTGCAGCCTGGCGACACGAGTGCCGACGCCTAGGGTTAAACGTCGGCAAGCATGTCGCTTTTAGCTTTCGCGTGCCTGTTCTCCGCGGTAATTAGAACCGGCCGAACCACGGAATGTTCGTGTGCGGATCCTGCAGTTCGAAGTTTACGCCGAAATGGGAGAGCAAACGACCTTCCGCATGTAGAAGTTGAAGCCTTGCCTGTTCGAGGTCAACTTCGGTCTGCACCTCATTTCCCTCGGCGCTGACCAACTCGTTTTCGAATTGCAAAAGGTCGTGTGTCGTGGCCATTCCGACTCTAAAGCGCTGCTGCTCATTGTGCAGCGCCTGGCGCGCATATTCGGTCGCCGCGGCGGTTGCCACGACACGCTTTAGATCGGCGCGGGCGTTGGCAAGTGAACTCTCGACGTCGGTTATGACCTGCGAGAGCATGTCGCGATATTGCATGCGCTGTTGCTCGTACACGACGCGAGCCTGGGACAACGCTGCCTTGGCGGTGGCGTTGTCAAGCTGCATCTCCCAACTGAAGAAAGCGGCATAGTTGTAAAAGCTGAAATCGAACATCTTGCTCAACGCACTGCCATACCCCCCCTGGAACGGCACCGAGTAGCCTGGCTGGCCAAAGGTCTCACCTGGCGTGGTTTGAGTACAATTTGGGCTCACTAATCCGAAGGAAGGGCCGCAAATCGCGTTACCTTGTTCGTTGCTGACGCCAAACTGGGTCTGCAAGTTGACCTGGGGCAGGAGTTGGTTTTCTTGGAATTTTGTCTGCAGCAGATCAGTGATAATCGCCTGACGCATCTCGTGCAGTTCGGGTCGGTAAAGCACGGCCTTTTCGAGCGAGTTCTCGGTGTCTAGGCGCAGTTCCTGGCGCGGATTGGGTGCGTCGGCGGGCTCGATGTCCTCGGGGATGAAGGCGTGCGCCGGATTAAGCATTACGTCCTGGCGTAGGGTGACGCGAGCGGTCTGCAGATTTGCTTCGGCTGTATAGACATTGGCGCGCGCAGTCTCTGCCGCGGATTCGGCCTCCTGCACGTCGATTGGCGCCATCGTGCCGACCCGCAGGCTTATCTTGTTTTGGCGCACCAAATCTTCGTTGAACTTGAGCGCTTCCAAAGCGACGCGCAGATTTTCTTGCGCCCGTACCAGATTCCAATAGTCGGAGGCGACGCGCAGCACGAAGTCCTCCGCCGCCTGTTCGTATAGCCATTGCGACTGCTTCTGCTGGGACTCGGCGATCTGGACGCTGAGCGTGGCAAACTTCCAGCCGAAATTGCGCAAAAGCGGTTGCGAAAGAGAGATTTGAAGCAGCGGGTTATAATAGGGATTTACGGTTTGTGTAAGGTTGTTCGTGTTCTCGTACAAGTTGTTGAACTGCAGGCTCAAGGTGCCGTTGGTGCTGGCGAGGATCTTGTTGAGCGTGAAATTCCACTCGTACTGTTGCGTCTCTAGCGCTGGAGACGCCGCGAAGGTCTCGATCGGAGTCGATATCGGGAGCGCGCTGTAGATCGTGCCCATGTTCGCCAGCGAATCGGGATCAAACTCGGCCCACGCCATATTGACCGCCTCTTGGGCGGCGACGGGATCGAGTCGAGCGGCTTTGATTGCAGGGTTGTTTATCAACGCTATATACACGGCCTGCTTCAAGGTCATAAGCCGGCGCACCCGCGAACGCGTCCGAATATAGTCGCGGTTGATGATACTCTCCGGCGGGATCTCGCGAGCCACCGACCATTGATGAGAGAAAACCGACGGCAGATCCATGAAACCCTGGTTCTGCTCGAATCTGTTATTCTCCGATATGGGTACGCTGACCTGGGGCGTGGTTTGCGAGCCGACCAGAGGAACTGCCGGATCGGCCGCGGATGAACCCGAGGTCCCACCCGCACGAGCACCCGATGTCTGGGCGGTCGCCGTTCGCGCTGTGAACGTTTGTGCTGTAACAACAGTGAGCGCGGCAAGCAGCAATCGGACAGTTAGATTCTTCATCGCCCTGTTCCTCTTTCGTTTTTTCCACGGCTTGCTCAATTCTCTCGGCGAAAGCGCCGCCGTTTACTCGTAAGCTCCTCAGAAGCGCGCATACCACGGGACGTTCTGATGCGGGTCCTCGATCTCGAACTCAATGTTGAAGTAAGCAAGCAGACGGCCCTGTGCGTGCAGGAGTTGTATCTTGGCTTCCTCGAAATCGACCTCGGCCTGGACCTCGTTACCTTCAGCGCTGGCCAACTGCTCCTCGTACTGCAAGAGATCGTGCGTGGTTGCCATCCCGACCCTGAAGCGCTCTTGCTCGTCGTGCAGCGCGCGCCGCGCGTACTCGGTCGCCGCTTGGGTGGCGGACACCCGCTTGAGGTCGGCGCGCACGTTCACGATGGAGCTTTGCACCTCGGCTACCACCTGCGAGAGCATGTCGCGGTACTGCAAGCGCCGCTGTTCATAATTGACCCGCGACTCAGAAAGCGCGGCCTTGGCGGTGGCGTTGTCAAGTTGCATGCTCCAAGTGAAGAACACGGAATACTGGTAGAAGCCAAAGTTGAACATGTTCGCCAGCGCGGTGTTGTAGCCTCCCTTGAAGGGGAGCTGGTAGCCCGGTTGCCCGGCCGTGACAAACGGGGCTCCTTGAACGCAGTTTGGTGCCGCGAATCCAAAACTGGGTACGCAGATCACGTTGCCTTGTTCGCTCGTGATTCCGATTAGCCCCGTGAGGTTAAGTTGGGGCAGGAGCTGGTTTTCCATGAATTTCGACTGAAGCTGCGAGGTCTCGATCGATTGGCGCAGCTGATGAAGCACCGGACGATAAAGCACGGCGTGTTCGATCGCCTCTTCGTCGTCAGCCGGGATCTTTTCCTGAGGGTTGGGGCGATCAGTTGGCTCGACATTGTCCGGAATGAAGTCGTGCGAAGGGTTAATCATGGCGTCCTGCCGCAGCGTCACACGCGCGCCTTCCAGGTTGGCCTCGGCGGTATAGACATTGGCGCGCGCGGTCTCAGCCGCGGCTTGGGCTTCCTCGACGTCAATCGGCGCCATTGTCCCGACCTTGAGACTAATCATGTTTTGGCGCACCAAGTCGTCGTAAAACTTGAGAGCTTCCTGCGCTACGCGCAAATTCTCTATCGCGCGGACAAGTTCCCAGTAGTCGAAACCCACCTTCATAACAAAGTCGTCGATCGCCTGCTTGTAAAACCATTGCGCGCGTTTTTGCTGTGACTCGGCGATCTGTACGCCGATCGTCGCGAACTTCCAGCCGAAGTTGCGCAGAAGCGGCTGGGAGAGCGTGAACAGAAGCATCGGTTGATAGTACGGGTTGACGGTCTGGATGAAGCTGTTGCTGCTCTCGTAAACGTTTGTGAACTGAAGCTCCGCCAAGCCGTTGGTGCTGCTCAGAACCTTCAATATGCCGGCGTTCCACTCGTACTCCGTGGTGCTGAAAGCCGGGTTGGCGGCAAAAGTCTCGAACGGCGTGGCGGCGGGGATGATATTGTTGGTCAGGCCTATGGAGGCCTGGGTATCGGGATCGAATTCAGCCCACGCCATGTTGACCGCTTCCTGTGCAGCCACCGGGTCGAGGCGTGCGGCCCTCACGGCCGGGTTATTCAGCAGCGCCACGTAGACCGCTTGCTTGAGGCTCAGCAGACGGCGCACGCGCGAGCGCGTGCGGATGTAGCCGCGGTTGATCATGCTTTCTGCCGGAACCTGTTCCACCAGCGACCATTGCCGGGAGAAAACCGACGGCAGAGAAAGAACGTCCTCGTTCTCTTCGAATGGTGCGGTGTCTTTGATTGGGATGTTGATGTTCGGCGGGGTCTGCGCTCCCGGCACCGGCAACAACGGGTTGCCACCAGTGGCCGCAGCGGAGGAAGATGACGTGCTCTTGATGCTGGCGGATGGTGCGGCCGAGCGGCTCGGCGAGCTCTGGGCGAGCGCGCGCGTCGCTGAAAGCCATTGCGCCGCCAGAAGCGCCAGAATGGCCATCGACAATCCGCAAAGCGACCTGTGCATTGCCCTATGTGCGCCCTTGAACGTTGCTTTCTTTCTTACCGGGGTCTTCTAGCGTGTCAAGCTAGGTGCGGTGCACAACCGTAATTGTCATCTCAGGCCGCTCAGCGGCACGTCAGCACGGCAGGCTTGCGCGCCGCGCCGACAACGTCAATGATAGCGAATATACACCGCGTGCGGTCAATCCAAAACGGACCCGCTGGTTCCAAAATTGTTGAGACGCAAATTTAGCACCACTGTTTCTGGGCGAGCGCTTAAAGCCGTGGCTATGGCGGTGATGGTGGAACTCGTCCTGTCTCTCTTGGCGCTGTCCAATCGACTGCGGGACCAGGCTGCCGCCCAGGTCGGGATTGGAATCCCGCCGCCGCCGGTGGTTTTGCCTGCGCCGGTGCTACCCGGGGTCCCGGCGCCTCCGGTTCGCCCGGGTGCTCCCGCGACGTTAGCGCCGCTGGTGCCGCTTGCGACAGCGAGCCTGGCTGCCACGCCGACGCTGGTTCCCCCGCTCGCGCGCGCAACACCAAGTGCGACGCCTACTCCACGAACCTTTGCCTGCACCTGCTACGGGTTTGCGTCGCGACCGTTTTGGAGCGGCAATGTCTCCGCCACCGGTTACTACGCGGCGCGCGCCGCGGCAGAAAACGCCTGTCTCACGTTCCAGTTCAGCCGGACGCCCTCTACGGTTAACATTCCCACGCCGGTCTTCGAGTTCTTCCCCACACCCGTACCGCCGATCGGGTCGATACAGGGCGTGCCGGGATTGCCCAGCCTGGAGACCGCGCCGGGTGGCGTGAGCGGGTTTGCGCTGCTTCAGAGTCGGCGCGGACAAGTCTTCATTCCACGTTGTGCGCAATGCGCGTGCAACTGACCCCAGCGGAATACGCCCTCGCGCTCAAGCTTTAGTCGGTGGTCAAAGCGGGTTGCCCGCCGGACGTCTTGCGGCCGGCGCTATCCCATGCGGGTAGCCGCCAGTGAGCGGGCGAAGGCGCTGGTGCCCTCTGAGAGGCCTCTTCAAAAACGTCCGGTCAGTTGCTCGATGGCCCGGCGGCGCCGTTCTGGAAAGAAGGGCTAGCGGCGGGATTGATCGCGCCGTCTCCGGTGGCCAGCGCCGAGCCGAGGCCCTCTCTCCTCGCGCCACGGCGCACGGCGGTCGACTTCAGCGAACGGATATGTTCAGGCACCTCCGGGATTCGCAGAGCTATTTCGCGGCAGGTCTCTTCTTCGGCTCGAATGACGCGTATATCTCTCAGCGACTCGAGCAGGTTTAGGCCTGAGTCAATCAGAATATCGACCAGCGTGAGGGCCGGCTGTATGACCATGGCCCACCGTCCGCCTTCGGCGCTGATCAGCTCGTGGCCGTCGGCAGTCGAAACCAACCGTATCCGTAAGCCTACGGTCCATCCACCAACAAGAAATCCGTAATAGCCCTCGTATCTGGTGACGTCTCCGTACACCACCGCGTCCACGTTAAGCCAGCGGCCAAGTTCTTGGGGAGAAACGTGCATTAGCTGATCATACGTATCGACGCCATGCTGCTTGAGAACCGCGTTGATTTCCGGCAACGGCATCATTTCGAATTCCCGCTGAGCAAGGTAGGCGGTGAAGGTGCGCCTAACGCGATTACCGACAGTCCAGCGCCACTTCTCGCGGTCCTGTGCCAGGTGAAAGGTGACCGGAATTACCTTGTCGACCTGAAGATTGCCGCTTCCTGCGTACTTGAACGGCAACACGGCGATCTTGTTGGGAGGATTCGCGTAATACTCCGCCGAAACATGAATCGGGAACGTTTCTGGGTCGGTCTCGATCAGTCTATCTAAAATGGTTTTCCGGCCATGGCTTAAATTGCGCTGCTCGGGAAGAAAGAAACGCTCAGGTCGAGAGGCGATCGCCGAATGCTCCTCATCGCCGTCCCACGTCGCTTCGACAGGGCAGGCCAGCGCGGGTGCGATTGGGGTGGTCTGCAGCGCCAAGTCCAAAGGCTCGGCAGCGTTGGTTCCCCCCGCGCGGTCTTCTCTATGGAAGGTCGGCCGCGACGCCGCCGGCGGATCAAAGGCGGGGACAGGATCGGAATCGTTGAGGCGCTCGACTTCCGATGAGGAATTTCTTTGTGCGGCCGAGTTTTCCGTGGCGCTGCGCGCCGAAGCAATTGCCGAATCCGCCGACTCACCTACGGATGCCGATAGCCAGGAAGCGTCAACAGCGGGCGTTTCGTTCGCGGCGAGCTCTGAGCTTCGGCCCGTGAGCGAGGAGTCCGCGGCGGCGACCGTCGCCGAATGGGATGCGGGCAGAGGTTGCGTGAGGCTCGGCGCAAGCGCTTGCCACGTGCCGGACCGTGTCGGTTCGGAGAGCTGCGCGGGCTGAACCTTAGCCTCGTATTCGGGCGATTCCCTAGACTGAAGCTTGGCAATGGTGGGCGAAGCTGACGAACGGCCAGGAGGTTGCTCTTCGTTGTTGTAGGGAATTCGCCAAACGATCTCGCGCGCTGCTTCTTCTTCGGCGCGGCGCAGGTCGACGTCGCGCAAATCTGTCAGATCAAGCGCGGAGTTAAAGGCGATATCTCGCAAAGCCACTGCTGGTTTGACTTCCATTTTGAAGCGGGTGCCGGAGGCCGTAACCACGGGACATCCAGTTTCGGTCGAGACTATTTTGAGCTTGAGCTTCACCCGCCACCCTGCGACCAGGTAAAAGTAGTAGACCTCGTAATGCGTAACCTCGCCGTAAACCACCGCGTCCGCGCCGAGCCAGCGGCCAAGCTCTTGGGGGCTCAAGCGGCTCAGCTTGGCGTCGTTGTCGATACCGTGTGCGGCGAGAACCGCATCGATCAACACGAGGTTGACGGTCTCGAACTCGCGCTCCGCCAGGTAGCCTTCCACGATCTTTCGCAGCCGATTTGAATCGGTCCAACGCCAATCGGCCAACTCGTTGCTTTTGCGCACCGTGACAGGCGCTCCGTCGAGCACATAATTCCCGCTACCCGTATCAGTGAAAGGTAAAACGGCGATTCTTCGCGGAGGCCTGACAAGGTACGCCTTCGTGGCGCGCACGTCGAAGGTCCCTGGGTCAAATTCCACCAGGTGGTCAAACCAAGTCATCTGCCCGTGGGTTGTCCGGGCGTATTCACCTAGGAAGAGATGCTGCGGTTGATCGGGAGGCTGCGAGGACAGAAGGCCGCAGCCGAATGCCAGTACGGCTAATCCGACCAGCCATAGACGGGCGATCATTAATTTGCCTTTGGTGCACCAATCGCGATCTTGCGCCGCAATCTTGAAGGACACGACGACCTTACGTACTTGAAGTAGCGTTTTTAGAGCGGAAAATGCAACCACTTGGCTAGTGAGCCGTTCTTCGCTTAACTGCCGCTGGGGAGTTGAGTCAAAAGCTAGGCTTATGATTCGCGCGACGTACGCTTCGGTCCTGTCGAAGCCGGGAGACCTGTTTTAGGACCCCTGCGCCTGGAAAATTCGCTTGCCTGATAACAGTAAATCAAGCAAGCATAGAAAAATCAAAGTGGCGCGTCGGCCACTTCCCTCGAAGGCTCGCCCAGTCATTCAAAATCGACGACACGCAACAGGACAGGTTGACCACGTCGAAGTTGAAATGAGACCGGCGTGGCCGCCGTCGCGCCGGGAGCGGGCGGAATAACAACGGTCGGTCGACAAATGCCGCTCTAGCGGTCGGAGAGGCTGCAAGCTCGACGTTCCTTTTGCCGTTGAGTGGAACGCTGAGCATCTGTGAGTTTTGGAAGGTGAGAGCGTCTAACGGCGCTCCGCGTATGAGGGCTATGGTTGGACCGCCGCCGCGTGGTGGCGTTCATCTGGCCACCGCGGCTAGCGTAGCTTCGGTTTGAGTCATCCGATTTAAGCCTGCCGTCGTCCAAAGAATGTGAGGCCCTGATGATTAGGCCCGTTGGGCACGCGGTTTGTGATAGAACTAATACAGTGAATGACTTTTCGAGATTGTTGGTGCGAGCGACGGTCGGTGGTCCCCCGGAGGGTGGCGACCAGTGAAGAAATGGCTTGCCGTGGCGGTGGTGCTTGCGGCGTTGGGAGTGTTTGCTTACAACGCAGGCCAGCGACGGGCCGCCGAGCAGACGGTCGGCCATCCGCATCGCGGGATCCCGGTCGTTACGGTGGTGCGACCGCAGCGGCGCGATCTAGCGCGGCGGATTACCCTTACCGGCGACCTCCTGGGAATCCGGCAAGTCGACCTTACAGCCAAAGTGCCGGGCTTCATCAAGGAGATCTACGTCGATCGCGGAGACTACGTAAAGCGCGACCAAATGCTCGCGATCTTGACCTATCCTGAGCAAGAAAAGGCCTACCGGCAGGCCAAGGCTAATTTTGAGCTTGCCCAGGCGAACTACGACCGGTACCGCCGACTTCTCGCCGAGCACGTTATCTCCCAGCAGGATTACGACACGGCGCTGGCAAACTTCAAGTCGACTAGAGAGACCTACAGAGAACAGGAAGAGCTTTACAACTATCGCTTCATCCGCGCGCCGTTTTCCGGGTACATCATCCAGCGCAACTACGACCCAGGACATTTGGTCTATCCTGGCGCGACTCAGTCGCCTCTGTTCGTTCTTGCCGACTCGAGCAAGGTGCGCATCTTTATCTACGTGCCTGAGGAGGATGTCGGTCGGCTGAAGCTCGGCAGCCGGGCCGAGGTCAAAACGGACGCATACCCCGAGAAGACGTTTACCGGCGAAGTGACACGGATTGCTCAGGGGCTCGATCCGACAACGCGCACGATGCAGACCGAGATCGATTTGGTCAACCCGGAAAATCTGCTGAAACCTGGTATGTTTGCCAGGGTCATATTGAACTTGTTCAGCGAGCATGACGTATTGACGCTGGTGCCGGGAGCGGTGATTCATGGCGACCAGGGCAGTTTCGTGTACACCGTGCGTAACAACCATGCGCATAAGACTCCGGTGCAGATCGGTCTGCAGGAAGCCGATGCGGTGCAGATTGTGAGCGGCCTCAAAGGCGATGAGGATGTAGTCGTCTCCGGCGCCGAGCTGCTCGACGATGGTTCGCCGCTCAGGGTGGCGGCGGTGGTGAATGAAGCGCATCCGCAGAGCGCCCAGGCCTTTGAGCAGGTTCCGGCAGCTTCGGGGCTGCTTCAAGGTTCGCGACCGCCTGTAACGGACCGCAGAGGAACTGCGACTGCGGCCCATCCCGTTCGCGACCGCGCTCACGTCAACGGCGCGGACCGCAACGCGTTCGGCGCTGATACGCATCGGCACGGCGGAAAGGTTCGTGCCGCCGCGGATGGAACGCTCTCGCCAGGTCAAAACTGGGACTCTGGTGTCGATTCGACAGCGCCCGCGGGAAACGCACATCGGTCGCCCAATAGCTAGAACAAAATTGGGGTCCGTTTTCAAACGCGACTGGACCGTTTTCCACAACCATGTCGCCCATGATTCGCATTGCTGGCGGTAAGTGGCCGATAGGCCGACGGCGCGTTCGTTCAGACGTCATCAGGGGACGTGCCGAGAGGCGCTCGCCGCGGCGACACGACGAGGAAGCAAAGCTCCGTGGTGGAGACCGGCCGAAGGACGCGCGTGCGCGTTCCTCAGGCGCCATGCGATTAGGCTTTGCGCGCTTCGCAATGATGAGGTCACGCGCATTCAGCTTGAAGCGGCGTGTTCGGCCGATAGGGTAGGGCTATGTGGCTTACCCGGTTAGCGCTTCGAAACCCGATCTTCATTCTGATGGTGTCGCTCGCCATCGTGATCCTTGGCGCCACGTCGTTGACGCGGATGCCGGTCGATCTTTTCCCCAACATATCTCTGCCGGTGCTGATCGTCGGCACGATCTATCAAGGAGCCAGTCCGGAAGACGTTGAAAAAACGGTCACCTATCAGGTTGAAAAAGCGGTTACGTCGGTCTCCAACGTCGATCACGTCCAATCGTATTCCAAAGAGGGTCTGTCGATCGTTCAGGTATGGCTGCGATGGGGCGCGAACATCGAAAGCGCCATGGTGGAGGTAACGCAGCACATCCAGCAGATTCTCAACATCCTTCCTGCCGGCGTGCAGCAGCCGTTCGTGGTCAAGTTTGACGTCTCCAACCTGCCCGTGTGCAACGTAACCGTGACGGGGACGGGGATCGATGAGCGTCGATTATACGATTTGTCGTACAACCTGATCGCTCCGCAGCTCGAGCAACTGCCCGGCGTCGCCACGGCGACGGTGAATGGTGGCAAAGTCCGTCAGATCACGATCTCCGTGAGCCGCGACAAGATGCAGGCGCGCGGAATCTCGATCCTGGACGTGGTCAACGCGGTCGGCAATTCCAACCTGATTCAGCCATCCGGATGGATTCGCATCGGCGAGCGCCAATACAACATTTTTTCCAACGCGCAGTTCCGGGTGGTGCCGGCGATCGCGCAGGTGGTGGTCACGACGGTGGGAGGAGTACCGGTGCGCGTCGGTGATCTGGGCACCGTGAGTGACTCGGCGGAAGAGCAGACCAACATCGTGCGCACTGACGGCAAGCGCGCGGTTTATTTGGCCATCAATAAGCAGCCGGGCGCCAACACGGTGGACGTGGTGAACGCGGTTCGCGAGCGCCTCAAGCATCTGGTGGGCGTTCCCGACGCGATTAAACTGCGGCTGACCTTCGACCAGTCGGTGTACATCAAGGACGCGATACGCAATCTAGAACACGAGGCGCTCGAGGGCGCGGTGCTCGCTTTCGTGGTGATTCTGCTCTTCATGCAAAGCCTGGCGGGTACGCTAATCGTGTCGGTGGCGATTCCGCTTTCGATCGTGGCGACTTTTCTGCTGCTGTACTTCTCCGGTCAGGCGATCAACGTGTTCACCCTTGGCGGCCTCGCGCTCGGTGTGGGGCGGCTGGTCGACGACGCAATCGTGGAACTGGAGAACATCTCGCGCCATTTCACCGCCGGCAACACGGGTGAGCCCGGAGTGCTCGCGGCGGCGCGCGAGGTGGCGATGCCGATTCTTGCCTCGACAGTCACGACCATCGTGGTCTTTCTCCCCATCATATTTATCACCGGCGTGGCGCAGCTCCTCTTTATCCCGATGGCACTTGCGATCAGTTACTCGCTCTCGGCGAGCTTTCTGGTCTCACGGACGGTTACGCCTCTTTTGTGCCTTAAGTATCTGGGCCCTGAGCGCGCACGCGACTCCCACAGTTCTAACCCGCTCGAGCGCGTCGCGGCGTTGGTGCAGGCGTTTTTGCGGGGATTCGAGACGCTCTACGAACGGACGCTGATTCGCGCGCTTGGAAGCCCCGGCCTTACGGTCAGCGCTGTGGCGCTGCTATTCGTTTTGTCGCTGGGCGTCGTGCCGTTTATCGGCACAGAGTTCTTCCCGGCTTCCGACGAGAGCCATCTCGAAGTTGCGGTTCGCGCTCCTGTCGGGTCGCGGATCGAATACACGGAGCAGCTTGTGGGGCGGATCGAAACGGAGATTCGGCACGAGCTTCCGCCGGGAACGCTCAGGATGATGCTCTCGAATATCGGGCTGCTCACGACGGCGGGCAAGGTCAACGCCCAAGCTGCAGTCTATTCGACCAACACCGGGCCGCACGCGGCTTTCATAGACGTTGAGTTGGTGCGCCCGGACCGGCGCAACGTTTCCACGACGGAGATCGTCGCGCGCTTGCGGACGGGACTGACCGCCGCCTTCCCCGAAGCGCAAATCTATGTTCGTCCCACCGGAACCGTAGAGAGCGTGCTCAACTTTGGCGCCGAGGCGCCGGTCGAGGTCGAAGTACTGGGCTACGACTTGACGCAAGCGCGAGAGGTCGCGGCGCGCGTGGCGGCGGCGATGCGAGCCACCCCAGGTCTTGCCGGCGTGCGCATCGCCCGCGAGCGTGATTTTCCCAAGTTCAACATCGCGATCGATCGAATCAAAGCTTCGCTGCTTGGCATCAACGAACGCGACGCCGCCAACGCGATTCTTTATTCGCTAAACGGCAATACGCTCAATCCCCCGGTCTTTACCGATCCTGTTACCGGCAATGAATACAACATCGTGGTTCAGCTGCAGCCTGAAGACCGCTCTCACGTATCGGACTTGGGCGACATTTTTCTGCTCAACCGCGGTCTAGCGCCGTCGACCTCGGTGAGCGGACTGCCCGCGGCGCTCAACCTGATTACGTCCGGTGTGCCGGGAGCGGGGCAAGGCGGAGGCGGCGAGCTTCCTGGCGGGGGCGAGCAGCCGCCGCCGTCACCGCTCGCTCCGGTCACCGGAATGGCTGGAGCCACCGGTAGTCCAAGCGCCAACCAAATCGTTCAAGTGCGCAACATCGCGCGCATCTCGCCCGGCGCCGGTCCGCTTGAGATCGATCGCAAATACCTCCAGCGCGTGATCGACGTTACCGCTTCGCCCATGGGGCGTGACCTCGGGTCGCTTGCCTCCGAGTTGCGCCAACGGCTCGACCAGATTCCGTTGCCGCCTGGTTTCAGCTTGCGATTGGCGGGCCAGATAGCCCAGCAGCAAAGCGCTTTCGGCAGCCTTTACTTCGCCACGGCGCTGGCGCTTCTGCTGGTGTACATGGTGATGGCCTCGCAGTTCCAGTCGCTGGTGGACCCGTTCATCATCATGTTTACCGTGCCTTTCGGGATGACCGGCGTCATCTGGATTTTGTACTTAACGGGTACGAGCTTCTCGACCAGCTCCTTTATGGGCGTGATTATGATGGCCGGGATCGTCGTGTCCAACGGTGTCCTGCTGGTCGATTACGCAAACCTGTTGCGCCGGCGCGGGTTCGCCGTACGGGAGGCGGTGACAAAGGCCGGACGGACGCGGCTGCGCCCAATCATGATGACCACGGTCGCGACGCTGGTGGGCTTGCTGCCCATGGCGCTTGGGTTTGGTATCGGCAGTGAATCCAACGCGCCGCTGGCGCGCGCGGTAATCGGGGGCCTCTCGGTCTCCACCGCTCTTACGCTGTTCTTCGTGCCCGCGCTCTATGAGCTGTTGGAGGGCGCGTTCCCGCGCACGCTGCGCCCGCTTGACGAGGATGACGATGATGCGGCTGGCGCACTCGACCGATAAGGTTCGGGTTCCCCGTTTCGGCAAGCGCGGAACTCACGAGGGTCGAGCGGTGCGCGATGGCGCGTGTGTAGGATACGCGGCGAGCGGTTGGCGCTAAGCGGGTGCCGACGCGCGCGGGTAAGTAGCTTTTATGTGGCTCACTCGGCTTGCGCTCAAGAATCCGGTGTTGATCGCGATGGCCACGTTGGCGATCGCGATTCTTGGCATCGTCTCGTTAAATCGCCTGCCGATCGACCTGTTCCCAAACATCAACCTGCCCGTGCTACGAGTCGCCACGCTTTACCCTGGAGCGGGTCCGCAAGACATCGAGCACACCGTTACCTACCCGGTGGAAAAGGCGGTTTCCGGACTTTCCAACGTCGACCATATAGAATCGGTATCGAAGGAAGGCGTCTCGCTGGTCAGCGTATGGCTGGATTGGAACGCGGATCTGAGCGCCGCGATGGTCGAGGCGAACAACCGGATTCAGCAAATACTCAACCTGTTGCCGACCGGCGTGCAATCGCCGTTTATCATCAAATACGACCTCGCCAACATCCCGGTCTGCGCGGTCGACGTGTCGGGCGCGGGGATGGATGAGCGTCAGCTATACGATCTGGCCTACAACGTTATCGAGCCGCAGTTCGAGCAGCTTCCGGGCGTGGCGTCAGCCGTGGTGTCAGGCGGCAAGATCCGCCAAATTTCGGTCGGCGTGGACCGCGAGCGGATGGCCGCCGTGGGGCTGTCGCTGCTCGATCTTTCTAAGGCGATAAACGGGGCCAATTTGCTTGAGCCGGCCGGCTGGATCAAAGTCGGCGACCGTCAGTACGGGGTCACCACGAATGTCCAGCTCAAAGTGATCGACCGTATCAATGACGTGGTCGTCGCAAATCGCGCCGGCGTGCCGATCACGATTGGGATGCTCGGCCAGGCCGCGGATAGTTCGGAGGATCAAAGCTATATCGTCCGTATCAACGGTCAGCGCGGTGTCTACATGGCGATTTACAAGCAGCCGGGCCAGAACACCGTGGAGGTGGTCAACGCGGTGCGCAACTCGCTGGATCGCCTGGTCGGCATCCCGCCGGGGATCAAGCTGGCGATATTCTTCGACGAGTCGACCTATATTCGCAAGTCGATCACTTCGCTGCGTCAGGAAGCGTTGCAGGGCGCGCTCTTGGCTTTCGGCGTGATTCTATTTTTCCTGCAAAGTCTGCGCGCGACGGCGATCATCTCTCTTGCCATCCCGCTGTCGATTTTGGCCACGTTCCTGCTGCTTTATCTCGACCATCAGTCGCTCAATATATTCTCGCTAGGTGGCCTTGCCCTGGCGGTAGGCCGAATGGTGGACGACTCGATCGTCGAGCTGGAGAATATCGCTCGCCATTTCGCGACCACGAGTTCCAGACGCAAGGCGGTGCTCGACGCGGCGAACGAGGTGGCGATGCCGATTTTGGCATCGACCATCACCACGGTGATCGTTTTCTTGCCGGGTCTGTTTGCCCAAGGCGTCGGGCAGATTCTATTTACGCCGCTGGCGATTGCCGTCACCTGCTCACTCGTTGCCTCTTTTCTGGTTTCGCGCACGGTGACGCCGCTGTTGTGCCTGCGCTATCTCGACGAAAAGGGGCATCGGCAAGCGCGCGGTCTGTTGGCTCGCGCGTCGGATGCTTGCAAGGCGGCGGTGGATTGGTTGGAAGTAGTCTACCGGCGGGCGTTGGTGAAAGCCCTTAAGCATCGCGGCTTGGTGATGTTCGCCGTGGTTGGCTTCGCCGCGGCGTCCGTACTGCTGGTGCGCGGCATCGGCGTTGAATTTATGCCGGTTTCCGATGAAAGCCAGTTTCATCTGAGCATTCGCCTGCCGGTCGGTTCGCGAATCGAATTGACCGAGAAGATTGTTGGTCAGATGGAGGACGAGATCAAACGCGATCTTCCGCCCGGATGGATCACGATTATCCAATCGGCTATCGGCCTGTTGACCACCGCTGGGCGCGCTTCGGCCCGTCAAGCCACCTATTCCTCGAATACCGGCCCGCACGCGGCGCAGATCAGCGTTCATCTGGTCGACCCGAGCCGACGCTCAATGTCCACCAAGGAGGTTGTGGACTATCTACGCCCAATCCTGGCGCGCAAGTTCCCCGCCGTGAAGCAGTACATGGACCCGGGCGGACTCATCGCGCGCGTGCTCTACTTCGGCGCGTCCGCGCCCATCGACGTCCTTGAGCTGGGGTACGATCTAAATGCTGGCGCCGCGCTCGCGCGCCAGATAACGCGGACCATGAGAAGCATGCCTGGTCTGGCTGACGTGCAAATAAGCCGTGAAGAAAACTTTCCCGAGTTCGACATCGACGTCGACCGTGAGAAAGCCGCCTTGGCGGGCATCTATCAATATGACGCCACTCACGTGATTTTGGACTCTACCAACGGCTCGACCAATTCGCCCTCGATATATATCGATCCGCGCACCGGCAACGAATACAACATCGTGGTCCGTTACCAAGACGACTTTCGAAGCCACGTGCGCGACCTTGGTGACACGTTTCTCGTCAATCCTGCCTCCTCCGGCGATCCGTCCCGCAATATGGGAGTGGTGAGGCTGCGAACGCTGGCATCGGTCAAACCGGGGGCTGGGCCGATAGAAATCGATCGCAAGTACCTGCAAAGGGCGATTGACATCACCGCTAATCCGGTCGGTCGCGATCTGGGTGCGGTTGCCAGCGACCTCGAAGAGCGGCTCGCCAAGATTCCCTTGCCTGCCGGTTTTAGTCTCAAGCTAACCGGCCAGGTTGAGCAGCAGCGCGGCGCCTTTCACACGCTTGAGATGGCGGTCGCCCTAGCGATCGTCCTGGTCTATATGGTTCTGGCTTCGCAATTTCGTTCGTTGGTGGATCCGTTCATCATCATGTTCTCGGTGCCGCTTGGGATGGCCGGCGTGGTCTGGGCGCTTTTTCTTACGCGCACGGCGTTCTCGGTTTCTTCGTTCATGGGCGTTATTATGATGGTCGGGATCGTCGTGTCAAACGGAGTCCTGATGGTCCATTACACGAACGTATTACGCGAAAGCGGGCATGAGCTGCACGAGGCCGTGGTTGAGGCCGCTCGCGTGCGCCTGCGGCCGATCTTGATGACTACAGTGGCCACGCTGGCCGGATTGCTTCCCATGGCGTTAGGGCTCGGAGTCGGCAGCGAGACCAACGCTCCGTTGGCGCGCTCGCTGATAGGTGGCCTTTCGCTGTCAACGCTTCTCACGTTGTTTTTCATTCCTGCGCTATACATCACGATAGAGGCGCTCGCGGCGGGGCGACGCGTGCGGCTTGCGTCGCGGAAAGTCTAGCCTAAGCAGCCGCGGCCAGGTTCGGCCGCTTAGGCGTGGTTAGTCCACGGACGTGAAGCTCCCGCTTGGCAAAGGGTTGCGCTTACCCGGTAAGGTTGGAGAACATCGAGTTATCGGGGGCTTTGCTTGGGCTATTCGCCTCAAACGTCTCGTTTGACCTGAGTTTAGGCCATGCACTCAAATCAATTGAACTTCACGAAAAGGGGCCGCGCTGGGACATGCACGATGGAGGCGTGAATCGCGGCGATTTCGAACGGGGGGCTGATGCCATCCACTCGGGCGGGAGACAGCATCTCAGCAATAGAAAACGACCCGGCCGCAGGCCCGATCCGCAGTTAAGGTGCCGCATTATCAAGTCGGCCTCTGAACTCTTCGGGATGCGCGAATTCCATCGTGTGCGCGCACAAGAGCTAGCCGCTCGGGCCGGGGTCGGCAAGGGCACGCTTTATCGCTGCTTCGGCTCGAAGCGCGAACTCTATCTGACCGCGATAATCGAAGGCTTTGTAGAGCTTCAGCGCAGACTGGAGAAGGCGTTGACGAATGCGCGCTCACCCAAGGACAAGGTTGCGCTCATCGCGCGTCACACGGCGGATTACTTCTGGGATCGTCGCCTCTTTTTTGTCCTCCTTCAAACTACCGAGCCTCCTTCAGGCCCGTTGCTGCGCGGCTTCTACGCCCAGCGCGCCAGGCTGTCCGATATGATTCGCTCAGCTCTGGCGGAGGGGATTGCAGCCGGCGAGTTGCGCGATGACCTCGACCCGCGGCTATGCGCCGAGGCGCTGTTGGGTATGGTTCGAGGGCTCATCCGGTTTCGCAAGAGCACGGACACGCCCGCGACCGCCGCTCACACGGTGGTCGCGCTTTTTTTCGGTGGTATGGACGGCTGCGCGCGCGAGGCGAAGGGCTCGCGCTCTCATAGGCGTCGCCCGATGCAAATCCGCCGCGTAACACAAGACGAGGATGAGCAGCCGGAGGCCAGTGGTACAGGCGGCGGCGCGCACAGGCCATCGTTGGTTTCGAAGTAGGGTGTGTACAACTCGACGGCTTGAAGCCTGCTTATCACCGGCGTTTTAATCGCGTGCCAGGTCTCTCGGCAGGTCAAGCGCTGGCTCATCCTGCGGTACGGCAGACGGTTGGTCACGTTCAGCCTTAGCTTGTGCACATTAGGTGAACGACCGGCCTGAGCAAGGGTGGTGATGAGTCGGACGGCGCTGCCCCGTTTGAGGCTGTTTGTACGAAACGATTAGGAAGCATAGTGTTAAAAAGTGGAAGCGGGCCGATGGACAAGAGCCGTCCTGCTCGGGGTTTGGGGCTAGGCTCGCTTGCGCTGGCGGGAACCGCTCGGTTTGAGTTACACACGAAATATGGAGGACCCTAGGGTGAGGTATCGGATTGCCGCTTTATTCGCGACATTTCTGTTCTTGACGGCACCAACCTTTGTCGCGTTCGGGCAAAGTCAGCAGAATGTCCCGGCCGCCGACCAAATAACGCGCTTGAAACAGCAGCTGGGTTTGACCGAGCAGCAAACAAACGAGCTGCGCGGCTTGGCCGTTGCCGATCAACAACATGGTGCCGACCTGCAGCGCAGGATAGTCGCCGCTCATCGAGAGCTAAACGCCGCCGTTCTCAACGGCGCCGACAAAGATGTAGTGCACGCAAAGTCCGAGCAATTGAAGCGATTGACCAGCCAGATGATAGACCTTCACATCGAGTCGATGGAAAGGGTGTCTAAAATCCTCACCCCGGAGCAGCGCAAGAAACTCGTCGGCGGACCCTAGACACAATTCTCCTTTTGGGCTCTTTCGCGTGCTTTGAAAGCTATAGCGCTCAGAGCAGTGCAGATTCCGCTCGACCAAAGCGGCGGCGATGAGGCAAGAGGGTACCCGGGTCGGGCTCACACGGAGGACCCGCTCGAGAAATCGCCTGGTAAACGAACTTGCCTTCTTGCGTGGTCTCATAGCGAGCGGACTTTCTGCTAGCGTGAAACGGCTCACTCGCAACGCCGCACCCAAGGGCCGTCCACGTGACGAATGTCATCCGTCTGCGCGGGCGTCGCTTCTTTGCAATGGCTGGGCGAGTGCCTATTTGACCCATACGAAGCGGCCGCCGGAGAGATTAAGAAACCATTTTCACGGCGCACGTGGGAGGGCGGCAGGAAGCCAGTTTTACAGACCTACTTGGCGGCCGGTATTGCGAAAGGCAGGTGGTCGCCCGGCTAACCTGTAGTCTTACACAACGGTGATGAATCTTTTGCACTACTTTATCCTGTTCTGTATCTACGGTTCCTTAGGTTATTACGCGGCCGCGTGCATAGCCGGCTTGGTTTTCGCTTTGCAGTCCGCGGCAGCGAGACCCAAACGGCAGCTCGACAACCCGCCCAGCGTGCTGATGCTTCGGCCGCTGCATGGGTTCAGTGAGCAAATGGCGCAAAACGCACGCAATTTGCTCGACGTTGATTATCCGAACGCGAAGTTCGTCTTCGGAGCGACCAGTGAACAGGACGGGTCGGTGCGGATCGCGCGTGAGATCGAGCGTGATTACGCCTCTCCTAACGTCGTCGTCACCATAGGGCAGAGCCGCGCGGGAAATCCCAAGGTCGGCAAGCTGATGTGGATGCTCCATCATGCTCCGGACGCTGAGATTTTGGTGATGAGCGATGCCGACGGCCGCGTCGAACGAGATCACGTGCGCCGGTTAGTGGAGGAACTTGGCGAGCCGAATGTTGGCTTGGTCACATGCGTTTATTGCGGCAGGCCGGCAACGCGGGAGATTGGAGCGCGGCTCGAGGCGCTCTTCATCAATACCGACTTCGCCCCGATAGCCATCCTGTCAAAATATCTGGAAAAGGCTCGTCACGCGTACGCATCATGCATCGCGATCAGAAAAAGCGTCCTGGACTCGATCAGCGGCCTCGATGCGGTCAAAGACTGCTTCGGCGACGACTTGGTGCTGGGACGCAACGTGGCGGACGCCGGCTACCGCATCAAGGTTTCGAGCGCGCTGGTTACCATGATAACCGAAGAAAAAACCGTCATTGATTTCTGGCGCCATCAACTGAGAGGCTGGCGCGTTGACCGCAGAATACGGCCGGCAAGCCTGGGAAGGATTCTCATTAACGGCAGCTTCTGGGCCGTAGCGCTTTTGTTGACCGCCGGTATGGGCGTTGCGACGCTTGAATTGGTCGCGGGGACCTTGGCTGCGAGATTGGCCATGGCGGCCGTGATGACGACGATAGTGTTCAAACTGCCTCTTAAGTTGGCCGATCTGCTCCTGGTGCCGTTTAAGGATGTGCTTTTGGCGGGTATATGGGGCGCCAGCTTGTTTGGCAACACCGTCGAATGGGGCGGCCGGCAGCGGCGTCTTACTGCTGATGGCAAAATGCAAGAGGTCAGCATTTGAACGGGCGTTTGCGGCGCAAAGGCCAACTGAACCTGCTAACAAAAGCGGCCGGCGTCATGTTGACAGAGCTCGACGTGGCACAATAGCCGTTACAACGCTCCGTCATTAGCTGCGGGACGGACGCTGATGCATGTCGGTGTGCGCGGACTCCGGCAGAGCGTACTGCGAGGACGGCCGCGATGGCGGCTAAGTCAGCACGGGTTGCCGGACTTCTTGCTCAGCATAAAAACGTGACCTATGCCGCCGGCGTGGCGCCCCCGACGCAACCGCTGCAGTATAGCCACGTCGCGCAGGTTCTTCACGGGAGATTGAAATAATAAAGGACATTTTTGGCATGGCCAAAATAAAATTGACTAAAGCCGTTTTGTACACGTTGCTGGTCTTAGCAGCCAGTTTCGCGGGTGGCTTCGCCGCGCAGTGCATATCGCTGGTCCGGCCGGTGTTTGCCGGACAAGCCTACCCGCAACGTGTGGTGGCCCAGCGCTTTGTAATGGTGGATGCCAATGGCAAGCCGTTAGCCGCGCTCCAAAGCGAAGTGGGACGCGCCGGGCTGGTCTTTTATGATGAAAATGGCCGGCGGCGAGCGATCTTCGGCATCGAAGGCCAAAGCTCCGGATTTACCCTTTTCGATAAAAGTGGAAAGCCACGCGTTGTAACTGCTCTTACCGCCACCGGAGATCCGCTTCTTTCTCTGTATGACGCCAATGGTCTTAACCGGGGTGAGTTTCACATTGACGGCAACGGCGCGCCCGCCCTGGCACTGCGCGACGCTCAGGGGAAGACCCGTATCCTGCTCGGCATAACGTCCTTGGGGCTGGCGGGGATAGCGGTATACGACCAGGAAGGCAAAGACCGCACCGAACTTAGAGTCGCGCGCAGCGGTGACGCCATGTTGAGTTTTCATGGCGGGTCCGGCGAGACGTTGCTTGCCCTGGGTACGCAACAGTCGAAGCCGGGGATCGCGGTTTACAATCAGGATGGCAAACTGATCGCGGGCCTTCCGCAGGGCCGGTGATCGATTTGCGTAAGGGCCCACAGCGAAGAAAAGCTAGTTCTCTGGGCAACGATTGCGAGGATCTCAAAACGCTATGAAGATTTTGGTCAGGCTGACTGTCGCGGTTTGCTTGCTAGCGCTAATCGGCGGGATATTCGGGTGCGGGCCGGGCATGATGGGTGGTCCGATGATGATGGGCGGACCGTTCGGGGGCATGGGCTTTGGCGGAGGGCCGTTCATGATGGAGCCGGGGATGGGGATGCCTATGATGGGAGGGCCATTCATGGGCGGTGGATTCATGGGTGCGCCGTTCGGTGTCTTTTGACCGGGTTTCCAACGGCTAGCCTCAGCCCGCGTTTAGTTCCGAAGCGAGTATCGCTGTGGGCTGTTTTATGGCTCCTTGAGGCGAGCGACACGCGTTTGTTCCTGGCCGCGAAGCGGCATAGGCATGAACAAGCGTGAAGCTGTAAGGGGCGGCCCGTTACATTTTGTCGTGATGTGGATCTCCTGCACCGGCGCGAGAAGCCGGTGGTGAAATTTTCCAGTGGTCTATAGCGGGGATCGCCCCTGCGCGTGAAGCTCGCAACGGTTCCGGCAGTGTCCCGACACCCTCGTCTACCAGTTGTACGCCAGTCCGACCCCGAACCCGAAGCCGTTCGGGTCCATCGGAGTCGGTGGCGGAGTTTCGGCAAACAGATGCCATCGGCTGCCGCTGTCCAAGGCGTGCTCGGCGTGCAGGTGAATCAACAACTCGGTCGTGAGTGTACCGAGCAGCGCGGCGCCGACTACGTCCGAGAACCAGTGCGCGTTGTACCCCATCCGGCCAAACCCGTCGGTAAACGCAGCGGCATAGATGGGCGCCGCAACGTACCAGGCGTTATTGAAATACTCACTCACGCCGGCCGCCAAGCCGAACATCGGTGTCACGTCGCCCGAGACGAACGACGCGCCTCCGGAAAAGAAAGCCCCGTGATTGTTGGTCTGGCGCGGTCTCAGCCGACCGAATGCGGGCTTTATGATAGCGGCGTCCAAGAGCGTCGCGATGCCGGCGCCTTCACCCGCGGTTATCGCCATGTCACGCGCCCGGGTATCGCCCGAATATAGTCCGTAGCCGTAAAGTCCGGCGGTCGCTGAACTGACGAGGCCATAGCTGACATGCTCGAGCAAGCCCGCATCCGTCCCGCTCATCGACACGAGGTTGTTTTTCATTATTTTGTCGAGCCCGAACGAGCCGCTCCACACGGCTCCCAACCCAAACACAATTAGGTAAAACTCCCCGGAGCGGAAGGGGCTGTTTTCGTCGGCTATATAAAGTGGTGAAGTGACCACATCCTCGGCGTCCCAAACCAAGTTGTTGCCGAGATACTCGCCGTCGGCGGTAAGCTCCGACCCGAGCAGTGAGAACCCGCTCTGGCCCTGTAACATCAGAGGCACCGTCGGCAGGATAGCAGCGGCGGCTGAACCGGCTATGATTGCTTGCGTAGGCGCGTGGCCAATGGGAAAGTTGAGGGCAAAAGCCACTGAGCTGTGTAAGGCGATCGCAGCCGCCAAGTACACGCTGAACCCTACACGAGGTTTCATAACTGGTCTCCGTTCTCGCATTCGCCTCTGGCCTAGATTTGCGGTCGCCGTGTGAGGCGTCATTTCGTATTGCCAGTGACAGCCTTTATTGTAAGAAATACGTCGTTGTCTCTTTGTCGCTTAGCCTTCCTGAGCGGCCTATTGCAGCATAACTACCAGGCGGGAATCGAGTGGCAATCCTATCCCGGTCGGGCATGGGTGTCGTGCGCGGGGCCGGTTTCCACTGCGCGGCGAGACCGCCGCGCAGTGGAGTTGCGGTGAGTAGTGCCAGACATGCGTCTCGGACCGAGGCCACGGGGATCCGCTGCATGCATGGACTGCAAGAGACCGGCTGATAGAAAATGACCGTTTTTTGCTGGTTAGCCTGAGAGACATGGTCTTGCGGATTAACTGGACCAAACAGGGCAACTGTCGGGATTCCCAGCGCGAAGGCCAAGTGCATCGGACCGCTGTCATTGGTGAGCAGGCAGCTCGCTCGCTTGAGCAGCGCCAGCAGACCTCCCACCGAGAGCATTCCGGCAAGGTTCAACACCCGTTCATGGTTGGAGTCGATGGCGAAACGCAGCCCCTCGACGTAGCCGCGCTCTTCGGCCGTCCCGATCAGCATGATACGCAAATCGGGGATTCGCCTGAGCAGCGCGTAAGCCGTTTCGGCGAAACGCTCCCTGGGCCATCGGCGTTCAAGACAGGCGGCGGAAGCGTTCGGGTTGATCACCAGTAGCGGCGTGGCCATTGTGTCTTCAGGGTCTAGATAACGCTCCAGCTCCTCTCTGTCCCTCGCAAGAGTAGTCAAGCAGTAATTATCAGTTTTCGACGAAGCGCGTAATTCGCACCCGATCACGGCGGCAACCTGCTCGAACCCGGTTTGCAGTGGCTGAAACGCGTTGAAGTATATGGCGTTATCGAGCAAGCGCTTCTTCGCGAGGCTCGACTGACGGAAAAAGCCAATGGTTCGCGAAGCACCGCTCAGTGTTGCGACCAGCGCTGAAAAATAGGTGAGCGTGTAGCACTGTAGATCCAAGTAAAAGCTAGGAGATAGTTGTCTTAGGCGCCGCGTCGCGACGTAAAAAGAATAAACTAACGTAAGCGCGGAATGTTCGTCGATAAACAAGCCTTCGTCGATGTACGAAAGACGCCGGACGAGTTCTCGGTGTCGCGCGAATGTCACATAGACGATATGCGCTGAGGGGTAGCGCTCACGCACCGCTTGCAGCGTCGGTATGGTATTGATGATGCTGCCGAGGCGGGCGAATTTCGCGAGGCAAATCGTCTGTCCCCGTGCGGGTATGCTGCGCCGGCCGCGCACGGCCGTGACGCCGCATGCGAGCCATCGCAAAGTCAAGCTCAAGGGTACGGCAAGCCAACGGTCGATAAACCCCACCAATCTGGTTGTCATCGTATTCTTTCTTTCCTCCGCCTTTACCGTAGCGAGTACTTCCATCGCTGCGCACTTGTCGAGACGTTTCAGCTTGAGAGGCTCGGCGCACGCGAGCGGCTGGGCTCCGATCCCTGGAGCGTAGGCTCGGTTCGCGCATCCAGCGCCAGCTCGCGAAACGAACGCTTGTAGAAGCGCACCGCGAACGCTTGGCAAGCTGCGGCCAGAAAAAAGGGAACAGCGTTTCGTCCGTGGTCCATCAGCAGACCCGCGAGCAACGGGGCGAAAAGCTGGCCGGCCTGCAGC
Source organism: Deltaproteobacteria bacterium (assembly GCA_021801125.1). Classification (GTDB taxonomy): domain Bacteria; phylum Desulfobacterota; class Binatia; order Binatales; family Binataceae; genus JAJYYI01. The sequence continues at coordinate 13,793 of JAJYYI010000024.1, read as the reverse complement.
GAGGAAACGTTGAGGCCGGTGGCGAGCCCGATCCTTTTCCGCTGCACCGAGGCGTTCGTGAGAGTCTGCCTCACGCCGGCCGGCGAGCGTGTCAGGGCGTAGCGCGCTGCGAGTATCGCGCAGGCTAGCCAATAAAGCGGGATTAGGGGCAACACGACCAGCAGCCCAGCCGATATGAACTGGGTTCGCAGGAGCAACTTCAGATGTCCTACTCGATAAACCAGGAACGCTGCCGTGCAGGCCAGCAACGCGGTCAGAAAAAACGTCAGCGCCATCAGCAGGCTTATTGACGACGGTCTCGCGTGAAATTGCTTCGCAAACCAGAACGGCACCAAAAGATCAGCCATGCCAATAGCGGCGCCGTTGAGAAGGTTGGTCAAAACCAACCAGCTCAAAGACCGCCCGTCCGACCGCCTGACGGCCCCGTCTTCGACGGCCGAAGCGGCTTCGTCGCGCTGCTGATTCGGAGGTTCGGAGATCGACGCGAGCAAGAGCATGTTTGCAAACGCGGCAGTTGCCGAGAAGATGAACAGGGGACGAAAGATTTCCCCATCTGAAAATCGTCCTCCCCAGGCGACGAGCCAAGCGCCCGTTAAAGCTCCCGTTCCGAGACCGGCGAAGCCGGTGGCCGAATTGATACTCAATATCGCCCCTAAACTGGAAAGCGATGAAAAGTCTGCGAACAACGCTTGTTCCGCCGGCGAAAACGGTCCCGGAGAACCGTTGGAGCGCTGGCCAAGGCCGCCCAATAACGACGCCGCCGCGAGCATCGGAGCGGCTTTGGAGTAAGTCGCGATAAGGCAGGCGGCGAGCGTCAGACTCTCTCCAACAATGAGCATCAGCTTTTTGCTTCCGCGGCCGCCCGCCCATCCGACAAAGATACAAGCGATGATCTCGCCCAATGCTCCCAAACTCAGCAGCGCGCCAATTCCGGCGGCGTTCCATCCTAGCGCCCTTAGGTATAAGGCGAAGTCGGCGAGCATCATTCCCTGTCCGACACCGCGAATCGCCCGGCTGGCGATCAGCGTGTGGGGCACGTCGGCGTTCCATAGACGGATTTTATCGAGTGCGTTACGCCACGCTGGGGAATCCACTTTCACCGTTGTACTGCTTAACGAGGCTCTGCCCAAGTTTGGTCTTTGAGGCTAGACGTTGAAGACTCAGTGCGGCTTCGATTAAATTTCAATTAAAAACCGGTATCTAATTCGTGAAATTTGATGGATGGCGTGGACCTGCCTCGTTTTGGTTGACCGTGTTGGGCTTGGTTCGTTGATTGGTTTAGGGTCGTTGAAAGTGTCCTCTTGGCATTGGTCTGGCACCAGCATTTCGGCCCTGCCTTCACGCGGTTTGAGGCTGAAGACCAAAAGCATACGGGTTCTGGATCCGAGGCCGCGGTTTCCAGCACCATTTGGCGCTCAAATCTTCTGGCGGCCAAGGGGTGCGCAGAGCGTGCCAGGTTCTCATGTTCCGCTCCGTCTGACCTCGATGAAGGCGTCCTTAGGCAAGCAGCGATAGGTAGCCCGGGGCGGAATGGTGATGATGAGGATTGTCCCAGTTCTCGATGAAGTCGAAGACGGCGATGCGGGCGTCGACATGGGTCTTGAAGCGCCGGCGCTCGAGCGGCTCGCATTCGACCGTGGCAAAGAAACTCTCGCTCATCGCATTGTCGAAACAGTCGCCCACCGAGCCCATCGACCTCTTAACCTCGGCTTGCATCCCACCTGGATGCCCGGTTGCTTGAGTTCGGCGTAGATGCTCGGGGCGCCGCTGGCCTGGCGCGAGCAGCGGTGGATTCCGATGATCCGCGCGCTCAATTCAGCATCCGCAGGGGTCCGTGTCGAGGGTGGGTGCTTGCGGCGCGCCTGCGCCGTTTTTGCCCTGCCTCGGCAACCTTCAGCACCCCGATGATTTGTTCCTCGCTAAACCACGATCGCTTGATGCCTGCCTTCCGCTCCGGCTGACGCTAGCCTAGTTGGCTTGCTTGACATGAAGTTCGCAGTTCGATATTCACTGCTACCGTAAGTTTGGCGTGTCGGGTGCCCGCGAGGGCATAACAGGGAAGCCGGTGAAAGGCCGGCGCGGTCCCGCCACTGTATGTGGCAAGCCGTCTTTCGTTTGAGCCACTCAGGCCAAGCCTGGGGAAGGCTGAAAGGCGGCGGTAAGGGTCGGGAAGACCCTTGAAAGCCACGAGCCAGGAGACCTACCCGAGACGGATCGGACAGAAATTCTCCGCGTGGAAACGGAGCGTCCGTGAGCTTGGCCTTGCCGGCTACGTGAGCCTCGTTTCCTCAGGAAACGAGGTTTTTTCATGTCCTCGGGCAGTAGCTCTTCGTGCCTCGCCCTGCGCTCAACAGGTGTGCTGGTCAACCGGTCAATGCGGCGCCAAGCTGCCGTGCTCTTCTGCGCTCTGTTCGTATTGGCGTTGAGCGCGTGGCTAGCCCTGGCGAGCTTCGCGGCCGCCATAGACCGGTCGGTGCTGAGCTTAGGTGCGTTGTGCTTTCTTTTCGGAATGCGCCACGGTTTCGACGCTGACCATATTGCGGCCATCGACAATGTAACGCGAAAACTGCGGCACGACGGAAAGCGTAACCTCACTATCGGAGTGTTCTTCGCGCTCGGACATTCGGCGACCGTAATGCTCCTGTGCGTGCTTATGATCGCAGCCGGACATTCGCACGTAGGCCACGAGCTTCTTACCCGCTTGTCGGGCGGTAGTTTGAGCAGGCTTGCCCCGGCCTCGTTCCTAACGGTAATGGGCGCGATCAATATCGCGATCTTCTTTCAGTTGCGTCGGGTCGCCAGCACAACTGATGTGAAGGCAGACGGTTGGAGCCGTGAATTTGAGTCGCTGCTAAGCCAGCGCGGCCTCATCGGGAGAATCTTTTCGACTATATACCGGCGAATAAGCGCGAGTTGGCAGATGCTGGTGATCGGGTTTCTTTTCGGCTTAGGTTTCGACACCGCAACCGAGGTCGCGGTGCTCGGCTTTTCCGGCGAGGCGGCTTCCCACGGCACGCTGCCACTGTGGACCATCATGATCTTTCCAGTGATGCTTACGGCGGGAATGGTGCTGATCGACGGCATGGATGGCGCCTTCATGATGGGGATGTACGATTGGACCTTCTCCGACCCCGCGAGAAAGCTATCATTCAATTTGACGGTCACCGGTGTGTCGGCGGGAGTCGCCCTGGGTGTAGCGCTCGTGGGGTGGATTAAATTCGCGGCCTCCAGCCGAGGTGGGCTACGCAGTTTGGCCGAAAAGCTTGACTCTTTCTCCATGGGTTTGATCGTTACGCTTGTTCTACTGGCGGCTTGGTGTGTGGCGTGGCTGCTGTACAGGCGCCGGTAAAGTGCGACGCTTTCTGCCACGTCGAGGGCGAACGGGTCGGAGCTCGAGGTTGCCTCACTCGGCAATCCAAGAAAGCCCGCCCCGGCTCCCCTGACGCCGTATGCTGGCCACCTAAGGCCGTACGGTCTGACAACAGCGTTGCATGTCTGAGTGCGACGCTGCACAGGCACGATTTAGATACGGAAATAGCCAGCTCTCCGAATCGAAAGCGAGCCTCAATCTCTTCCATGACTTGGGAGGGGATCAAATTTTCTTGACGGGCAGGATGTTCGATGATACTGGTCTTGCCTGCGCTGAACCCGAGGACACGTGCACAACACCAGGGTTCTTCGCTGTCTGGGGAGGGCTAATGGTCTGATGTTGTTAGCGGAACGCCTACCGACGAGTGCCGCAACTCGTTGCGCGAACCCCCCAACCCAGCGGACCGTCGAGCATTGCTTCTTCCTACGATGAGAAGGTGTAACGCCTGCGCCCAGGCGTCCGACTAGCAGACTGACATGCGCGTGAACTCGCTTAAACCGCAAACCCCGTCATCTCTTTCCGTTCTTTCCACTGTCCCAGTTACTGCGCCTGGAGGAAATCAAATCATCTGTGCGCCGCTGGTTACCATGTGCGGCGTGAATATTGTGGCGTGTATTTCGCTTGCCGCTCTGTCGTTCGTTGGAAGCGGAACGCTGCTAGGTGCTGGCGTTTTGGCTTATTGCCTAGGACTGCGCCATGGCTTCGACGCCGACCACATCGCCGCGATTGACAACGTAACGCGTAAGCTTCGCCAAGACGGTCAGCGAACGGCCTCGACGGGTCTCTTTTTTGCGCTCGGCCACTCAACGGTTGTGGCCTTGCTCTCATTGATTGTGGTGATTGCGGCGCGTCTTAGCCCGGGCGCCGGACAGTGGCTGCAGCTTAGCCTTCACAGTGTGGTCGGTGCACTCTGTTCCGCGGGCTTTCTGACGTTTATCGGCGTCATCAATGTAGGGATCTTTCGATGTTTACGCCGGGCGGCCGATGCGATCCGCCGCGATCCGTCCATTGGGGGGTCGGTGGAAGCTATCGACCAGCTTCTTGCCGACCGCGGCATCACGACACGTCTGTTTGGCTTCCTCTACAGGCGCGTCCAAGCGAGCTGGAACATGTACCCGATCGGGCTCTTGTTCGGGCTCAGCTTCGACACCGCCAGCGAGATAGCGATCCTCGGTCTCTCAACGGCCGCTGCTCTCCACAGTGGGCTTCCGCTTTGGGGTGTGACGGTATTTCCACTGTTGTTTGCCGCCGGGATGAGTTTGGTCGATACCCTCGACGGCATCTTGGTTATGACCATTTACGATTGGACCTTCACGGACGCTGCGCGCAAGCTTCGCTTCAACTTGGTGTTGACCGGTCTTTCGGCGGGGCTCGCGCTGTTTGTTGCCGCTGGGGAATGGCTCAGGCTGTTCGGAGGGTGGCTTCACTTTGACGGTCTGCTCTACCGGATGCTTAGTCTTTCGAGCACCGCGCGAGTTGGAATTTTGGCCACTGGGATCATTGTCGTCGCATGGCTGCTAAGCCGCCGGCGTTATTCGAGGCTGTTCCAGCAGGGACGCGCGCTCACACGCCGCGTGGTCCTCGGCGTCTCGACGGCTTTGGTCACGCTCCTTTCGCGTCAGCCCGCTCTAGCTGAAGGCAACGGACGCGCCGTCGTAACAGTTCGCGGTCACGCCACTGACGCTCTCAAACGGCCGCTGCCTGACGTTCAAATTGAGCTTAAGCGCGCCGATCAAACCGTGGTGTCGCGGGCGCAGAGCGACGAACACGGTGATTTTGTCTTGAGACGCGTACCACCCGGAGTATTTGCCGCTATCGGAAGTAAGAAGGGCTTTAAGCCCGCGATCGTCATCGTGCAAGTTGACGGCTCCAGACCACCGAAGTCGATCACGCTTGCTCTGGAGTCGGAGCATGCGTTAAGCGTCCCGCTCCAGACTTCGCGCTTGCCGTCTCAAGTGCGACTGTCATCAACCGGGGCGAACCAATACACACTGACGCAGAATGATATCAACGAGCTTCCAGCGGGCAACAACACCACGATGACCGGGGTGTTGACGCAGATGCCCGGCGTTGCGCGTGATCTTGACGGCCAGTTTCACGTCCGCGGTGAGCATGCCGACTTTCAGTGGCGAATCAATGGCCTGATGCTGCCGCTCGACGTGACCACTGAGCCTGGTTTCGGGCAGTTCCTCAACTCACGGCTCATTCGCAGTGTAAGCCTGTTGGACGGGATCTTGCCCGCGCAATACGGATATCGCAATTCCGCCGTGATCGATATACGGACAAAAGACGGATGCGAGCAACCTATCGGCGTCTTCACAGCGTACGGGGGAATGCGCCAAACCGCTGAACCCAGCTTTGAGTGGGCTGGATGCAAGGGCAAGCTCAGTTATTATGTGACCGGCTTTTACGAGTACTCAGCGCTTGGCTTGGATTCTGCCACGCCGGGGCCGATGCCGATTCATGATTACACTAACCAGGGGCAGGGGTTCGGATACTTCACCTACGACCTAAGCTCGAGCGCTCGCTTGAGCCTGATTACGGGAATCACGGTGATGAACAATCAGTTCCCCAACGTCCCGAACCAACCCGTCCTTTACAACTTAGCAGGCGTTAACCCAGCCAATTATCCTTCTACGATCATTGACTCGGGGCTTGAACAGGACGACTACTTCGGCCTGCTTGCGCTCAGTGGTACAGTCGGTCCGTCGTTCTCGTATCAGCTCGCCTACGGTGGACATTATAACACTCAGCTTTTTAACCCCGACCCGATCGGCGACATGATTTACCAGGGCGTGGCTTCCGATGTCACCCACACCGACCTCGCCAACACGCTTGAAGGTGACGCAACCTACCAGTTGACTCACAACCATCTGCTTGGCTTCGGGTTTTACGCAGGCCGTTACAATATCGCGTTTAACAACTATTCGTTGGTCTTTCCGGTCAACAGCCAGGGTCAGCAGACGAGCGATGTGCCAGAGGCGATCGCAGACGAGTTTCACGGTACTGACACGCTCCTTGGCGTCTACCTGCAGGACACATGGCAGGTTACGGAGAAGTTGCGTGCCACATACGGCGCGCGGTTTGACGAGGCTTTGGGCTTTGTTAAGGGCAACCAGATCAGTCCCGATATCAATCTGCTCTACCAAGCCACAAAAACCACGGCCGTCCACGCCGGCTTCGCGCGTTATTTTCAGCCTCCCCCTTTTTCGGGCGTCTCGCCGTTAAGTTTCCAGAAATTCGCCGGCACGACTGGGGCGCTCAGCCAAAGCGGCAATCCCTTTCCCTATCCGGAGCGCGACTGGTACTGGGACGCGGGGGTGGTGGATCATTTGACGCCTAACCTCACTCTTGGTCAGGATAGCTACTTCCGCCTGTCGAAACATTACCTGGACGAAGGGCAGTTTGGCTTCGTTCCGATTTATATTCCGTTTAACTATGACCACGGCTACGGATGGGGTTTCGAGGAGACGCTGGCCTATAATCGCGAGGATCTAACGGTCAGAATTAACTTCACAGCGGCGCGGGACGAAGAGATGGGGGTTGCGAGCGGGCAGTACAACTTCACCGCTGCCGAGCTCGCGTACATGGCCGACCATTATTTCATTCTCGACCACGAGCCACTTTTCGGCGCCAACGGCGGTATAGTCTACCGTTGGGGTAAGTACCTGCTTAGCATTGACGGGCTTTTCGGCAGCGGATATCGTGGCGGTTTTGCCAACACCGAGCAGTTACCGATATGGTGGTGGCTCAACCTCGGCGCGGGGCGCAGTTTCTACATTCCCGGCATTGGCCAAGCCTGGGACCAGTTGACTCTGATTAATATCTTCAATCGAACCAATTTGGTTCGGCCTGCCACCGGTATTGGTTTTTTTGAGGCCGCGTACGGTCCGCGATTAGCGCTGTACAATGCCGTAACCATTCCGCTGTCCTTTCTCGCCCCGCCGTCGAGCTTCAAGCCGTAGAAGGGGTAAGGCTGCGGGCGGTCTCTCGGCCAAGCCTCAGGAACGTTTCAGCGCTCGCGCCATTTCCTGTTGGTATCGGCGGATAATTGTGGCGTAGGGGTGCGGTTTCTAGAGGGTGAGTCTGCTAAAGATCTTCAAAGACGTTAGCCGGGCCAGGTTGCGAATTTCGGTCCGACAGTGAGGAATGTATGGCTGAGAAAGGTCCCTGTAGGGCGGAAGGATGCGGACGAGCGGCGGTCTCGAAGCGTTACTGCCGCAAGCATTATCGTCTTTGGAGACGCGGCGAGATGCCAAAGCCGCGCTACAAGATTTGTTCGGCGGAGAACTGCCGCAAACCGCGTTTTAAGGGCGCGCTTTGCGAACAGCATTGGAACGCCGCTCACGGCAAGGCGGCCGCGCCTGCCGCTCCAGCTCCCGCGGCGGCGTAACGCGCCCCGCGCATAGAGTGTCCGACGACGCGCCGGCGAGAGAAGTCAGGCGCAAACAACGCGCGTTGGCGGAAGAGGTCGGGGATGTGGCAGAGAAACTTGAGCTGATTGTGGCCGGCGCGGCCGGCCGTATGGGCCGCACCTTGGTCACCTTGATCGCACAGGAGCCTTCTCTGGCTCTGGTCGGAGCGGTCGAGGCGACGGGTCATCCTGCATTGGGCTCGGACGCGGGTGAGCTTGCGGGATGTGGCAAGCTTTCCGTGGTGGTGGATGACGATTACGCTAAGTTGGCGGGGTGCGACACGGTGACGCTCGATTTCAGCAGTGCCCAAGCGGCGATGCAGCATCTGGAGATTGCGTCAGAGCGTGGCGCCGCTATTGTCATCGGAGCCACCGGTTTCACGCCCGAAATGGACAAGCGGCTGCGCTCCCTTGGCCCGAAAACGCGGACTCTGGTATCGCCGAACATGAGCGTGGGCGTCAACGTTTTGATGAAGATCGTGGCGGAGGTCGCGGCGGCGGTCCCCGACTTCGATGTCGAGATAACGGAGCTGCATCATCGGTTCAAGGCGGATGCTCCGAGCGGGACGGCCTTGGCACTGGGACGAGCGGTGGTGCAGGCGCGTGGGCGCGAACTCGGCGGCAACGTGATTTTCGGCCGCGAGGGGTTAACCGGCGAGCGGCCTCACGACAAGATCGCAATCCTGGCGCTTCGCGCCGGCGACGCCGTCGGCGATCACACGGTCTTGTTCGGCGGGCGCGGCGAGCGCCTGGAGCTGATTCACCGGTCGCAAAGCCGCGAGTCGTTCGCGCAGGGCGCCCTGCGCGCCGCGCGCTGGCTGGCGGTGCAGAAGCCGGGCCTTTATTCCATGCGAGATGTCTTGGGCTTTTAGCCCCACGCACTTCCGTCAGTCCTTGATGTTTTGCGCAAGCGCGGGGGCCGACGCTGGGTCTCAGCACGTTTGGGATGGGTCACTTTCTTCGTATCGTGAGCCGGTGGATCGGACCACGGCGCGGGCGATGAACCTTTAGGATGGGCGGGATGGGTGTAGGCGGCCTGGCTCTGACCAAGCAGGATTTGGTGGTGGTTGGTCATGGCTCGCTGATGAGCGGGTCGGGCTTGCTCACGGTGCGCCGGGGCGGCAGGAGCGAGCTTAGGGCCAAGGACGCTTTCCCGGTTTTGATTCGTGGAGCGCGACGCGGCCTGGCCAAACCCTCGAGCCACGGTGATTATCTCGCCATGGATCTTGAGCCGCTTAACGTCGACGAACCGCCCAAGGCGCGAATCGGTCTGGTGCCGACAGCAGGTGAAATCGGCGCGCTCGGCTTGGTCTTCGGCCGCGCCAGTGCGCCGGCGATCGCCCGTCGCGAGGAATATCGCCCCGACAAGTTCGTCGAGTTGATTGGGCTGGCCGATCACGCCGGGTTTTCGCTCGGTGAGTTTTTGCTGGAACTTTCCGAGCGCGCTCATGGGCGCTTTCCTGAATATCGCCGCGCGCTTTATGAGCTTCTGGGTTATACTTCGCCGGGCTACATTTTTCATCCTTTGGAGTTCGACGAGGGGTTCACTGGGATTATCGCGATCGGTTCCGGTTTCGAAGGCAGCGGCGCTGCAGAGGTAATTTCCCGCCGCCGCGAGTGCGGCATCGACCGCTTCATTAGACTGCCCGAGGTGCTGGAAGGGCGTCACCCGCTCGCCGTCGACCGGCCAGCCCAGATTGGCTATTTTGTGGAATGCCTGCTGGGCGCTTGGCATGGGCTTGATTTAGGTGATTTGCTTGAGCAAGTTGAGTTAGACGGCGCGTGGGCGCGCGATTTGGTTCGAGCGCTCAAGAGCGCAAGCCGTGATGAACCGGGATATTTCTTGGCCGCTACCTCGCTGAGCGATTATCGCTATCGGGAACGGTTTCGTGGCGGTGACCCGCAGTTACTTTCGCCGCTGTTCAACCATGCAGATGGCGAAGCGGGTGGCAAGCGCGATGGCGAACTCTAAGTTCTCGGTCGTGGTCGCCAAGGAGAACCTCAAGTTCTCCGCCGCCCACTTCATGGCCTATCCGGGCTTTCGCGAAGCCCTGCACGGACACAACTACCAGGTCGGGGTGCGAATAGAAGGCCGCTTGGCGCCCACCGGCTACGTGCTGGATTTCGGGCTGGTCAAGGAAATAGTGCGAGAGATCGTCGGCTCTCTCGACGAACGTACGCTTCTGCCGGCCGAGAGCGATTGCCTGGAGATCGAGCGCTGGGGCGACCAGCGCGTGGCCGTCCGTTTTGGGGAGGACGAGTTTATCTTTCCGGCTAGCGACGTGCGGTTGTTGCCTATAGTTCACAGTTCGGCCGAGGAGCTGGCACGGTTCATCTGCGGTGAACTGCGCCGAAGACTTGCCCAACGTTCCGCGCTCGAGGGTCTCGCCGTGCTCGAGATTTCCGTGGCGGAGGCACCCGGGCAGGCGGCGGTGTACAGGGAAATGCTGACTGACGCGGCAAGCTGACCCCGGCGTCGCAACTCCTATTTTCGTCGGATGTGACGCCGGACGGTCCGACGCGCCCCTTCGCGCAGCGGACCGGATGACGGGGGCTCGGTTGTAGGCGATAGCAGGTGGTACACGGAATGACGGCCGCCTCGATAGAGAGTGCTGAAGGCGCGGGTTTGCCTGGAGCGCCGATCGGACTTATCGGTAATCATCCATCGATCGTTCGGCTGCGCGAGCTTATCGGCCGAGTCGCGGCAACCGACTCGACCGTTTTGATCGGCGGCGAAAGCGGCGTGGGCAAAGAAGTGGTGGCGCGTGCGATTCATGCGGGATCGCCACGTGCTTCCAAGCCGTTTGTTCCGGTCAATTGCGCGGCGATCCCGCACGAGATGCTGGAATCCGAGATGTTCGGCCACGAGCGCGGCGCCTTCACCGGTGCGGTGGCGCCGCGTCAGGGTCTATTCGGAGCCGCTCACGGCGGAACGATCTTTCTGGATGAGGTCGGCGAGATGCCGCTCGCCCTGCAGGCCAAGCTGCTGCGTGTGCTTGAAGATCGCGAGGTGAGACCGTTGGGAGCCAACCGCGGGGTGCGAGTTGACGTGCGCGTCACGGCCGCCAGCAATCGTGACTTGGCCCGAGCGGTGCGTGAGAAAACTTTTCGCGAGGACCTCTTTTATCGGCTCCAGGTAGTGCCTATTACGGTGCCGTCGCTGCGCGAGAGGCGCAGCGACATTCCGATGTTGGTTGAGTATTTCCTTGAGCGCTTGCGAACGCGCCAGGGGCGTCGCAATTGGTCAGTCACCGAGGAGGCGATGGCTTCGCTGTGGGCCTACGACTGGCCGGGCAACGTGCGCGAGCTTGAGAATCTCCTCGAAAGGTTGACCGTCCTGAGCGACCGGGATGAGATCGACGTCGAGCAATTGCCCGAGGTGATCCGGGCCGGAATCCATCCGGCTGGCGACTCTAGACCAAGCGTCGCGCTGGACGAGCGCGGGGTCGATTTGAGTGCCGTTATACGCAACCTGGAAGGCCGCTATATCAACGAGGCTCTCAAGCGCACGGGCGGCAATAAGCAGGCCGCGGCCCGGTTGCTTGGCCTTAAACGCACGACATTTTCAGCCAAGCTGCGCCGATGCGGCGTAATAGCGATGGACGGGCGGGCGTGACGGTGAAGACTCTCGCGGCTGCCAGGCGCAAACCCTTGACCAGGCCCGCAGTCCGGCGCGTTATGGTGGTCGACGACGACCCGGACGTGCGCAAGGTCTTGGCGCTGTTGTTGAAAAGCAGCGGACTCAACGCGATAGAAGCAAGCAGCGGCGCGCACTGCCTCAAGCTCTTGGCGAGCACCCGCCCGGCGGTGATTTTGTTGGACCTCATGATGCCGGAGATGGACGGCTTTGAGGTCTGTCAGGCGCTCAAACGCGACCCGACGACGGCGGAAATCCCGATAATCGTGGTCACGGCCAGAGACGACAGTCTGTCGCGGATGCGCGCAGCGCGCCTGGGCGTGAGCGATTTCTTGGTAAAGCCTGTCTCGAAAGAGCGCTTGCTGAACCGTGTCCGAGCGCAAATCGAACTGCTCGAGACAATGAATCGCACCCAAGCGGCGATTGACCGGCTGACGGCCGCTCCGCAGGTTTCACCTTTGGTAAAGGAACGCGGACGGCCTAGAGCCCGAGTTCAACGCGCGCGCGGCTCTTTGCAGGGCGGATAAACCGTTGGGTTATTGAGTATCCCGGGTCTCGCCGAGCAGCGCATCCAGCGCTGCTTTTTCAAGCCAAGCTCCATGTGCGGAGCATAGGGCCATCGAAACCTTATTTCTAGTGGTCGTCTCCAGTGGCTGCCCACACTCGGGGCATTTCATCTGCCGTTTCTGCGCGCCACCTTTGCGTCGCAGTTTCTCGATAAGCTCGCGGTCTTGCTGCGCTGCCCATTGGTCCTCGCGCGCCTTTTCCACGTCCCGCAGCTTCTGACCAAGCCGGTCTTTTTCGTCCGGAGGGCTCATGGCGTACGCCTTGTCGGACGGGTGCTACTCCCGTCCTCCTTCTCATAAACTTTAACGATTTCTTCCTCTGGCAGTTTCATTGGGGCAGCTATCTCGACGCGCGCCTCTCAAAGCATGTCCTTTACTAACTCCCCGCTGCGCGCCTTCTCGACCGTCTCTTCAAAACCCGAGCCCAGATCGACGCCCATCTGGCGGGCCCGCTTTTTCGCCCACAAACCCACGTTGCGCGAGTCCTTATAAAACGACTCGCCGCGCGCCGCGGAGGGGTCGAAGCTCTCAAGGCGAGATTCCTCGCTCGCTACCACGGCAAATGTAGACAAAACGCGCTTGAGCCGCCTAGACCCACATCGCCGACAGGTCGGCTTTTCATCAGAGTCCCGGCCGAGCACTACCACGGCGCTCACAGCCGAGCATTTAGCGCACTGATACTCGTATATAGGCATCCCAAAAGAATGCTAACACCACCACTGCGTTCGGGCAATTGACCAACTGGCGCCTTGCCCGTCGGGGTGCCGGGTAGGGTAGGAGTGTGTAATCTTTCCCCTGGCGCACAGGGCTTCGCGCGATGCGGTGTAAATCCGCGATTCAGCTCCGCGTGACCTCACACCGTTGTTTTTGCCGACCTTGAGAGTGGTTAAGGACGGTAGACTCCTTTTCTCGATGGCCAGCCAGGACCGTGCGGGAGTGCGCGCCGAAGCGGGCCCCACGGGAGGAATTCAAGTACTACATTAAAGCCGGTAAAACCTGCGGGCCACCAGAGGATTGCCGGCCAACAGTACCATGCCGACCAGGAAGGTGCCGACGCCGCATGTCAACCAGCTTAGGGCCTGAAAGCGCATCCCGAGATAGCCAGCGCCGATACCCCACAGAGGAAGTGCCAGAGACGCGATAAAGTTTAGCCAATCAGTCATGAAAAACACTCCGCCTTATTAAATTCCGTCGGTCGCCAGGCCGGCGTTTCTGTATCAGCAAGCCGGATCAAAGAGCCGCGATCAATCCAGATGTGCCAGGCACATTCGGCCGTGCGGACGACCCACGCTATTACAAAAATCTATCTTCAGTCGGCGTCCTGCGGGTGGCTGAGCACGGAGCAGGTCCTCTGTCCAACCGAGGAAATACACGTTTCCCTGCCCGCTTTTTGCGACACCTTCTTGGCGACGCCATATCGGCAGGGTCTTCTTGTAGTAAAAGGACGCTTGATAATCCTCGTTGTCGAGCACATAGACCGGCGCCGCACCGGTTGCCCTTTGAGCGTTGGCGAGAAAGCTCTTGAGCGTGTATATCTTCGCGTGCTCGGGTTTGAGCACCCCGAGCCACAAGCAAACGCCGCTTAGCGCCAAGGCCGCGATGCCAAAGCTGGATAGAGCGGACCTTCCACGCCATAGGCCGATGACCACGATCGCCGCGCCGATCGCGCTCGCAGCGACATATAGGGTTATCCCAGGGGTTGAACGTGCGGCCAAGTTGAAAAAGAGTCCGGCATAGCCGGCGTCGGTGGGAGCAAAATGAGGCGTGAGCTTGAGCAGTAGCCCTGGCGCCAGCTTTGCGGTCGCC
>JAJYYI010000075.1 GCA_021801125.1 Deltaproteobacteria bacterium | reverse complement strand
TCGGACTTCTGGAAAAAGTCTTCCGGGATTCCCAGACGGCTTGCCCGCGCGCGAAGGTAAGAAAGGGCCGCTTGCGCCGATTCCTTCATCACGTCGCCCAAGCTGCCGGTCAGCGTAATTCCCTTTTCGCCTGACATCCTGGTGCTTTCGATAAACAGGATATCGCCGCCGTTGGGCGTCCAGGCGAGACCGGTTGCCACGCCCGGATCAGCAGTCCGCTCAGCCGCTTCGGGGAAGTACTTCGGCGGTCCGACGTAAGTCGGTACCATCGCCGCACTGATCTCACTCGGCGCGGTCAGCCCCTCCGTGACTGCACGTGCGATCTTTCGGCATACGCGCGCCAACTCGCGTTCAAGGTTCCGCAGGCCCGCCTCGCGAGTGTAGCTCCGAATGATTTCGGACAGAGCCTCCTGGGTGAACTCAATCTTATGGTCGCCAAGCCCGTTTTCAACCAGTTGCTTCGGGATCAGGTGGCGACGCGCAATATGCAACTTCTCTTCCTCGGTGTAGCCGGGCAGTTCCAGCACTTCCATCCGGTCGCGCAACGGAGCCGGTATAGGATCGAGCAGGTTGGCCGTTGTCAGGAACATCACCTTGGAAAGGTCGAACGGAACATCAAGGTAATGGTCAACGAAGCTGTAGTTCTGCTCCGGGTCTAGCACTTCGAGCAGCGCCGACGCCGGGTCGCCGCGGAAATCCATCCCGAGCTTGTCGACCTCGTCCAGGATAAACAGCGGATTGGACGATCCAGCGTTGCGGATTCCCTGAATGATACGCCCCGGTAGCGAGCCTATGTAGGTCCGGCGATGGCCACGAATCTCCGCCTCGTCGTGAATACCTCCGAGCGAAAGCCGCACAAACTTGCGACCGAGCGCCCGAGCGATTGAGCGCCCCAGCGAGGTTTTGCCGGTGCCTGGCGGACCGACAAAGCATAGGATCGGCCCTTTCGTATCGCGCTTGAGTTTTCGAACCGCCAAAAACTCCAGAATTCGCTCTTTAATTTTTTCGAGGTCGTAATGATCCTCGTCCAGCACCTCTCGCGCGTGCTTGATGTCCAGGTTGTCTTCAGTGGTTACGCTCCAGGGCAGGCCGACCAACCAATCAAGATAGGTGCGCACCACCGTATGCTCGGCCGACTCGGGCGGAATCATCCGCAACCGTTCAAGCTCCTTGTCAGCCGCCTTGCGCGCCTCTTCGGGCATTCCCGCCTGTTCAATTTTGCGCGCCAGCTCCTCAACCTCGACAGTGCGCGAATCGCCTTCGCCAAGCTCTTTCTGAATCGCTTTGAGCTGCTGACGCAAAAAGAACTCTCGTTGATTCTTGTTGAGCTCAGTCTGCACTTGAGACTGAATCTTATGTCCGATTTCGAGTAATTCGATTTCGCGGCTCAAAATCGTGCGAACTTTCTCAAGGCGCTCGCCGACGTCCAACGTGGCGAGCAAATCCTGCGCTTCCTCGACCGCGATTTTCATGTAGGAAGCAACAAGGTCGGCTAGGCGTCCCGGACCTCTTACGTGGACAGCCATGACCTGCAGCTCGTCCGGCAAATAGGGCACAAGCGAGACGAACTTGGAAAATTGACCGACGACGTGGGTCTGCAGCGCCTCCAGCTCCTTGCCCGGCGCGACCTCGTCGGCAAGCTTTTTGACGCGCGCAACGAAATACGGCTCTTCCTTGACGAACTCCTCGACCTCTATCCTGGCCAAGCCCTGCACCAGGACACGCACGCTCTGGTCGGGATAGCGAAGCATCTTGAGGATTCGCACGGCGGTGCCGCGCCGATAGAGCCCTCCGGTGCTCGGGTTCTCGTCTTCTGCATTTTTCTGCGTCACAAGACCAATGACGCGCTCAGGGCCTGCTACCTCCTCGACTAATCTCAGAGAAGCTGGTCGTGAGACCAAAAAAGGAAGGATCTGGCTCGGAAAAACGACAATTCCACGCAAAGGCAGAATCGGCAACGACTCGGGCAGCGGGAAATTGCCTAGGTCTTCTTCGAGCTCGAAACGCTTTTCGCCCTTTAATTCCGACTTGTCACTCATTTTGAATTATTGAATCGCAATCTGCTTAGCCGGGTTCCTTGGCCCTCGACATAGGATCACGCTAAAACTAAGTTATTACACGATCCGGTTAGGTACAAGGTGGAAACGCGGACGCGCCGCGACGCGCGTCCTATGACAGGCGCGTCCCAACCCTAGGTGGACCTTGAAAAAGACCGATTTTGTGAGGCTATTTACCGTTCAGGAAGTGGACGACCTGGTTCCGCGGCTTGAATTCTTGATGCGCGGCCTGCAAGCCGAGGCACGGGTATTTCGCGCGGAACTCGGCAATTTGGCTCAAAGGCAACCCGGATGGCGCCTCGACCTCCATAGCCTCGATGAAATAATCCGCCTTTGCCCTCAACTTAAGGATGTGGCGCAAGCAATGGCTGAATTCGCCTCTCAAATTGAGGCCTTCGGCGGTTCCCTCAAGGATGTCGATCTCGGTTTGGTGGATTTCCCGACCGAGATAGAGGGCGAGGTGGTGTATTTATGCTGGCAATTCGGTGAACCCAGGGTCTGCGCCTGGCATCCGCTGGACGGCGGCTTTGCCCAGCGACGTCCACTTGGAAGGGCAACCAAGGACTACCTGAATTAGCCGGTTAATCGTATCGCTCCATCGTTCTTTAATAGGCGGCTGCTCTCGATGACGACGCTGACACTGTGGCTTTTTCTTCTTTGCATGGCCTGCTGGCTGGGTGCGATGGTCTTCTTCGCGCTGATCGTCGCGCCGATCATCTTTAGTCGCTTGGTGCTGCCCGACGCCGGCAAAGTGGTGAGCGGCATTTTCCCCCGCTACTACCTCTTCAGCTACGTGGTCGGTGCGGGGGCGCTGATCGTCGCGCTCTACTTCCTCTTTTATCAGCAGGGAAACCGCGGATGGTGGGGGTTGGTCTCGTTGCTGGTGGCCGGGGCCTTAGGTATCACGCTGTACGCCGGTATCGTCGTCCGTCCACAAGTTGACACGATTCGTACCGTGGTTGAGCAGCCGACGCCCGACCCGACGGTCAAGGCGCGATTCGATAAGCTCCATCAGTTGTCGGTCCGGCTCAACGGCGCCGTTATGGTGCTGAATCTGCTGAGCCTTGGCGCCGTTGCGGCCGCAGTAACGCGCCATGGCTGAATGCAGATTTCAGGCCGTGGTCCTGGACCTCTTCGGGACGCTCGTCGACTGGAACCCGCAGCTGCTACCGAGCTTTGACTGGGGCGGCCGC
The DNA here is from genome assembly GCA_021801125.1 of Deltaproteobacteria bacterium. Lineage (GTDB taxonomy): Bacteria > Desulfobacterota > Binatia > Binatales > Binataceae > JAJYYI01. The sequence goes on along the minus strand of JAJYYI010000075.1, from coordinate 7,882 downwards.
ACTTTACGGAGCACAATCCCCCTACTCCTTCCTAAACTTCGGGCGGCAATTGGCGACCAATTCGACATCGATAACTTCGTTGACGCGTATCACACGGTGCTCGGCGAGATTGCTCACCAGCGCCAGCGCGAGGAAATCGAAATCACCTGCGAAGAGCGATTCTCACGCACTCTGCAGCGAATCAAATTGAACGGCGGCGAGCTGCCTTGCGGGCTTGCTTCTGAGTTGGTCACGACCCACATGGCGGCGGTGCGCGCCGCGACCTCTATTCCGCCGACCCACGCCGAGCTTGTGCGCGGTCTTGCTCGCCGGTATCGCCTTGGTATCCTGTCGAACTTTGACGAGGTAAAAACCGGTCGTCAAATCATCGCTGACACCGGCGTTCTATCTCTCTTCGAAACGATCATCATCTCCGCCGAGGTCGGCCTTCGAAAGCCGAACCCGCGGATATTCACGCTGATTCTCGACGCGCTCGATCTGCCCGCTGAGCAAGTGCTGTTCGTCGGCGACACGCACTACGATGACGTAATCGGAGCACGACGCGCCCGAATACCGGTCGCTTGGCTTGCGCGCGGAAGAGCGGCGGAATTCAATGACCATGAGCACCCTGATTATATTCTGCAGGAACTGGTTGAACTTCCCGCACTACTTGCACGCCTAGAAGGTTCAAGTTCCTGAGGCAGCGAAAACGCTGCCGGCTTTGAGGCGTTCGGCTCTCAGGGAGGTTGCCGGTGGCAGGAAACATTACAATTGCGATCATTGGCGCTGGCGCCGCGGATGAGCCAACGCAAAGGTTGGCGCGCGAAGCCGGCCGCGAATTGGCGATGCGTGGCGCCACTCTGGTTTGCGGCGGACTGGGCGGCGTGATGGAGGCCGCCGCGCGAGGAGCCCACGAGGCGGGCGGGCAAACTGTCGGCATCCTTCCGGGCTACGACCGAAGCGCGGCAAACCCTTTCATCAAGGTGCCGATCGTGAGCGGGATGGGGGAGGCTCGCAACGTTATCGTGGTCGCAACGGGTCAGGCGGTCATCGCTCTTCGCGGCGAAGGGGGAACTCTCGCCGAGATCGGCCACGCTCTGAAGCTCCAGCGGCCTGTCGTCGCGCTGGCAGCGTGGCGGCAGATCGAGGGGCTCCATCGCGCACAAACGCCGAGGGAGGCGGTAGAGTTGGCCCTGACCCTCGCCGCCGGCGCAAAGGCCTAGGCACGCGAATCAGGCATGACCAAGCCGCTTCAATCGCATCAGCTATAACCGGCCGTTCGCTCCCCCTCAAAGCATCAGCAGGAGATTATGTCTGAGGTAGGGCACCAACGCATGGTTCACACCCTGGCAAATCTAGGAGATCTGGTATGGAAAAGGTCCTGTCCGAGACGATCGACGAGACCCTGATCGTCACCATCAACCGGCCCGAAAGGCGCAACGCGATTGACCGGGAGACAGCCGCGGAACTTGCAGCGGCGTTCAAAAAGTTCGACAAGGACGAAAGGCTCAAGGTCGCGATTCTTACCGGAGCCAACGGAACGTTCTGCGCCGGCTTCGATCTCAAGGCAGTGGCCGCGGGAAAGGGAAACGTCGTCAAACCAAGCGGCGCCGGCCCGCTCGGACCAACCTGGATGCTGCTGAAGAAACCGGTGATAGCGGCTATCGAGGGTTACGCGGTCGCGGGCGGCTTCGAGCTTGCCCTCTGGTGCGACCTTCGCGTCGCCTCGCACGAGGCGACTTTTGGGGTGTTCAATCGGCGCTTCGGAGTACCATTGGTTGACGGCGGGACAGTCAGGCTGCCGCGCCTGATAGGGCTAAGCCGAGCACTCGACCTAATCCTCACGGGGCGTCCCGTGTCGGCTCAAGAGGCCTACGCGATGGGCATCGTGAATCGTATCGCTGAGCCGGGACGGGCGCTCGTTCAAGCCAAGCAGCTTGCGCTGCAACTGGCGGCCTTTCCTCAGAAATGCCTGCGCTCGGATCGCATGTCCGCTTACGAAGGCTTCGGCATGAAAATCAAAGACGCGATGGCTAACGAAACCAAGCACGGGCTGGGTACGATCAAATCAGGGGAGTCGCTCGAAGGGGCAAAGCGATTTACCGCCGGCGTGGGCCGTCACGGTCGCTTTTGAATCCCGCATCACGATAACCGTGGCCGCGGCGGGGACGAAAGCGACGATGGTTGGCGGTTCGAGAAACGATCGCGCACCCGTTTAGCCCACGCGGCTCATTTCCGTATCGCCGCGTGGCCATCGCATTGGCGCGGGAGTCGCGAACTACTTGCCGGTGTCCGCTGGAAGGCGGCGCGCAGCGCTTCTTACCGCCTTGATGATCGTCAAGTAGCCGGTGCATCGGCAGAGCACCGCGGAGAGCGCCTCTCGTATCTCTTCTTCATTAGGACTGGGATTGACGCGCAGCAGGTCGTAAGCGGTCAACAGCATCCCCGGCGTGCAAAATCCGCATTGCAACGCATGATGCTCGCGAAAAGCTTCTTGAAGCGGATGGAGCTTGCCGCCTGCGGCCAGACCCTCCACGGTAATCAGCTCCGCGCCATCAGCCTGAACAGCCAGCATCAGGCACGATCTCACCGCCTCGCCGTTGATGAGAATCGTGCATGCGCCGCAGATCCCGTGCTCACAGCCGACGTGGGTGCCGGTCAAACCCAACTCCTCGCGCAAGAAATCGACCAGGAGTTTGCGCGGCTCGGCCCAGCCTTCGCGGGTCTCGCCGTTAACTTCAAGGCGTATCTTGCGGCGTAGGCTCATGACCGCGTTCCTCTCGCGCGCTCCAGAGCGCGGTTGATGGCCCGCTCGGTCAACACGCGAGTGAGATGACGCCGATATTCGGCGCTGGCATGCAGGTCGCTAGTCGGTTGTGTTTGTTCAGCAGCACGGGCTGCCGCTTCGGCGATGGTTCGCTGATTAAGACCGCCCTGCTTCAGCGCCTGCTCGGCGCTTTCCAGGCGCAGGGGCACGGGTCCGACCCCGGCCGCGGCAAGGCGTGCTGACGCGCAGCGCTCGCCCTCGACGGAAAGCTGCGCCGCGACCCCGACGATCGCGAAATCCCCGTGCCTGCGCGAGAACTCCTCGAAGGCCCATCCGCTGCCCGCGGGCATCGCCGGCAGCCTCACTTCCACCAGCATCTCGTCAGGCGCAAGCGCCGTGGTCATCAAACCTTGAAAAAACTCTCCCGCCTTGAGCACACGCTCTCCGCTCTCTGCGCGCGCGACCAACTCGCCGTCGAGCGCGGTCAGCACCACCGGATATTCCGCCGCCGGATCGCTGTGGGCCAGACTGCCGCCGATCGTGCCGCGCGTACGCGTCGGCAGATGGCCGATAAGGCGCGTTGCCTCGGCCAAAAGCGGGAGCTTTTCGCGCACCAGCGGCGAGAACTCTATCGCTCGCTGGCGCGTCGTCGCGCCCAGGTAAAGCCATCCCGGTTTCTCCTTGATGTAGGACAACCCGGTGATTCGGTTTATATCGATGAGCGCCGCTGGCCGGGTCAAGCGGAAGTTGAGCAGCGCGAGCAGGCTCTGTCCGCCGGCGAGAATCTTTGCCTCACTCTGGTAGCGGCGGAGCAACTCGAGCACGGGCTCTAGCTCGACCGGGTCATGATATTCAAAAGCCGGCGGTTTCATCAGTTGCGCCTTCAAGAACTCCGGTCACGACTTACGACTGCGCGCCTGCTCAATCATCTGCCAAAGCTTGCTGGGAGTAATCGGCAGTTCAGTAATCTCGATTTCGAGCGGCTTTAGCGCATCGCTGACAGCGTTGGCCACCACCGCCGGCGCGGTCATCGAGCTTGCTTCCCCAAGCCCTTTCGAGCCAAGCGGAGTAAACGGCGAGGGCGATATCAAATGCTCGATTTGAAGCTGCGGAGCATCGGAGGCGGTGGGCACCAAATAATCCATGAAGCTTGCGCAGAGCTGCTGCCCGTCCTCGTCATAAGCGAGTTCCTCGTAAAGCGCTCCACCCAAGCCGTGCAGCGCACCGCCGAGGATTTGACCTTCGGCGATCAGCGGGTTGATTATCGTGCCGGCGTCGTGCACCGACACATAGCGCAGAATTTTCACCGCCGCTGTGTCGGGATCGACCTCGACCGCCATCACCTCGGCGATAAAACCGTAGGTGTTCGAGGAGTTCACCCGGTCCGTCGCGTCCGGGCTTTTCGCTTCGGGAAAGCCAAACACCGCCGTCGCCTCGAGCCCCGGCTCCATGCTTTCGGGCAGCGCCGACGCGTTCCAGTGAACCCGGCCCGCGAGATCCTTGAGCGTGAGTGCCGGCTCTCCGCCAGCCCGCGGACGCACCTGTCCATCCGCGAACTCCAGCGCCTCTTCCGGCATCTCCATAAGGTAGGCGGCCTGCTTGACCAGCTTAGCCTTGAGCTTACGCGCGGCGACTGCCGCCGCGCTGGCACCGACCGTTGCGAAGCGGCTTGAATAGCTGCCCGAAGAGACGCTCCACAACCGGGTGAAAGTGTCCATCTCATCGGTCACGGTTACGTCGTCGAGGCTCACGCCGAACTCCTCGGCCACCACCTGGGCGATAATCGTCCGATGGCCCTGCCCTTGCGGCGTCGAACCTAAAATGACGTTGATCTTCCCCAGCGGATCGACGCGAACGGAGACCGCTTCGGTTGCTCCGGACTTGGGCAGATACCCCGGTCGGCCGCGGACCTCTGGATCCAGGGCAACGCTGATGTAACCCATATTGGAAACCGAGGGATCAACCGCCAGCGCGACACCTACACCGAAAAAGCGTCCCTGTTCTCGCGCCTTCGCCTGTTCGCGGCGCAACTCCCCGTAATCGGCGATTTTCAGTGCTCGCTCAAGCGCAGCCGGGTAGTCACCCGAATCGTAAAGCCCGCCGGTCGGCGTGCGGTACGGAAACTCGTTCGGCTGAATCAGATTGCGCCGGCGCAACTCGGCCGGGTCAATACCGAGCTTTTCGGCGAGCATGTCCACCAGTCGTTCAATCTCGAAGTAAAGATGGCCGCATCCGTAGCCGCGGTTCGGGCCAGTGGGGCATTTGTTGCTCATCACCACCCCGGCGTCGATCTCCAGGTGCTGCAAGCGGTACGGCCCGACCCAGTTGCCGATAGGCCTAAAGGAACACCCCGGCTCGGGGCTCCTGATATAGCCTCCGACGTTGTCGAGCCAACGCGCTCGCATCGCGAGGATCGTCCCATCCTTGCGGGCGGCAAGCTCCCGGTAGGCAGCTCTGTCAGTGCCGCTTGACGCGGCGAGCAGATGCTCCCTACGATCTTCGATCCAACGCACGGTGGTCCCGATTTTCATCGCCGCCAAGCCGATTAGCGCCATATACGGGAACACGCTCGTCTTTATCCCGTAGCTTCCGCCGATGTCGGGCGGAACGATAAGGCGCAACCTGTTCTCAGCGATATTAAGAGCGCGCGCCAGCAGCGAGTGCAGAATGAACGGCCCCATGAAGTTCGCCCAGATCGTCAGCACTCCGCTGCCGGGCTCGTACGAGGCTACCACTCCGTAAGTTTCGATCGGCGTGGACGAAATTTTGGGGAACTTAAATTCAGCGCCGACGACAACATCAGCCTCTTCGAAGGCGCGCCGCGGGTCGCCGTACGTCATCTTGCGTCGGCAGGCGATATTAGTGCCGACTTCCTCATGGAGCAGCGGCGCGTCCGGGGCCGCTGCCCGCGTCGGATCGGTCACGGCGGGCAATGGCTCGTATTCAACGTCGATTAGTTCGAGAGCGTCTTCGGCAAGGTAGCGATCGTCGGCGACTACCAGAGCAACCGGTTCGCCGACGAACCTGGCCTTGTCGGTCGCCATGCAGTAGTACTTCACGGGCGCGCGCACGCCGACGGCAAATGGCCGTGTAAGCTTGGCCACGTCTTCGCTGGTGATCACGCCGTGCACTCCCGGAGCGTTCAGAGCGCGGCTTGCGTCTATGCTGACGATTCGCGCGTGTGCGTAGGGCGCGCGCAGGATGGCCGCGTGGCGCGGGTTGGCCACCGGCAGGTCCGCGATAAACAGGCCGCGGCCCGTCAGCAAAGGCATATCCTCGACCCGCTTGACGGGTTGGCCGATGAAACGATGCGCGGCCACTAGCTACCCTGGAACTTTGGCTTGCGACGCGCTTTGAAGGATTCCACACCCTCGCGAAAGTCGTCGGAGGAGCGCAGCCGCCCGTACGCCTCGCCCTCGAGCTCGATGCCGATATGGAGCGGCGAATCTTGCGCCGCGTTGAGCACGCGTTTGAGCGTTCGCTGCGCCAAGGGAGAGAAGTACTTCAGTTCCTCGATCAGGCCGGCGACTTCATTGTCGAGGTCGCCGTCGGGCACGACCGCGACTGCGATTCCCCAGTCGTAAGCTTGCGCGCCCGATACCCGGCGCGAGCGCATCGCGATGTCCTTAGCCCGCGAGACGCCGATCATCTTGACGAGGCGGCTGGTGCCCCCCGAGCCCGGGATCATTCCGATACGCTGCTCGGGAAGCCCAAGTTGCGCCGACTCGGTAACCACGCGAAAATCGCACGCCAGCGCTAACTCAAACGCAACCCCGAAGCAGTAGCCATGCACTGCCGCGATCACCGGCTTGGTGCATCGCTCGGGCGCTGCCACGTTGTGTGCCAGCGTTGACAGATGATCCGGGCTTCGCGTCATAAAGCCGGGGATGTCGCCGCCGCTCGAGAAGTTCTCCCCAGCACCGCGCAGCACGATAACCCGCACGCTCGGTTCCCGGTCGAGCGCGGCAAAGGTAGCTGCCAGCTGCTCCCGCTGCGGCATCGTGATAACGTTCAGCGGCGGGCGGTCAAGCACCAAGTCGGCGCGCTCCCGTTCGCGATCGATTTCCAGTCGAAAACCATCGGCTGACTTAATGATTTCGTCTATTTCCACCGGCATGATTGATCCTGCAAAACTTCCAAAGCTCCTGAGGAAAGCCTATTTTTCAGGCTTGTACTCGCCAGCCACCAGCATACGACGCAGTATCTTGCCAGTGGGGGACTTCGGGATCTCGGCTACGAAAACATACTCGCGCGGTCGCTTGAAATCCGCTAAGCGCGAGGCTCGGCAGTAGCTGTCGAGCGCGCTCGCCTCGATTTCGCTTCGCCGCTTAACGAACGCGGTTATTCGCTGTCCCAGGCGCTGGTCAGGGACGCCTGCCACCACCACCTCGGCAATCCCTGGGTAGAGCGACAACACGTCCTCTATTTCGGCTGGGTGAACGTTCTCACCGCCGCTGATGATCATATCATCGACCCGGCCAGTCACGAAAAGATCGCCCTCGCCGTCGAAATGCCCCACGTCGCCCGTGAAGTACCATCCCTCGTGCAGCGCCTTGGCGTCGGCGTCGGGACGCTTCCAGTAGCCTTCAAACGACTCGTCACCGTCCAGAGCGGCGATAATGTGGCCGTCCTCGCCAACCTCGGCGAGGTCCGCAGGATTGGTCGAATTGAGCTTCACGACGCGAACCCGGGTGTTGATCCCGGCCTTGCCCGCCGAGCCTGGTTTGTCGGCGGCATGCTGGTTGATCGTAAAGGTGTAGATCTCGGAGGAGCCGTAGTGGTTGACGAAGAGGTCGGGCTTAAAGGCCTCAGCCGCCCTGCGCAAAAGGCTATCGCTCATCGGCGCGCCCGCAAAGCCGAGCTTGCGCACCGTGGAGACCTTTGCGGGCTCGAAGGACGGGTGTTCCAGGAGGTCGTGATACAGGGTCGGGACAAGATACAAGTTGCTTACTCGCTCGCACTCGATTAGTTGAAGTGCCCGCTCTGGTTCGAAACGCCCGAGGCATACGAAGCAACCGTTGATTAGCGCCATCGACAACAGCGACCGCACGCCCATCGTATGGTAAAGCGGCATCACACCCAGCGTGCGCTCGCCGTATCCGTAACAATTTTGAGCCACATGCGCGAGAGCCGCAG
>JAJYYI010000020.1 GCA_021801125.1 Deltaproteobacteria bacterium | reverse complement strand
GCCACTCGGGAGTGTCAAATAGTCCGTCGAGGGTTACAGCGAGCTGTGATGTTGCGCGTGAATTGTTTCGCGTTTGAGCAATAGCCATATCGACCCATCGCCACATGAACGTAAGCAGCAGTTCGACCCTGCCGGCGTTCATCAGGTCGCGCAGCAGCCGACCGGGTATCTTGAAACCGTACGGGTCGACGAAGATGAACGCCGGAGCCATTCTCGAAGCCTGCTTGCGAAGCTCCGCGACCACCTGTTCCAGGAGCTTAAAGCTGTTCGCTGCTCGTGAATGAACCGTAATCCGTTGAGGGAGAGGTCCGAGCGCGCTAATTCGGTTCCGAAGTGACGCGAGATTCTGCTCGTCCCGCTCGATGAACCAGAAAACAAATTCCGATTTTCGCAGAAGTTGCTCGCGGTATCGATGCTTCAGAAGCGTTTCGAGCGCGACGATCGGAGAACCGGTCGCTCCGCTGGCGTACCGTCCTTTTCCGGCATGAGTGTCGACGTAAATTACGCGGCTAGCCCAAGTTCCGAGCTTTGGAAACCAGCCGCCGAGATAATTTTGGATTAGGTCGTGCTTGGCACGCTGAAATGGGGAATAGTCCTCCCAATAGTATGGGTTCTCGTCTGCGTATCCGGCCTTAACGTCGCCGCCCATAGCGATATAGCCGGCGCTGTATGAATTGTGGCTGGCATTTCGTCATATGTGCGGCCACAGAGGCTCCGGCCTGATTTGCTTTTGTGCAATCCGCCCCATTGCTTGAAGAAGAACGGGACACCTGCCTGCTTACACCTGCGCAGGATCGATAGTACCCAGCCCTCCTTAATCGGCCGCGCTCCGCGTCCGCTTTCGCCGCCCACGATCACCCAATCAATTCCGTTAAGGTCTAGCGGCCCAAGGTCCTCCAACAATGGCTCGATTGACAGAAATCGTAGGAAAGCTGGCGTCGCGCGAAGCGCTTCGATTCGCGGCAAGCCATGCCGCCGGTTTTCAACGCTCACCCCAAGCCAGACGTTTGGCAGTTCACCCATCCAGCGCAATTGGCCAGAAAGCAGATCGCGCATTCGTTGATGGCGCTTCGTGACGATTTGAAACGTGTGCCAGTCTGCGCGCTGCATTGTACGGCCGACCTCTGCGATGAAGCCTGCGGGGACATCCGGGTGGAACAAATCGCTCATCGAATTGACGAAAATCCGAAGCGGTTTGCGCCAGCGCAACGGCTCATCGAGTTTCTCAGGAACGAGTCTAAGATCGAAGCCGCGCTCGTACGGATGGCCTCGCACCCCACGAAAGCGCTCGGCAAAAGTCTCAGCGTAGCAATGCTTGCAGCCAGGACTGACCTTGGAGCAGCCGCGCACCGGGTTCCATGTGGCGTCTGTCCACTCTATTGCCGATCCACGCGACATGACAACCTTATAGGCGAAATTAAGACGAAACTCAAGAAGACGAAGATTACCTACACGGCGGCACTCGGAACAGGTTGATGTCCGGTTCCGCCTACGGTGTTGAGAACCGTTATGATATCCACCGGTCTCGCGACAAGCACATAATCCCATCGACCGTAGGTGCCGTCTGCGTTGACCGCCTCGATCCAGCGCTCGGCGGCCTGCTTCTTGACTTCCTTCAGCGGGTCGAAACCCTTGACCTCAAGGATGAGATGGGTCGGCGGCTCGGTCTTCAATCTCACGATGAAGTCGGGCATGTAGTCGTGCGGCTGCCCATTATGGAAGTATGGAATCGCGAAGCCGAGCCCATCGTTCTTGACGAACGCTTCGACAGAAGGGTGCGTATCGATGAAGTACGCCGCCGATTGCTCCCATTGCGCCGTATCGGCGACAACGTAATTCAGATGGCTGCGCGCGACTTCGCGCACGTCTCGACTCGTCCAGAAATCAACTTCGGCCGTGCTGCCCGGACCGCGCCGACCTTCATAAATCGGCAGTAACGGCGCTTCCCCCTGCGACACGTCCGGCTTGATCGCTTCAACCAGCCGCTCGACGACCCATCCGTAGTATGGCGACAGCGCCACGTCGAGGGTTTCTGCCGGCGGGACCGGGCGCACTTTTTCATTCAGGTACCGTTCGACGATCGCGCGGAGCTGGGGAAACAGAACCTGCGCCGGCGCTTCGCACGACGGCTGTGCGACGTAATCGCGCGTCAGCGCCGCCGCCATCTCGAAAACCAGTTGCTGAAATCGGAGTGTCTTCCGATACGGATTCAGGTCGACGCGCTCAAGACCGCCCGGCCCGGAAAGCGTGTGTCTCCCTTGGTTGTTCGGCAACGCTGCTTTCATTTCTGCTTCCGGGGGAATATTGAGTGGATCGAGGACCAGCGGCGCGATCGAGTTCCAGTTGATCGTAACCCGGTTACGAATTGCCTGCCGATAGCCCTGAACCCGCGGATATCTGATCTCGAATCGCGCCTTCCCGGGTACCGGATAGACGTGATGACGCTTCTCCGACGGGCGCGCCGCCCCTTTGCTTGCCTTGAACGGCACGACTTCAAAGGGTACTCCGAAAACCTTGGCTACTTCCTCGGTTAGTTTGCCGTCGCCGCCAACTTCGTAACTCGCCCGCCGGAGTCCTCGACCCACGACCTGCTCGCAGAGTAGCTGCGACATGAAGGGTCTCAGCCCGACGATATGCGTGACCGTGTTGCAGTCCCAGCCTTCGGTCAGCATTCCGACGCTCACGATGCAGCGCAAGTCACGCCCCGGCGGATGCAACGGCTTGCCGAGCTTTTTCGCGAGATCCTCGAAACCCTCGGGATAGATCGGACGGCCCTGCCGATCCCTGGGCCATTCCATTTTGCCGACCGTATCCAGCGTCACCCGCATCCAGGCGGTTTCATCGCTTATCGCGGCACCGCCACGGTCGGTTTCCTGCACGACCTTCGAATCAACCCGGATCGTGTTAATCCGGCTGTCCGTGTCTCGAAGGGCCTCAATCTGAGCCGGTGGAATTCCGGTCGGCGTTTCGCCCTTGGCAAGCCATTCGTAGATGACTTTCGCGATCCGCGTGTTCTTGCAAACGATGATGAACACCGGCGGACGCGGGTCTTCGCGCTCACGCTCCCACTGCCGGCGCTGCTCCTCCCACATTCCGGCGAGCATCAGTAGCGGATGACTCGCCCACTTGACGACCGCTTCCGGCTTGGCGTCGCTTCGCTTTCCGCCGCGCTCGGCTGGGGTAAGCTTCGTCAAAATCCAGCGCCAGATATTAAAGTAGCTTGGCACCTCCGAGCCGCTCGGGTCGCGCACCACGAGCTGCGGGATTTTCGTCAGCCCTGATTCAATCGCGTCGGTAAGGCCGAAGTCGCTCACCGTCCACGGAAAGATGCGGTTGGTTTGCTGCCCAACCCGTCCCAGGAAATAGGGCGTCGCGGAAAGGTCGACGCAGAAGTTGATTCCGCGAAGCTTGTGAATCTTGTCCAGGCCGTCGATCCAGACGGTGGCTTCCTTGAAGAATTCTTCGGCCTCCTCCTCTTCGCCAAATTCCTCGCGCTCTGACTCATCGGGTTCCGGCCGCCGAATGCGATACGCGTGATGGCCTTCGTCGTTAAATACCAGGAGGTTCTGCTTGCCGCGGAGATCTTCTCCCAGCACGCGGTTGACCAGCGCCGTCGCGCTTTCGACATACCTGTAGGAGCGAATCTGGGCGCGCTTCAAGTTACCCTGCTTGTCGCGCTCCTCGCTTAGGACCTCGATCAGGCCGAGCGCTTTCTGCCGCTCGAATTCTTCCGGTGTAAGATATCGCCGACCGCGCGCCACCGTCGTCTTCGGCTCGATCGTGATGGTCTCGCGCACTTCCACGCGCTCGCCCGCTTTTATCACCTTGGCGCCCGCGCCGCCGCTCTGCACCGCCTGGGGTTCGAACACGTGCCAGTTCGTGATAACGACGCGCCCCTTCGTCAGGTCGGGCATCAGGTGTTCCGGAACCAGATCGCGCGTGCGATACAGGCTCGCCTCACCATCCTCGGGATGGAGTTCTCCGAGGCGGTTGCGGATCGTAACGTTGGGACAGACCACGAGCACGGTATCCGAGAATCGGGCGTCGCTCTTGTCGGCGACCTTGTTGAGGATGCTCCACGCGGCGAGCATCCCCATAACCGTGGTCTTGCCCGTACCGGTCGCCATCTTGAGCGCGTAACGCACGAACGCTTTGAAGCCGTCGCCCTGGCGCTCCTCGCTCGGTGAATCGAGGGGTACGTCGATTCCCTGGCGGAAGTCCGCGCGCGCTTCGGTCAGGAAAATTATCGTCTCGGCGGCTTCGAGCTGGGCAAAGAACAAGCGATGCTGGCGGCCGTCGCCGCGCCAGTAGTTGAGCAGGTCGAGCGTGGTGCGGGTCACGCCGGGATAGCCGGCTTCGCGCCATTTCTTGATCTCGGCGCGGATGCGATTGACCAATTCAAGCGGCGTCCAGACGCCGCGCGCTTCGTGCTCGCCATCTGCCGGGGGCGCTTTCGGATCGCGATAGAAGTAGCCTGCCTCGCGCCGGCCCTCGCGCCTCTCGGGCTGCTTGCCCTCCTCGATGTTCCAGTGCCAAGCCGGCTCCTCGAATGGCGTGTTGAGAATCGGTTCTGGCACTTCGTAGTCAGGCATCGCCAGACTTTCCTTTTTTTAATCCCTTCTTGAGCCTGCTCAACGTCTTCTGTACTTGTTCAAGCTGCGTCGCTAGCTCGGCCTGCTTCTCCGCTATACTCGGCAAGTCTGAGCGTCGCAGCTGATCGTCGTCGAACTGCTCGAAATGGACAGTATCCTTCCACTTTGGACCTTGGCTATTTAGCGGCGGCTCGACGACCTGAAGGAGTACAGCTTCGATCTCGTCTAGGAATTCTTCGCTGCTTCCATTAACGTTCGGCGCACCACCACCATAGTTCGCTAGCTTGTGGTTGCCTTTGTTGACGCCTCGCCAGCCGAACCAACTGAAATAACGCCACCGATTCCAAAGCTTGTCGCTTCTCGTATGGGCTTTGAGGCGATCAAAAAGAGTTTGGTTGCCGGCGCCCACTTGACCCACATAAACGACCTTAAGTTCTGATGTGTGCAGAAGGTAAACGCCCCTCTGGTCGCGGAAGTCAATCTTACCGAAGCTGGGGTTGTAGCCGAGCAGAGTCCCCTCTACTTTAGGTCGTCCCCAAAACACTCGATCCCGGTCCCAAAGATACCCAAAGTTCTTGATTGCGGGCACGTCCTTTCTCCTCAAGTAACCGGCTCGCCATCAGATTCGAACGAAGCCTTTCACCACCATCAATTCGTTGCCGCGGTCGTCGATCACCTTGACCGCGATCCGGCCATGCACCCCGCTTGGAGCGGCCTCGCGCTCAGCGTTGATTCCTGAACTTCGTACTCGGCTGCTTCTCGCAGTTCACGGCTTTACGTCCTTCGGCAGGCGCGACTTGATCGCGCCGTAAAGATTGCGCGCCGCCGCCAAGGCGGCCCGCGCCTCGCGCTTTGTGGGCTGCGCCGGCTCGCCCGGATATCGAAACCTCCATGCGTACTCGGTAAGCGGAATCGCGTCCGCGATCGCTTCTTTCAGAGTCGCCTCGATCCTGATGCAAGCATTGCCCAGCTCTCTCAGGTCATGAGTCTTGCGGAAAGGCACATCGTGCCAGACCAGGAACGCTTTCAACGCCTTCTCGGCGGCCTGCTGGCAGTGAAACACCGCGCCGCCGCAAAGAGCTTTTGCAGGCTTCAACAGTTCCTCCGCGATAGCCAGGTCTTCTTCCGCCTTTCGCAGCCAGGCCGCCGTATCCGCAACTAGGGCCGGGTCATGCGGCATAGAGCAGCTTTCCCTCGCGCAGGACGGTTCCGGGCAACGACGCTTTAAGATGGCGGCGGGCGTCGAAGTAGGACTGCGTGCAAACCAGAGCGTCGACCGCGCCCGTCGTTCCGCAACGCCACAGAGTCTCATACGCAAGCCGGCTGCGGCGCCGCTCGGCCGGAGCGTCGTCGGGCACCACCAGCAGCAGGTCGTAGTCGCTGTCAGGGCCGGCGTCGCCGCGCGCTTTCGAGCCGAACAGGTAGATGGCAAGGGGATGGTAGGCGTCGACCAACCGCCGCACGATCTCGGCCAGATTCGCGTCGCGCGCGACCAGGTCGCCGTCGATTTGCTCCGTCATACCGGTTTCCCGCGCTTATTTTCGCAAATCCTTCAGGTCCTTGACCACCATCAGTTCGTTGCCGCGGTCGTCGATCACCTTGACCGCGATCTGGCCGTGCTCGCCCGCTTCGAACGGCGCGCTCACGGTACCCGCCAGATGGTCCCAGACCGTATCTTCATATACGCCGCGCAACGCGCGCTTCAGATTCTCCCAGGCGCCGGTCCGAGGAAAGAAAGCCTGCGAAACGTGGAAGCTGAGGCCGTTGTAGTCGGTGTCGAGAAACCACGCGGGCACGTCGTCGCCGCGCCGATGCTCAGTTTGCATCGTTATCGGGTCGAACACATCGAGGCCGAGCAGTTCGACTTCATACATCGGATTGCCGTTGCCGCTCTTCGCCGTGGACTTCCGGACCGCGACTTCCGGCAGGCCGCATACGCTGAAGATCTGGCTTGAGCGCATGTTCTTGAGCAGGTCGCCCATCCTCAGATCGAGCGTCGCCTGCACGTAGGTTGCGGGCACGCCGACCGCCGCCTCGGCATTGTGGATCAGGTTGCGCGCGTTCGGCTGGATCGCGAAGCCGATCACGTAGAGATGCACATAGCCTTTAGCGTGCGCCTCGCGCGCCGCCTCGTAGACCAGCTTTTCGCTGACCGCGCCATTTTCGGGGCCGAACACGATCGCGACGGTTTTGCCATTGCCGTTGCCGTTTACGACCTGCGCTTCGGCCCCTGTCTTTTTTCCCTCCCCCTCTGGGAGAGGGCGAGGGTGAGGGTCCCGGCCGCCATTCGCCACGACCGCTTCAGCCGACAGCGCTAAGGTTTTCGCGGGCGGGCGGATGTTCTTGAGATTTACCGCCTTGCCGCCGCCGACATGCAGGACCGGCGACTTGCGCAGCACTTCGAGCATCCGCTCGGTGAACGAGGCGTAGTCCGCCGCGGGTTGCTGCTCGCCCGCACCGTCGCGTTCGGCGGGTTCGAAATCCATCGGCGTGGGTATGGTCGCTTCGACCACGAACGGCCCGGTCACGCGGGTGACTCCGCCTACGACCTCGGGACGGTCAACGAGAATTTCTTCCCTGGGCGGCTGATCGTTGGCGATCGATTCAAGCGTGATGTGCGGCACGATGCCGCCCACTTCCTCGCCCTTGGCGTTCTGCTTGCGCTTGTAAACGAAGCCGCCCGACGGGCCGCGCGCCTCGTCTTTAAGCTCGTAGTATGGAAACGTCGCGGTGAGCAGGCGCTGGCGCGCGAGCGCCAGCGGCACGCGTGAAACATCAGTTGTAATCCAGCGCCGTCCCCATTGCTCGGCGACATAGGCCGTGGTGCCGCTGCCGCACGTCGGATCGAGTACCAGATCGCCCGGATCGGTGGTCATCAGCATGCAACGCTGGATTGCGAGCGCGGCAGTCTGCACGACGTAAAGCTTCCCCTCCGATCGATTCTGAATTCCTCCGACGTCGGCCCAGATGTTTGAAAGGGGAAAGACCGAAAAGTCATCCAGGAACCTTATATACCGTAGGGAATTTCCCTCGACGACGATGCGTCCTGCATTCGCGAGGCGTTGGAGCCCGTCAACCGTTGTCTTCCAATGCAAGCCTGGAGGAGGAAGCCAGGTGCGACCCTCGAATTCGAACTCTTGGGGCGAGTTTTGCAGTGCGCCTTGCGACGTCAGATCAGCTGACGTCGCAAGGCGACCGACAGCGAATCTACCCGGCGGAATGGCAGATATCGTTTCTACAGGGCGGTACTTAGTCGCGCCTTCATCACCTGCTTCTTTTGGTCGGTAGAGTTGAAAATATTTCAGTCGATCAACGTCTCTTGCATACCAAAGTATATAGTCTGATACGGAAGAGAGAACTTTCCCGGAAAAGCCCGTCGTCTTCGCGAAGGTAATAACGCTCACGAAGTTATCGCCGCCGAACACTTCATCCATAACCTCGCGGACGTGACGCAGGTTTTCGTCGCTAATCTGCACGAAAATGCTTCCGCTTGGTGTGAGCAATTCGCGGCAGAGAAGCAGGCGGTCACGCAGGTAGGTCAGATAGGAATGGAGTCCCAGTTCCCACGTGTCGCGATAGGCCTTCACCATCTCCGGCTCGCGTGTCATGTCCTCGTCGTCGTTGTGGTCGACATCGCGCTTGCGGACGAAGGGCTGGAAGTTCGAGCCGAACTTAACGCCGTAGGGCGGGTCCATGTAGATCATCTGCACCTGCCCGCCCAGCCCCTCGAAATGGAGCAGCGAATTCATCACCACGAGCGAGTCGCCGAGAATCATCCGGTTGACCCACCTGTCGCGATGCTCATAGGCGCGCAGCACCTGGTCGGCGATCGAATGCTGCGGGTCGGCGAACAGCTCAAGTTCCATCTGCGGGTCGCGCCGATGGCCCTTGAGCGTCTCGATTATCGCCTTGGTTGAAAGCCGCTCATGGATGAAGAGCGGCAGCGTCAGCACGTCGAACGAGAGCCGCTCGGCCTTCCCCACCCAATTCAGGAACGGCTTGCTCAGCGCCTTGAGCTCGGCTGCCGCGCTTTTGGCCTCCTCGAGCGATTCGGCTTCGAGAATCCGCGCGATCAGCGCTTCGCCGCGCTCGCGCGCCGGATTCTGCCCGTCCCAATTCAACTCTGGCGCGAGCGACGAATCGTAGCGATAGGTGGCCGGCGGCTTTTTCTTGCGAAACTGCGCCTGAGTTCCAACATCCGGCCGAAGCGGGCTTTCGGCCTCGCGATGCCGGTAGGTTTCAGCCGCCGGCGGCCTCGCCGGCCTTCTCATTCTCGCCACGACTCCCCCTGGTGAATCAATCAGGGCCCCGCGTTGATGTCCATCGGTGCGCCCCAAGCCTGAGACACTTCTCGCGAACTCGCCCAGAAGTTCTCCAGCGATGTTTCATCCTTAAAATGCGCCAGAAGATCCTTCGGTCCGGCAACAAATCGGCGCAACACCTCGCGGGCCAGAGTTTCGGCCTGCCGCGCCCTTTGCATCGCGATGTCGTTGGGATTGCTTACGCCGGGGAGCGCTCGTTGATCAAACGGCCGATGGTGTTCCGTCGCGCTTCGGAGGTCGTACATCTGTTTCAGCCCGTTGGCGTTCCTTGAATCCCGCTGGAGTAATGAGGAACCACGTTTTACAAAATCGTCCGAGCCGCGAACGGACGCGGGCATGAACGCCTCGACGGTTCGCACAAATTGATGCAGGCGATAGGCCGGTTCTCTCTGTTGCGCGCCAATCTGGAAAGCGGCGAAGCCACTGATAGGTCGGAGGTATAAGCCAGTCAAGGAGTTTTTACTAGGCGGACTCTCCCACTCTTCTATCATCTGCTCTACGCGCTGAGCGAATTTCGCAGCTTCGCTCAGCTTTTCACAGGACAAAAGAGGAAGCGTTGCCCCCTGAATCTGGTACACCCTGGGCAAATTGGTCCAAATGGACGGCGTACTTGCCTTCGCACTAATAGCGTAGCACGAGCGGAATTGTATGATTCCCGCTACTACGCAGATGCCCCAGAAGAGATTTTCCGCGCGTCTCACCAGCGGTGTCGCTGGTTGTTCGGGAAATGCCACCTTCTTGGCCGTTATCACGAGATCAACGCATTGCAAAATGACCAGTGGAACGTGCAGTGCAAGCCAGTTTTGAGGGAGAGCCTCGGGCAAGCCGGACGGGGGCTTACGCGAAACCCAGAGGCCTGGCTCCGCTTCGAAAGGGTCTGGCAGTTGCCCGGCGCTGAACTCGGCGCCGCTGAAGCAAATGCAGGCGAAGTCCTCACCCGCTTTGATTTGAAAATCGTTCGGGTTGCCGTCCATTCGCCGCCTACGCCTCCTGCACCGTAAGCGTAATGCGTTCAGGCACTGCACCGCTCTGGAAAGCACTTTTCCTAATATACACACTG
Organism: Deltaproteobacteria bacterium; assembly: GCA_021801125.1. Lineage (GTDB taxonomy): Bacteria > Desulfobacterota > Binatia > Binatales > Binataceae > JAJYYI01. The sequence continues at coordinate 42,436 of JAJYYI010000020.1, read as the reverse complement.
GTGATCGCCGCGTTCGGGTCCGGCGAATCGAACCGGTACGTGCCCTTGGTCTCTTTGCTTTTCTCCAGCGTGACGCTGATCGGCTTCACGGCTTCTCCTTCTGACAGGAATCACACCTAGCTATCGAAACTATCCCTCTGCCTTTGGCTTGCTCTTCTCTTTGCGAGCGGCCAGGTTCCAAAACTCGCGCGGACTTACGATTCGCAAGCCTTGGGGCTTCTCCTTGAGGTCGACTATTTCCCGGTCTCCCGTAATTAGTATCTCCGCCTTTGCCCCGAGCGCCGAGCCCACCACCAGCAGGTCGTTGCGGTCGGCAAGTTTCAGCTCCGGCAGCTCGCGAGGTCTTCCTTGCACGTGATAGCCGCGCAGGAACCACTCGATATCCTCGATGGCGGCGGTAGGAACGCGGAATTTCCCCTTCAACACGGTGCGCAGCTCCTCGAGCACCACCTCGCCGGTCACTAGTTCGTGCTCCGCCAGGACAAGCCGCAGCACGTCGGCGCAGAGCCCGCGCGTGCCCAGCGCGCTGGCGAGCACGTTGGTGTCGGGAAAAACCCTCACGACACCTGGTTGAACACGTCCTCATCGGTCAGATAGCCGCGCGCCTCCGCAAACGGCATCACGCGCCGGCGCAACTGCTCGAACCGAAGCTGCGCCAGATGGCGCCTTAGCGCTTCGCGCATCACCTCGCTGCGCGTCCGTCCCGAACGCCGGCACACCTCGTCGAGGAGCGGAGCCAGGTCGTCGTCGAGCCGGACGGTTATAGTGTCGCCTTTCATGTGCGACATAGTAACACGCACCGCCGCATCTTCATAGCCGAAGCGCTACCGTTTATCGCCCTTCCCAGGGGCGGGTCTATCACCCCGGTCTACTCCGCCTTGCGGCGCTCCGCTCATGTCTGCCCGCCAGAAAGCTTAAGCAATTTTAGGCAAACGCTGGCACAATGACACCTGCCTATGGCGCGCCGCTTTGCAAGCTGGAAGCGCTTACTTAGTGCTGCCAGACTGGCGCGAGGGCCACCTCGCAGTCTACTGGGATGCCGAACGGCTGAGTCAGAATTTGCCTGCCCGCCCCCAACATGGCCTCTTTGGCCGCCGCAGTCACGGCCTCGACCTCGTTGTCAGGCACCTCGAACAGCAGCTCGTCATGTACCAAATCGATGAGATAATCAGCAGCCGGCTTGGGCAGGCTTGTTAGGGCCATAAGTAACAGGTCAGCGCCGGTAGATTGGTCGGAGTAATTCAACGCGTCTCTGAGCTCTATTGCTTCAAGAGTGCGGCCGGTCAACGTTTTTACGCGCCAGACGCGTCTCTCCTCGGTCATAAGTTGACCATCATACTTTGGCGCGTACATAGGGACTTTGCGCGCTATACAAGCGTGCCTTACCCAAGCGTGCCATAAAGTAATTTCCTGGTAGGCATCAAACCATTGTTGGCGCGCCGCTTCGGCATCTTGCTCCGACCAACTCAAGCCATAGCCGGTTTTCCCATAACGCCAAAGCCCGCCGGCCGACATACCATATAAGAGGCCAAAGTTAAGAGCTTTTGCAGCTTGCCGTTGAGCCGCCAGCTTTTTCTTAAGCTCGGCCTGGTCAGCCGCTTTGATAAACTCGATTGGCGATTTACCGCCGAGGTCGATTATTCCGGCGCGCGCGGCCATAATAAGCGCGGTCAACAAGTGCGGGTCAATGTTGTCGCGGAAGGCGGAAACTAAGGCCATGCCGTGCTGGCGGACGTGGCGATACGCGCGAGCCATTATTGCCGCCTCGCGGGCGCGGTACTCCTCGAATTTGTTCTCGGGCGTGATGATGTTAGGCTGCTCATCGTCGCGAACTGCTAGCAACGGCTCGCGCAACCATTTGGGCAACTTGCCGGTCGGCTCGCTGAGCTCTCGCTCAAGTTGATTAAAGGTATCGACAGCTATTCCGGCGGCTATACGCAATTCGATTTGGCCGAAGTCAATAGAGATTATCTTGTGACCCGGCCGCGCTCGAACGATAGCTCGCCATTCGGCATCACGCGGCAGATTTTGGATGTTGGGCGCGGCGGAGGTGAGCCTATTAGTAACGGCCGCGATGCCGATGGCGCCGTGAATCCTACCGTCGCTGCCGAGCCGGGCTTGCCACTCGTCGAGCATTTCAATGCGCTTTGCGGCCGCTTTGGACTTATTAAACCCGGCAATTACCGGGTCATTATCAAGCCCGGCTTGCTTAAGAGCTGGGCCGCTTAGGCTTACGACCCCCTTGGCCGTTGTTGGCAGCTCTCGGCCGGTCTCTGCGAGGTAACTAGCGATTGCGTTGCGCAAGGCGTTAGTTTCGGTGCCCCGCGCGATTTCGCCCTTTACCGGCTCTAATTGTGGCGCGACTTTAACCACTTCTTCGGCGGCTTCCTGGGCCTGGGCCAAAAGCTTTTCGCGCAGCTCAGCCATGCCGACGCTGTCTATTGGCAGGCCGCGACGATGTACTTGAGCCAATTGAACTATGGCAGGCTCAATCCTTTGGGCGTAAAACGTGCCATCGATGTGAGCGAGGATATCGTCTATACTCGCGGTGTCGGGCAGTCTCAGCGCTTTGCGCACGATTTGAAGCGGCAGCGTGACGTCGTCGGCCACGTAGCTATAATGCGCGGGCGTGAGCTCTTCGACCCAATTCTCGGGTTTTTGGTAGCTCTTGTCGGGCAGGGGTAGGTTGTAGGCGGCGCAACAGTGCTCAAGCGATACTCCGGCAAGTTGGTTTGGCGCCTTTTTTAGCAGTGCCTGGAGTGTCTCGTCGTTTACCGCCAGTTCGTGAACGTTAAACCTGGCGCCGTGGTCAAAGACCCGAACGACTAGCATCGAGTCAACGACGCGCTTTGGTTTTGCCTCGGGAGCGAGCCAAGCGAGCCAAGACAAATCGAACGTCAAGTTGTGTCCGACAAGCACCCTGCCATTCACCGCATCAAAAGCGAGTCGTGCTTTTTGTTCATCATTTAGCTGGTCTAAATCCCAGGCCATGACATTGCCGTTGAGGTCGCCGACGGTTATCACCCGGACCCGTTGACTATCATTAACGCCCTTCTTAGCTCTGGCTTTTTGCGCAAACGGAGTAAGCGAGGTCGTCTCTATATCGAGAACGAGGGTCTCGGCGGCCGCTTTGAGCTCATCATTATAGGTCGTCAGGAAAGCGCCGCCGCCACCATCGTGCCTCACCTCGCCTATATTGGCAACCTCGCCTTGGTGATGATTTGGTGACGATTTTTGGGCCTCGGTAGGATGTTCATCACCGCAAGAAAGCCGCGAATTATCTACATTTTTTGGCTCGGCAGGTGACGATGGTGATGATGGTGATAATGGTGGGAAACTTTTTTCCGAACCGCCGCTATTATTACTAGCGCTTTGAAGCGCAAGGCCGCGCCAGTAGATTTGTCCGCTTCGTATGGCGCGGACGAAACCTCTACCCTCAAGGCGGGCGGCAAAGCTTTTGCTGCTAGGCAGATAGTTTATATTCTCACCGCGTGCCCAAGAGAGGAACGAGTTGTAGAGCTCCTTATGTGCCGCGATGGCGGCTGGGTCTTGGATACACTTGGATTGGAGCCAGCGGGCTACATCATCCGAATCGGCGCGGTATTCATCGGTCGCCGCCCTAACGGCGTCGGGAATATCTAAGCCGCGCTCAAGATATTCTTTGACTCCGTCGACGGCCCAGTTGAGTATGCCCGGAAGCTCGTCGCGGAGTTTCTTTCCCAATTGCGGGTCAATCTCAGGCTTGGGGATAGAGACAAGCCACGGAATCAGAACCACACGCCTCCATATCCCCTGGTCGGTGCCTCGGATAACCGGTTTACTATTGGTCTCGAGCCAAATTAGCCACGTGCGTGAGAATTCAAAATTCTTTGCGTAGAGTTGGCGGGCGCGGATTTTTCCGCCGCCGGTTATGTGTTTGACGGTTCCCTCGTTGAGTTTAAATTGCTCGTCGGTCTCGGCGATGGAAACAAATCGCGCTCCGGCGAGGTCGGCTATGTCGTTTCTGATTTGCTCGGGCCGGACTTGGGCGAGAACGCTTACGGTGCCCGTCAAGCCGTAGGTACCCAAGAGTTGCAGAATTGTGTTGGTGAATGTGGATTTTCCGTTATTTCCCGAGCCCCACGCTATGGGGAAGATATGCTCGTCAGCGCACCCGGTGAGCGCATAACCAATAAGGCGTCGCAGAAAAGCCCGAATTTCAGCGTCGGGCATGACGCGCGCTAAGAATTTCTCCCAAAGCGGCGCGCGCGCTTTCGGGTCATAAACAACCGGCGCCAGATGGGTGATAAAATCTTCGCGTTTATGCGGCCGCAGCTCTCCGCTGCGCAGGTCTAAGGTGCCATTTAAGCAGTTCAACAACCAGGGCTTTTGCTCAAATTGCTCCGGCTCAACCAGAACCTCATATTGAAGCAGCTCAAATGCGGCGCGGATACGCGCGGCCATGTGGCTTTCACGCCGCCAAGAAATGAGCTTGTTATAGCAGCTCGAATTGGCGACTTTTAATGCCTCTTTGCCAACGAGGTCGGCAACTTGCGTGCAAAGCTGATAGACGCGGTCTTTATTGGGCACCCAACGCCTCCCGTCGTATATGAACCAACCCAAAGCGCTGCAGTAACACACGTCTTTGCCTATAGCGTCACGCAGCCGCCGAGCATTAGCGAGGTCGGTATCGGGGCACGGCGGAAGCCCAACAGCCGTGCCGGTTTGTTGGCTTGGTTTTTGTGGCCGTTTACGTGTTAGTGGCGGAAAGCTCGCCGCTGAGGCCAAAGCCGATTTCACCGTCTGCGCGCCGGCCGCTACTAACCAGTCGTCGAGGCCTTTAAACTCTCCGTTGCCTGGAACGCGGATGGCGTAGGTTTTAATCCCACATTGTTTTTCGATAGCCTGAGCCAGCAGGCCGAAGGCTCGCCGAACGTCCAGCTTAGTTTCGGCATCGGCGTCGGCCAGCACGATAATGCTTGTGACGCCAAGCTGAGTGACTATCTCTTTGATTTGGGGAAGAATGGGTGTGTCGGCCGTAATCCGCGGTTTTTCTTCGCCGCGCGCGATGGCCTCATTCTTCTCTTTGTTACGCGCTACCGGGTCGGCGAACATCCAACAACCGGCGATAGCGACGGTGGGAATTCCGGCTTTTACCGCGGCAACGGCTTTTTCTCGCCCTCAGTTAGGACGAGCGGGAGCTCGGGTTTAAAAACGTCGGCAAGCTTTGGCGGGATGTAGAGACCCCAGCCGCTCTCTTTGCGCGCCAAGTATTTTGGCAGCTCGGGTGGCGCGCCAATAGCCGGATGCGGAAAATCTGCTGGTCTGGATTCAGGGAGTCTGTGACGGGCTCACCTAAGAGAGAGCGATATGGGATGTAAAGACCGCCAGAGGGTTTGGCCTTTAGCTCAAATCCCAGCCGGCGTTCGATTTCGTCTGCGGGGAGTGCCTCTATTCCTGCGGCTTGAGCATCCTCCCACGTCAGGCCGCTGCGGGCGAGGTCCTGTTGCGCAAGTTCTGCAACAGTATTCATTGCAGTACCCACGCGACTGGCGCGGCCTCCCCAGACAAGAGCGCGAGTACAGCTACGCGCGGCCACGGCGGCTCGCACTCGCCACCATCGCAGCTTGGAGCCCGCGGCGTGTTGACCCGCCTCCAGCGCCCGGTACGCGCGCGCAAGGCGCCGCGTCGCCTTACCCACGCCGCGCGCAACACCCTGTAAGTCCGGCGCTGCATAGGTAGGCGCACCGCCCACACCCTGCGTGACCGCCACGCGGCCCGGCCCACAACCCCAGGCGCGCGCAGCGGGGCGCTGAGAACCCCAGCAGCCACGTGAGCGGCCTCGCGCCCGCGCGTCGGACCCTCAGCCAGCCACGTGTACACAACAGCCGCGGCCATCACGCCCAGCAGAGCAAGCGGGCCAGCCCACCGTAGAACCGGACTGGGCGCCGCAAGCCCGCTTAACAACAGGGCACCAAAAGCGAAAAGCTCATATTTCAAAGGGTTTTTCTTATGCTGCATTTTGCATCTCCTCTACCGGCCAATCTTCAGCAATAATGGCGGAGGGTCCGAGCACATTCCAAGGAATTTCCACGTATAATGACCCGCCATCGATGAGGTTGCGTATCGTCGTGCCGAGTAGATGGGCATTTTGAAGTGGACGCAGAGTTACCAGGCGCCAACAGTAGAGCGCCCCGTTGCGCACCCACGCATAAAAGAGCAGCCGTTCACGGTTTGTATTCGTTTCTGCCCGTTCGTAAATAACGCGTGTAAGTTCGGCCGCCTGGCCACTCTGCTCTAGGGTGGTGAGCGTAAAAACGTCCGGCTCGAATCTCGAAAATCGGATGCGCACGTGTATTAGGTAATGCTTAACCCGCAGGTCGACGCTTTTGTTTTTGTCCTCAAAGAGGCTGGTGGTCTGAACTGCGCTCAGCGGTACGCGCAGCGCAGCAGCGATGTGCCTCATGATTTCCGGCAGGTATCGGTCGGCTTTGCCACGCAGCTCCTTGTACGAGCAGAGGCCTCGGCCATAGCCGAGGGTATTTGGGTCTAGACCACTGGAGCTAGTTGACGCACGTTGCTTTAGGCAAGAAAAGAACTTTGACAGCATCTCTGGCGCACCTCCTAAAGCGCCTGTTCTCTGGCCGGGTGAGACGGCCGGAAAGCTTCTGTAAGGGCCAGGTTGCCGCCTGGCCCTTTGTTTGTTGCCGCTTCATCCGCGATGTAACTCCCAACTGCAGTGTCTTCGGCTGCCGACGGCGATTTATACTCAGCGAGATATCTGCGCACAGCCACCCGCACCACAGCGCTGATACTGGTCTCGCTTTCCTGGGCGACTCGTCTAATCCGTTCGGCGACTCGCTCGGAAACATAAAATGCCATGAGACGTAGTCGGTTATTTCGTGTTGACATATTGTTTCCCCTATATTCTGTTATATAACAACGCATGTTGATATTCTCAAGTGCTCAGTTAGCTAGGTGTATTCACACTAGTTGTTTCTTGTGCCTTATTGCTGATCGAAACACTGAGCATACTTCGCGATTCATAATCGCTCAGCCCGGCAGTAGCTGATGACTACCGTTGTAATCATCGAGCAGGCACTTATTCGCTGAAGTGATATTCTCGAAGGCTTTGGCTAGTGAATGCAGAGCTGGATTGTGTGGTTCTCCTTCAGCGCCGCAACCACAATGCCCCACGAGGAGCTGGCGACGAGTGCGCCTTCGTACTCGCCCACACTGGCTTTTCGCTCGTCTGTGCCGATACTCCCCGGGTTTTTGCGAACAAACTCAAAACCGGCGGTTTGCCGGCTTCAAGTAATTCACCGGTGAGGCGCTGGGGTCGTCAATGGCGTGTAATAAGGCGAAAGCGCTTGGCGTTTCGGTATGCGTATATATCTAACATATTAAATATATATATATCGGGAGTCAGCCGTCATGGGTCTAGCCGCGCACGTATCGTTCAAGGCCACCACCGCAAGGTTGCGCATCTACGCGCTTACGCTGTAGCTAATCAGCGACGGGTCGAAGAGGGGAGGGGCAGCGCTGCAAGGATGGTGGAACGGCACGAGCGCTGGCCAGCTTCCAGGCGGTTGTTCCGGTCGTTCGCGAGCTCGTCTTGCTGTGGTTGAACGGCGGCCAATTCTACGTCTGGTTAGGCACACTCGACGCCGGCGAGAAGCGGCAGTGCGACCTCTAACCGTTTGCGGTGAGGTAACGGTATGATATGCTTACGGCTACGTTCGAGACGACACTCCTGAGTTCGTTCGACGACGAGGATGTGACTGCGACCCAGGCAATTGCTACACGAACTAATCGCGCGGAGTCTATCGGTGCAACGGGCTCAAATCAAAAGTCCGCGCCGTACGCTCATGGCGGGCAGCCCACTTTCCGTGGTCATTTCAAAGCTTCCTTGAGTAACGCGCGCACGGCACGCAGGCGGGAATTGTCGAGTAACGGTAATTTATGTTGAGGTTGGAAAACCCGACTAGACGCCAGGCAAAATATCACGTCTTGGGGAAGCGACCGGGACATTAGATCACCGTGGAACCAATCGCGGACCGCAGCTAACGGGTGAAGGATATGTCTGCCGCGGCGAATGTAACCGCGGGCCATGCTCGCCGCTGCGTTGGTAGCGCCGATTGCGCCGCCAGGCTTCCAGCGTTTTTTCCGTGATTCGCGGTTGGTCAAGCGACCGCACCAATTCAGAAGGCGAAAGGAGGGTTTTTTGCAAAGCCGTGCGAGCCACGCCTCGCTCTGTTGAGTGCTCATAGCTTCGGTCATGAGCGCATTTTAGCGTGTGATTCCCCACGGTCAACGCGCTGCAATTCGCTGCAGTCTCAACGCGGTTTTGCCCGTTTTAGGGCGGGTGAGCGAGGTTTTATAGGGGACAGGGAAATCGGCTAACTACCTGAAATTAAAGGCTTTTTCGTAGCGGAGCTTATCTTTGCTGGCCTTTTTCGTCCTGCGATGAAGCGGATTAAAATCCTCGTGTCGGCAGTTCGATTCTGCCCCTGCCCACCACTGTAACGCTCTAAGGGCCGTATACGCGGACAAGGTGTTTGTGTGTATGGACGACGATCTGATTGTGACCGGCCAACCATGCCGGCTTTCTCACTTCAAGTCCAAACAGGAGACAGGCCGTCAACCATTTGCCAGGCAGGGCGACGTTGTCCTGGGAATGCTCACCAAGGAACATTCGCAGCTCGCGCAAACGTCGCGGCGGCGGGCCGCTGGCTCCAGACGTGTGTTGGGAAAGCAGTCGCTCACTCAAAAAAGCGCCATTGCCTGCCTCTGGGCAGCGCGAGAACATCTCCAGACGAAATAGCGCGCGTACGCTGATGCGCAAAACGCTGATCATCAACGGTGATGACTTCGGACTCTCCGCCGCAACCAACGCCGGCATCGTGCGAGCGCACACCGAGGGTGTGCTCACGGCGACGAGCCTGATGGTAACCGGCGAGGCCCGCAACGAGGCGCTCACGGCGGCGCAACAGTACCCTTCGTTGGACGTAGGCCTGCATCTCGTTTTTTGCGATGGCTTAAGCGTATTGCCCGCCGAGCGCTTGCGTGGCGTGGTGGATAGCGCCGGCCGCTTCGCCGGCCATGAAGTGCCGGCAGGGTTTCGCTATTGGCTCAACCCAAGGCTGCGCGACGCTTTGCGCGACGAGTGCCGCGCGCAGATTGAGACTCATCTTAGGCTCGTTGGCTATCTCAACCATATCGACGGCCATCGCAACCTACATCTCCATCCGGTGTTGATCGATATTCTCGGCGAGTTGGCTCCGGAGTATCGCGTGCCTTACGTCCGCGTGGTTCGCGAGCCGCTTGCGACGACGCTTGCGTATGCGCGCGATCGGCTGGGATTCAAGCTTATCGACGCGACATTCTTCAGCCTGCTGTCCGCCCGCGCGGCGCGCCGGCTCAAGGCGCGCGGCGTTGGTTTCACTGACAGCCTCTTCGGCTTCCTACAGACCGGTCGTCTTAACGAAAGCTACGTCTGTTCGGTAATCGCGGCGCTACCTCCTGGCTCGTTCACCGAGTTCTATTTCCATCCAGTCGGCGAGGCCAACGGAAGCGCGGGCGGGAAGGACAAACCAGCTAATCACGAAACCGAGATTCTTACCAGCCCGCGAGTCCAGGACGCGATCGCAAAGGCCGGCGTTACGTTGACCAACTTTGCAGCGATCGCACAAGCGCAGCGTCCCTCAACAGCAACGCCGGCGGACGGGGCGAGCCGCTGGTAGACTCAGCCGGTGGGGTCAACAGAAAAGGCGAAAATCGCGAAAACCCGCGAAACGAGCCCACAGCCCTCAGCCGCCACAGCGCGAGACCGCGCCAGCGCCAGTGCCATGCCGTGCGTCGATTCGGCGCATCCGCGCCCGCGCGACGCGGCTGTTGGTCAAAGCGGCACGAAGTCGTAGACGCCCACGCCTTGAAGCAGGGCAAACCTGCATGCATCACCAGTCGCAGAGCTTACGCGATGGGGTTGGCGGGGTGCGACCGAGAACGTTTGCCCCGGCCGCAGTTCCACGCGACTTTCCGGCCCTTTAGTCTCGATCACTATCGGCTGGTTGAGGCAAAAGAAGGTGTCACGAACGTTTGTATGGAAATGCCAGGGTACGCAACCACCCGACGGGATTGCTATCGTCACCATCCGAAGCGTGTCACTTTTGGCCAGGATTTCGATTGAGTAACTCTCTTTCGCCACAGCTTGGTCGGAAGGCTTCGCGCCGACCGCCGGCTGGCTTTGCGCGCTTCTCTCTTGCATTTCGTCCGCCAGGGACAACGAGTAACGCTCAACCAGACCGCCCAAGTCCTTATTCTCGCGGGCGGCGAACTGTTCGAGTTTGCGCAGCGCTTTCTCGTCAAGCGACAACGTAAGGTTTAGGTTTGCCATTGAGTTTCACCAACGCCGTTAGGTAAATCGACCCGTCCTTAAGCCTATGCCTACCCACGCCTGATCATCGCCGGCGTGCTCTGCTCGGCGAAGCGTTGTGCGATAGTCGCCACTGTATCGACGTCGGATACGGTTTTATCCTCGCGGACCCGCACGACACGCGCAAAGCGCAGCGCGAAGCCGCAGGGGTAGCGAGGGCTTCGCTGAACATCGCTGTAGGCTACCTCGACCACGAGCTCCGGTCGGACGAAGACGGTGCCGTCTTGCTCGTCCCGCTTAAGCGCAAGGAGCTGCTCCGTAATCGCCTCGAATTCCTCATCGCTCGGGCCTTTGAAAGTTTTGCCGACTTCGAGCAATTCGCCCGGGCTTTCTCCGCGTGCGGCCAGATGGTAGTTGGAGAGCCATCCGCGCCGGCGCCCGTAACCCCAATCAGCGGCGACGACCACGAGGTCGAGCGTATGCGCCCGCTTGATTTTAAGCCATCCGCCCCCGCGCGCGCCGGGTGTATAAATGCTGTCGAGCGCCTTGGCCATCACTCCTTCGTACCCCGCAGCGATCGCGTCTTCGAAAAAGGCTTCGGCTTCTTCGACCGAGCCGGGGATGATTCTGCGCGCCAGCGTCAGGTTCGCGCGCTGCGCGACCTCGCTTAGGGAATCCCACCGGCTATGATACGGCATGTCGACCAAAAGCCGGCCGTCCCGCGCCATCAGGTCGAACAGGAAAAGCGCCGTGGGCTGTTCGCGCAACAGCCGGTCGACGTCGCGAACGCGTCCGAAGCGGCGCATCAAATCCTGAAACGACCGCGGCCTGCCGTCGACGCCCAGCGCAATCACCTCTCCGTCCATGATTACGCCGTCATCCTTGAGACGCTCCCGCATCATCGCGGCCACCTCAGGCAAGCTTCGCGTAACTTCATTCAGACGGCGCGAAAATATTTTCACCTCGTCGCCAAATCGATGGATCTGCACTCGCGCCCCGTCAAGCTTATGCTCCAGGGCAAAGGGACGGTTGAGCAAGGCAAAGGCTTGCGCGACGTCAGGCGCGGGCTGAGCCAGCATCGGCCTCAACGGCCTCGGCCGCGAAAGCAGACCGGTCGTCGGCGCCAACGTCAGGCTGCCCTGCCGCGCGGCTCGCGCCAGACGGCCGACGTCGCCCTCCAGCATGAAGGCCCGCTGAACCTCGGCGATCGGCCGCGCGGTCATGCTGGCGACCGCCTCGACGATCAGTCCTTCGCCCACTCCTTGGCGCATTTCTCCGACGACAATGCGCGCCAGCAGCTTGCCTTCCAGCGACGAGGAGCGCGCAAAAAGCTCGCGGAGACCGGCGAGCTTCGCTTGACGGGCGGCGCGGCCTTCAATAACGGAGATCGCCTCAAAGCCCCGCTCGACATCAAGCAGCGTCAGCGGCGTTCCCGATGGCTCCCCGCGCATCCGCATCAGAATTTCAACGGCCTCACCGAAGTCAGCGGCGGTCTCGAATATCCCCTCATCGGGCGCCGCTCCGGCCACCAATTCAGCCGCGACCTTCCAAACCGCACGCACACTAAGCTTGAGCCTGGCGTCGTCTCCCTGTGCGACCGTCCGCCCGGCGAGAAAGCGTGCCGCGATTTCCGCCTCCTGCGGCGAAAGCGCGCTCAAGAAGTCGGCGACCAGCCGAACCCGTTGAAGCCTGCTTGCAGTCTGCGACAATGCGTCGCATAACCGCGCTAACTCGCAAAACGACGCCATCAGCCATACAAGTTAGCCTCTGGCACCGGGCTAAACCAGCGAAGCGACTCGCACAGCCGCCAGCGCTACGCGGCAAGCGCCGGCCGGCTGCTAAGCAGTCATCCAGCGAAAAGGTCGGCGGTCTCATGCTCGCCGCGAAGGTCCTTCATCGCGGTGACAAGCAGCATGGAGCTTGAGAAGTTCAGTCGCATTGGCTCAAGCTGAAGCCGCACTTGGTGCAAACGGCTCCTGAGGCCGGTCACCGGACTCTAAACCGCGGAAATCGGCCGGCGCGACCGCCCGCCAGCGCATGATTAGCTCGCTGCCGCCGACATAGAAGGTCTCCTCATGAGCAAATCCGGCGCATTCAAGGATGCGGCTTAGACCCTGACGGGTGTAATGGGAGACATGCTCATGGTTGTAACCGCGGGGAGCGACCGCAGTGTAAATCGGCTCGATAATCCGTCCGGACAACGTGGCGTAGTCGGGCGTTCCGATTATCAACGTGCCGTTATCGCTCAGAACTCGGCGCATCTCGACGAACAGACTTTCGGAGAACGGGATATGTTCGATAACGTGGGAGCTGATTACGCACTCGAAGGTTTTATCCCGAAACGGAAGCGCAAAAGCCGAACCTCTCACCACTGGGACTCCGCGGCGCGACAGGAGGCGCGTTTTGTCGCTGTCAATCTCGACGGCAAAGGCGTTGTTAAGACTCTGAATGATCAGGCTCGAACCGCAGCCAATGTCCAAGGTGCGTCCCGCGCCCCGAGCCCATCCGACGATAATGCGATGGCGACGGCGATGCCGGAAGCGCTGCGTTGGGATTAGGCTGTAAAAAGCGCGCTCGTCGTAATCGGCGGACTCGATTGAGTTGCGCAGCCGCCAGAGCTTAACCGTGCTGAGGACAAGGTCCAGGCCGAATTGAATCAGCCGCGCATGCGAGCGGCCTGCGCCCCGCGGAAAATAAGTAAACGGAACCTCGGTTATCGTGAAGCCGCGGCAACATGCCTTGATCAAGATTTCTTCGAGCACCTCGAAGTTGGCGGCCTGAAGGCTTAGATTGTCGAGCGCCTCACGCCGGTACAGGCGAAAGCCGCTCGACAAATCGTACACCGGAATCGCCAGTACCAACCGCAGCGTCGTGTTGAGGATGCGGCTTAGGCCGCGGCGCAGCAGCGACGTGTAAGCCACGCCGCCGCGGACGTAGCGAGAGGCGATGACGATATCGGCGCGCGTGCGCGCCCGCCACATTTTCGCGACGTATTCCGGGTCATGCGACATGTCCGCGTCGAGCGTCAGAACGTAGCGGCCGCGGGCCGCGGCAAAACCGCAGACCAGCGCCGCGGCATAGCCCGGGCGGTCTTGGGTGATCACCCGCGCCCTCATCTGTCGAGCGACGTCCGGAGTGCCATCGATCGACCCGCCGTCGACGATGATCGTCTCGAACTCGAGGCCAAGCTCGCGCAAAAGCTGACCCAAGCGTGGCAAAAGCCGGCGCAAATTCTCACTCTCGTTCAGCACCGGCAATACTACAGAAAGGTCCATCCTAACGTAACGTCCTTAGGCCGCGCTGCGACCACTACTGGGCGGTTGTCGCGAGCCACCGCGCGACAGCGCCGAATCCTCCATCGGCAATTAACTTTAACGGCAAACTTGCCAATAGACCATCCGACTCCTATCTTGTGATTGCACTATGAAGCGTTGGGGCCTTCGCGCTATTTTCCTGACCGCGCTGGTGGTCGATGCACTGCTGTCTCGATATGGTTGGGCTGTGGGAGGCCACCACCAGACGCCGGATTCAGCGGCCGTCCTGTCCCAGGTTCACATCTTGGAAGGTCGTCCCGCGCCGTTCGCGCTGAACGCGAAGGCGGCGATCTTGGTGCCGGCCGACTACAGCACGCCTTTATACACGTATAACGAGCATCAGCGGATGCAGCCGGCGAGCCTGGCAAAGCTGATGACGTTCTACATCACGCTTAAGGCCCTCAAGCAGGGACGCATCACGCCCGACACAACGGTCACAATCAGCGAGGCGGCGTGGCGACTTTCGGTGAGCAGATCGATTTCCAAGATGTTTTTGGAGGTCGGCCAACGCGTGACCATCCGCGATCTGCTTTACGGCTTGATGGTTTCGTCGGGCAATGACGCGGCCTTTGCGATCGCTGAATATATCGGAGGCAGCGCGCAGGCGTTTGTCGTGATGATGAACGATGAATGCCGCGGGCTCGGCCTTAACGAGACCCATTTCGAGAACCCGGACGGCCTGCCGGCGCCTGAGCAGTACACGACGGCGGCTGATATGGCCAAGCTGGGCTCGATAATTCTAAGCCGCTTCCCTGAGGCGCTCACGTACACGGCGACCAAGGAATTCACGTTTCACGCGATCACCCAGCGCAACTGGAATACGTTGCTCTTTTACGATTCGCGGGTAGACGGGCTCAAGACCGGACACGTCGAAGAGGCGGGCTTCCATCTTGTCGCCTCGGCGCACGCGAACAACCTGGGCCTGATAGCCGTGGTGATGGGAGCACCCAACGCGGAGCGTCGCCGACTCGAAACCGAAAAGCTGCTGGACTGGGGTTTCCGCACGTTCGCTCCGGCTAGCCCGGATTGGCGGCAGGTCGCACCGAGCAAAATCGACGTTTACGAGGGAAGGGCAGGTTCGGTAGAGATCGGGCCCGCGTCGGCGCCGGTCGCCGTCGTATTCAGGGAAGAGGTAAAAAGCGTAAAGCTCTCTGCCACGCTCGATTCTTCTTACCTCGTAGCGCCGGTTAAGCAACAAACTAAGGTCGGCATGCTCACGCTGTCGCGCGGAGATACCGTTATCAACCAGATCCCGCTCGTCACGCAAGGCGCGGTCCCGAGAGGCGGCTTTATCAAGGTTATGCTTGGCCGACTCGAACTTCTGCTGGCCGTGATTCTCGGCGGTATCGGCAGCTTGTTGCGGCGAATCCTGAGATCTATCGGTTCGGCGCTTTGATCGGCCGCCTGCTGCGGCTTGCTAAGGACACAGGCTGGCCGGTTCGCCCGTGGCGCTCTCGCTTCTCGGATAAAGGCCTACTTTTCTATCGTCAAATAACAGACCCCGTTGTGCGATTCGACAGCGACCACGGAGTATCCCTCGGCTTCGGCAGCCTGAGGGATGTCACGCAGCGCGCGCGGATCGTCTAGGACTAACTCCAGCATTTCCCCGCGCTGCATCTGCTCAAGCCGTACCTTAGAGCGCGCCCAGTTAAGCGGACATTTGACGCCGCGCAAATCGAGACGAAAGAGTTTGGTTGTCGGCTTCATTGTGGTTCTTTGACGATTATAACCGGTGGCGAGCACGTGCGCGCGCCGGCCGGCGCTAATCAAGGCGAGCGGTGAACAGTTTTGACCCCACACGAGCGGGGGTTGTATACTCGTCGCTATCTATCAGCTTCGTACGAGTCGAGCGATGCGCCTGAGAGTCGTTGCGTTTTCTGACTTCATCTGTCCTTTTTGTTATATCGGCCTTACCACCACGCGCAAGCTTGCCCGTGAACTCGATCTCGAGCTCGAATGCATCGGATATGAGATCCACCCTGACTGGCCAGCCGCGGGAATCAGCGCAAAGGACTTTTACGCGAGCCAGGGGCTAAACGAAGGTCAATGGCGCTCGGCGTGGGAGCGTATTGCGCGGCTTGCAGGCGACGCCGGTCTTGCAATAAAGCCTCGCGAAAGGATGAGCAGCTCGCGACTCGCGCTGCAGGCGGCCGAACTCGCCCGAGAGCGCGGCGTGGAGCAGCCTTTCGAGAAACGCGTCTTCAGCGCGTACTTCGAGCAGGGCGCTGATATCGGTGACGTCGGCGTTCTTGCCGCGCTGGGCGAGGAAGTCGGAGTTGAGACAGGCGAGCTTCGCAGCGCGCTATCAGCCGAGAAATATCGCGACAAGCTAATGAGCAATGCCGATTTAGCCCATCAATACGGCGTTACCGGAGTCCCGACGTTCTTCGTGCGTGGTTTTCCGATCGTCGGGGCACAGAGCGAGCAGACGATGCGCGAGATTCTCAAGCGCGTCCAGGACAGAGTAGCGTCTGCCTAAGCGCGCGAGACCCGCTTGGGCGCGAATCATCCGGCTCGCTGCAAGGGAAATGATGTTTGCGGGAAGCCGAGTCAGCACACCGGGCCGCGAATCGCCACGTTTCACGGCGCCCGGTCGCGCCGTCCATGGAGATCGCCCCGCACGGAGGCTTGTAGGTGAAAGAGATAGTCGAAGGAATTTACACGTGGTCGTGGTTCTCGCCGCCTCATCAGTATAACTTCAACGGCTTTCTCGTCGTTGATAGAGGAGGCGGCATCTGCGTAGACCCGGTCGAGATGAATGACCAGACGCTGGAGGAGATCGCCGCCTTGGGCGTCTCCCGCATCTTGTTGACCAATCGCAACCACGTTCGCGCCGCCAACCGCGTCAAGGCTCGCTGTGGCGCCTCGGTCGCAATTAATCGCGCTGACGCTCCGCATGCGCGAGCCCAAGGCGCTCAACTTGATAGCGACCTTGAGCCGGGCCAAAAGATTGGGCCGCTCACCGTAATCTCCCTTGCCGGCAAGTCGCCTGGAGAGGTCGGTCTGCACTGGCCTGAGCGCCGCATGGTGATCGTCGGCGACGCCGTGGTCGGAGCCCCGCCGGGCCGCCTTAAGCTGCTGCCGGACAGGGTGGTTGACGATCCCCCGCGTCTGCGCAAGAGCGTCCGCGCCCTCGCGGATCTGGACATCGACGTGTTAATCCTGGGCGACGGCGAGTCAATCTTAAGCGGCGCACGCGAAAGGCTTGAGGAGTTGGTGGCTACCTTCCCTTCCGGCTGAACAGGAACGCCCCGCAGATTCAGGCTCTGTGCTCGGTTATCTCGATTACGCGAGCCGAACCGGCGAGCTGGTCGACCAGGCGCGTCGCCGTACACTGCGCGTGCCAACTCCATCAGCAAAGAAGTAAGGCGATTCAACCGTGAAGGCAGGTATTATCGGCGCCCGCGGCGCGGGCAAGTCAACCGTATTTCGTGCGCTCACCGGGCTTCCCCCGCTGGAGGCGCACGCCGGACAGAAAGGGCGCGCCAGAGTCGGTCAAATCAAGGTTCCCGATCCGCGGCTTGACTTTCTCAACGTTCTCTACAATTCCGAGAAGAAGATCCAGACCGAGATTAACTTGCTCGACTTTGCGCCCAATCCCAAGGAACAGGCCGCAAAAGCCGCGCTGGACGCAAGCCTGGTGCCGCTGATCCGCGACATCGATGCTCTGCTGATCGTGATCCCGCGCTTCAGTTCGCCATCCGTCGAAGTCGCCCGGGTTATCGAGGACGTTGACGCCGAACTGGTCTTCGTTGACCTCGATCAGGTGGAACGCCGGCTGCAACGCCTCGCCAAGGAAGGACGCGGCGGCGATTTCGAGCGCGCGACGTTGAAGAAATGCCACGCCTGCTTCGACGCCGGCTGCCCCCTCAGAACCTTGGATTTAACCGCCCAAGAAATCAAGACCATCTCCAGCTTCGGTTTCGCCTCTCAAAAACCGGCGCTCGCGGTGGTCAACTACGAGGCGCAGGGAGGACCAGTCGAATTTTCCGCGGCCGCGACTGAAAGCGCACGAGTTCACGGGCTTGAACTGTTTGCCCTTGACGCCCTCCTGGAGTCCGAGCTTTGGGAACTCGATCCATCGCAACAGCTCGACATGCTCAAGGCCGCAGGCCTTGAACTTCCAGCCGGAGCGCGGTTAATCCGAGCGTTGTACCGATGCCTCGGCTTGATAACGTTCTATACGGCGGGGCCTTCCGAATCGCGCGCCTGGTCGCTGGCCAAAGGCGCGACAGCGCTGGAGGCGGCCGCAGAGATTCATAGCGACATCGCCCGCGGCTTTATTCGCGCCGAGGTCATCAGCTTCGAGGACCTCGAGCGGTTGGGCTCGGAGGCCAAGGTCCGTGAGGCAGGCCGCCTCAGACTTGAATCGCGCGATTACGTGATTAAGGACGGCGATATCATCCACGTCCGCTTCAAGGCCTGAACCTCACCGCTCAGGTGCGTGAAACCGGCCGCGGCCAAGTCCGGGACGCTTGCTACCCGTTGACTATCGTAACGTGCTGCTTGGCAGCGGCAGCGATTATCGCCGCCGCGATAATCAGCCGTTCGGAACGCTTGATGCTCTCGGGCACGTCGAGGTCGGCGGTTAGTTGGATCAGCCGTTCCAGCACCTGCGCCCACTCCACGCACATTTCGTTAGTTCGGTCGTCCATCACGCATTCTCCTAATTGCCCAAGCCTGGGTGGCTGGCTAATCTCGTGTTGCTGGGAAAGCCACGAGATAACGTGGCGTCACGCGATCTCTTACGAGAACCCAATCGAGCTTACCAAGTTTGCGCCGTGGGTTGCGACGGCGAGACGTGGGGAATTGAGGCAACACTTGAAGGCCAGCTCGCTTGAGGTATGACGACGCTCAACGGTTGGTCCGCTTATGGTCACGCTCGACACGGCGGCTGACGCAGTCGCTCGATGAGTTCATACGGCTTACCTTGCAGGATAACAGCGAATCGAATTTAACCGGTAAAGGTCGGGAGCAGCACTTAACTCCTGGCCCGTCCGCCGGCTTCTTGGAGATCAGCGGTCAGCGCCTATGCGCCTGCCCGCCCTCGCACATCAACTGCATGACGGCGAAGGAGTGGCTCAAGTCACAGCTTGGAGTCTGGCAGTTCTTTTACGAGGGGCGGGACATCCGCGACAAGACGGAGCATCCGGCAACATTCCCGATTTCGCTGGCGCGCCACGTGATCAGGCTCTTAAGCCATCGTGGAGAGCTCGTGCTGGACCCGTTCGTTGGCAGCGGCACTACGCTGCTTGCGGCACGCGACGAGGATCGCAACGCGGTCGGGTTCGACCTGCAGCAAAGGTACGTGGATTTATCGCTGTCGCGGCTGGGAGAACAACCTCCTTTTGGCCACACTCAACAAGCAGCGATCTGCGACGACGCCCGCTCGATTCCCTCGTACCTGCGTCCGGAATCGACAACCCTGATCTTCACCTCGCCACCCTACGCCAACCTGCTGAACCGCAAGCGCAAGAATAAATCGCGCCGATACAGGGATAACGGCCAGCTTGGTAAAATCGAGCAGTATTCGCAGGACCCGCGCGACCTCGGAACGCTCGCGCTCGAGGAGTACACCAGTGAGATGGGCGCGATCTTCGAGCGCCTTTTGCCGCTGCTCAAACCACGCGCTCACTGCGTGATTAACGTGCCGGATATGTGGTGGGAAGACGAGCGGATTACGATTCATATCGCGCTCGTGGAAGAATTGCGCCGCCGGGGCTACGAACTGCGGAATATCATCATCTGGGACCGGACCAATATCGTGAACCGAATCGGCATTTTCGGCTGGCCGAGCAATTACATCACGATGGGTGTGACATTCGAGTATCTCCTGGATTTCCGGAAGCCACCCGACGGCAAAGGGCGAAAAGATAGCACTCCACGGGGGCCGCACGTCTGATTGTGGAACCGGCATAAAAGCCGCGTTCGATCCAGCCTCTGACGTCAGCGTCGAGACCGCGCCTGCCGAGCGGCCAACGGCGCGCCCGGGCGGTGCAATGACAAGTTCAAGCGTCGAGGGATAGGCGCCGCAATAAGCCCGGTCGAGAACGCCGGCGCTTTCAGCCGTTCCAACGGCTGTGCCGCAAGCTCACCCTACCCAGACTCAAAAAAAATCTTGCATAGCGATGGTCGGCGATCTATAAGGAGGCACCAAAGTTGGGAGTCCCAATGGAAATTCCGCGTTCCGGCTCCAAGCGGTCGTCAAGCGTCAGGGGTAAGAGTTCGGCGAAATCCCGACCAAACACCGCGCGTAACCCCGAGCAAATCAGGATGGAGGAGGATCGCGCGCGGCGCGGTAACTGGAGGCGCTGGGGGCCTTACCTTTCCGAGCGACAATGGGGCACCGTCCGCGAAGACTACTCGGCGGACGGCAACACCTGGAGCAGCTTCGTCCACGACCACGCGCGCAGCAAGGCCTATCGCTGGGGCGAAGACGGCTTGCTCGGAATATGCGACCGCCAGTGTCGGCTATGCTTCTCGCTCGTCTTATGGAACGGACGCGACCCGATCCTCAAGGAACGCTTGTTCGGATTGACCGGCAACGAGGGCAACCATGGCGAGGACGTCAAGGAATGCTACTTCTACCTTGAAGCTCTGCCTACCAATTCGTATCTCAAAGCGCTTTACAAGTATCCGCAAACGCCTTTCCCCTATGATCGTCTAGTGGACGAGAACCGGCGCCGAGGCCGCAACGACCCGGAGTTCGAGTTGCTCGACACCGGCGTCTTCGACGCGAATCGCTACTTCGACGTCTTCGTCGAATACGCAAAGGCGGCACCGGAAGATATATTGATCAGGATTACCGCGGCTAATCGGGGGTCCGAGGCTGCTCCGCTGCATATCTTGCCGATGCTATGGTTTCGCAACACCTGGGCCTGGGGCCGAAAAGGAGAAGATTACGCCGCGAAGCCACGCCTTAAGCGCGTCGCACCCGGCCAGGTCAGAGCGGAGCATGAAACCCTGGGCGATTATCTCTTTTGCGTCGAATCTGGCGCGGACGGTGGGCCAGAAATACTATTTGCCGAGAACGAGACCAACGCCGAGCGCCTCTACGGTCTGCCCAACGCACAACCTTATGTAAAGGACGCCTTCCATCGGTACATAATCGACGGAAAAAAAGACGCGGTCAACCCGGCCGAGGTCGGAACGCGGATGGCCGCTCATTATCAGTTCGTCGTTCCCGGGGGTGGACAGTGCCAGGTACGACTCAGGTTGACCGAGGCGAGCGCCGCGAGCGAGCAACCCTTCGGCGCGGAATTCGATCGCATCGTGGCTCAGCGCTTCGCTGAGTGCGATAAGTTCTACAACGATTTGCGCGAGGAGATAGAGCGAATTTACGTCGAAGGAGGTGCGGCATGCTCCGGTGTTCTGCCTCAGCAGGCGCCATGGGGCGCGGCGCAGCTGGCAATGATGCGGCAGGCGCTCGCCGGAATGTATTGGACTACTCAATTTTATCATCTCGACGGCAAAGAGTGGCTTGAAGGCGATCCCGCCTATCCGCCACCACCGCCGGAACACGCACGAATCAGAAACGGCGACTGGCAGCATCTGCATTGCAAAGACCTGATTTTGATGCCGGACAAATGGGAATATCCATATTTTTGCAGTTGGGACCTGGCTTTCCACGCTCTAGCCCTTGCGTCGGTCGACCCGGACTTTTCCAAGCGGCAAGTGGAACTGGTGCTCCATGACAACTACATGCATCCCAACGGCCAGATTCCCGCTTATGAATTTAACTTCTCCGACGTCAACCCGCCGGTCCAAGCCTGGGCGGCGTTTCGCATTTACAAAACCGAGGCGTTGGTGAAAGGCGCGGCGGACCGCGTCTTCCTGGCCAGGGTGTTCCAGAAGCTGCTGCTCAACTTCTCATGGTGGGTTAACCGCAAAGACCCCGAAGGCAGAAACATCTTTGGGGGCGGTTTTTTGGGGTTGGATAATATCGGCGTTTTCGATCGCTCCCGTCCCTCGCCGACCGGCGGGCGTTTGGAGCAAGCTGACGGTACGGCGTGGATGGCATTCTACTGCGCCAGCATGCTTGATATCGCGCTTGAATTGGCCTATCACGACCGAGCCTACGAGGACATCGCGTACAAATTCTTCGAGCATTTCAGCGCGATCGTTGACGCGATCAATACTTTGGGCGGCACCGGATTGTGGAACGAAGAGGACGGCTTTTATTACGACCAGCTCCATGTTGATGGCCGTCCCGTACCGGTGCGCTCGCGCTCGATGGTGGGTTTGATTCCGGTCCTCGCCGCCGCCGTGATCGACTCCAACATGCTGAGCAGGATGCCCGACTTGTTCAAACGCGTGAGCTGGTTTATGCGCCATAGGCCCAACCTCGCGAGGCATCTGAGCTTCGGTCAGAGCGTCGATGGGGCTCCGATGGCGCTTCTGGCCCTGCCGCCAGCGCAGCGATTGGCTCGGGTCTTGCGCTACGTTCTGGATGAAGCGGAGTTCCTTTCGCCTTACGGCGTTCGCTCGCTCTCGCGCTATCACGGGGAACATCCGAGCGTCTTTTCTTCCGGCGGCGCCGAGTATCGCGTCGTTTACACGCCCGGAGAATCCGATAGCGGCATGTTCGGCGGCAACTCGAATTGGCGCGGTCCGGTGTGGTTCCCGATTAATTACCTGTTGATCGAGGCGTTGGAAGCTTACAACGTTTTTTACGGAGAGCAGTTGAAGGTGGAATGTCCGACCGGTTCGGGACGAATGATGAACCTGGCCGAGGTTGCCCGCGAGATCGCAACTCGCCTCTCGCGGCTATTCGTCCCCGACGCGACGGGCCACCGTCCCTGTCACGGCGCGGACAGCCGTTTCGCGAGCGACCCGCACTGGAAGGACCTGGCGCTGTTTCACGAGTACTTTCACGGAGAGACCGGACGCGGCCTCGGAGCGAGCCATCAAACCGGCTGGACCGGCTTAGTCCTCAGATGCGCGCGCCGCTCCGCGATGCGGTTCCATCGCTTCAACTATCAGCCCGGCCCGAGCGAGTCGGTGAATTAGCGCCGCCATCCGGCGCTCCAGCGAACGGCCCCATCTCGACTCGTCAATTCGCTTTCGCGCTTTTACAACATCCCCAAGTACTTGGTGATGATCGACTTGTATAACGGGATGAAGCGAAGAAACTGCTCAATCTCGATATATTCGTCACGTTGATGGGCAAGTTTGTAGTCGCCCGGGCCAAGAATCACTGTAGGTAGACCCTTTTTCGCCGGCACAAACCTGCTCGCGTCGGTATAGCCAGACATCCCACATACGCGATGCGACAGACCGGGCAGCTTGGAAACTTCTTCGCGGACCAACCCCACGAACGGGTTATCCTCGGGCGTTTTGATCCCTGGGAGATCGTTGATCACACGAACCTCAGCCTTGACCCCAGGCGTGCGCGCCTTCACCGAATCAATCGCGGCGATGACCTCCTTGAGGACAGTCTCGTGGGTCTGCGACGGCACGGTGCGAAGGTCCAGCTCGGCGTAACAGCGGTCGGGGACGACGTTGGTTTTGACGCCGCCTGCGATCACTCCAACACTCATCGTCGGGCCGCCGAGCATCGGATCCTCGACGTAACGAAACCGAAACTGGTCGCTTAAAAGAACGCTCAAAACCTGCGTCAGATGCGCGATCGCGTTGATTCCCATATCGGGCCTCGATCCGTGCGCAGTCTTTCCGTAGCAGGTAATTTCCAACCACAGGGCGCCTTTGTGCGCGACGCAGATTCGGCCGTTGGTCGGCTCGCCGATAAGCAGCGCGCTCAGCTCCTCGACATTCCCCGTCTCCGCCAGGTGCTTTGCTCCTACCGCGCCGGCCTCTTCGCCCGCGGTCGCCAGCAGTTTGAGATTGCCCCCCAGCTTGATTCCATCGCGCTTGAGCGCGAGCATCGCGAAGATCAACGCCACCAGGCCGCCCTTCATGTCTGAAGCGCCGCGACCGTAAAGCTTGCCGTCTTCCTCCACGGCTCCGAACGGATCATGCTTCCACTTAAGCTCTCCGGTCGGTACGACATCCATATGGCCCGAAATGCCCAACGTGCGTTGGGATGAGCCACCGTTGGCGGCAGGGATCCAGGCCACAAGATTGGCCCGCTCCGAGCCCAAATCGATCAACTCGGTGCTTATGCCGTTTTGGTCAAGCAATTCGCGAATTGCGAGCGCGACCTGGCGTTCATCGCCCGGCGGATTTATCGATCTCAGTCGAATGAGCCTGCGCAAGAACGCAATTGCGGATACGTCAACTTCCATTGGCGTCATTTCTCCCCAGTTCGTCGGCGATCCTGGCGTCGAGGCTTGGGCACAAAGCGCCGCAAGGATACGGTGACGATAACCTCTCCGGCGGGCGCGCCGCGCTCCACGGACCGCGGCTGTTCCCACACGCGCGTGGCCGGGTAGAAAGCGCCCCGTCCCCATCACGCCACAAGAATGTATCAGCGACCAGCAGGCTAGAGCGAGAGCGGCGGCCGGCGCCCGCGCCACGTGCGGCTGCTGCTCATCCTTTTCCGGCTTGCCCTGATTCGAGCGGGCTTGACCGGGTTGTCTAGACTATAGAGAAATTAATCGACAAGCTCTGATAACGACGCCCGCTTAAGTCGCGCAAAAGGCGCTTCACGGCGCGACGGGCTTCGAGGGAGTTAAACGACCTCTAAAACGGATAATATGGGGTATAATGGCGACGCTAGTTGGACTGTTGGGCAGTGTCACTCCACCGGGCCGCTCGCTTAAGGCACTGGCCTTCGCGCTCGACGCGGCGCGCGATCTGGAAGGCGGCCTGGATTGCCGTCTGCTGAATCTCGCCGATTATCGGGTTTCTTTCGCCGACGGTCGGCAGCCGGAACAGTTTGATGACGATACCGGCAAGCTCGTTAACGAGATTCACGCGGCCGGCGCTGTGCTGTTCATGAGCCCGGTTTACCGAGGCTCGTTTTCTGGCGTGCTTAAGAACTTCCTCGATCTAGTGCCGATCGAAGCGCTGCACGGCAAGCCTTGCGGGGTGATTGCCGTCGGCGCGACGCATCACCATTTTCTCGGAGTCGATTGGCACATGCGCGACGTGTTGGCGTGGTTCGGAGCGCTGATAGCGCCCGTGAGCGTATATCTTTGCGCGGCCGACTTCGTCGAGGGCAAACCGAGCGAGCAGGCCCGCGAGCAGCTTCGCGAGCTTGTCAGTAGCGTGCTGAAACTGCGCGTTCTGGCCGGCGACAAGCTCGGTCCGCCGCCGCTTGCGGCACGCCGCGGCTGAATGTTGCAAGCGCCCCGATCAGCTAGCTTACCGATAAGCATGCGGGTTGAATTGGGCTGACCGGGGCGCGCCTAGCGCGGCGGCTCGATGGTTCACTGCGCCAGCTTATCGTGCCGGGAAAACGCCGATACGATGCCAGAGTCAGGGCCTGGAGGTTGCGATGGCGATGCTTTTGTCAGGAATCAAGGTGGTTGAGTTCGGGCAGATAGTGGCCGGCCCTTTCGCCGGCCTCCTACTCGCCGACCTCGGAGCTGATGTGGTCAAAGTGGAGGATCCTGATGGCGGCGATCGCATGCGGTTGTGGCCTCCGATTTTGCGCGGGCGCGACAACCGGGAGTACGGCGCCAACTTCGCCGCGCTCAATCGCAACAAACGCAGCGTCGCCCTGGACCTCAAGAACCCGGAGCAGAACAAAATCGCAATCGATCTCTGTTTGACCGCGGATGTCGTAATTGAGAATTTCAGACCTGGCACGCTGGCGCGCTACGGCCTAGGTCATCAGGCGCTGCGCGCCTCTCGACCGCGTCTCATCTATTGCTCGATCAGCGGGTACGGCCAGGATGGGCCGCTGGCCAGACGAAGCGCTTTTGACGTAACGGTTCAGGGCGCCAGCGGCTTGATGAGCGTGACGGGCGAGAAAAACGGCTCGCCGGTGAAATGCGGCGTGCCTGTGGCCGACTTGGTCGCTGCCTTATACGCCGTCTCCACGATATGCGCCGCCTTAGAAGCGCGCCGGCGCACGGGCGAAGGATGTCGCATCGACTGCTCGATGTTCGCCTCGCTCCTGGGCATCTCGGCTTTGCAGACCAGTGGGTTTTTCGCCACCAATAAGCCACCGGGACGGCTCGGGACCGCACATGCCCATAACGCGCCCTACCAGGCGTTTCGCGCTAAAGACAAGTCGTTCATAGTCGCTGCAGGCACCGAAAAGCTATGGCGCAATCTCTGCGAAGTGCTCGGAGTCAAGGAGCTGGTTTTCGACCCGAGGTTCGACACGCAGGAAAAGCGTGTCCTTCATCAGGAGGCGCTTGCGGAAATTCTCCAGGAGAGATTTGCCACTCAAACCGCACAGCATTGGCTCGAAGCCCTCGACCGGTACGGAATTCCGTGCGCGCCGATAAACGATTACGGCGAGGCGCTGGCGGAACAGCAGGTGGCGACGTTGGGGCTGGTGGGCGAATTGAATTTGCCTAACGGCCTGGCTATACACACCGTGAAATTTCCCGTGCTCGTGGATGGAGCGCCCGGGACGGTGTTTCGCGACCCACCCGACATCGGAGCAAATACGCGCGAGGTCGTGTCGGAATGGCTCGGCCAACGAGCCGGGGGACCTTAGCGGTACTCTATGGCGGCACGGTGCGCCTTGTCCCACGATGACTCCGGCAAATTCGCATCCAACGAACCTTTAAAATAAAACCAGAGCGAGGCTGCGGAAGTTTGGGTAGCCCTCAAGAAAGGTCGAACACCATGGAATCGCCACATCCGGCCATCGAGCGGGCCAGCCGAAACAAGATGATGCTCGGTCTGTTCCTGCCACTGCAGCAGGGGGCTTGGAGTCCGTCGAAGGCGCCGAGGGGAACGTCGTGGACATTCGAATATAACGCCCGATGCGCGACGATGGCCGAGGAGATGGGCTTCGACTTGGTCTTTGGCCTCGCACAATGGCTGGGCAAGGGCGGTTACGGTGGTGAAGTTCGCTTCCGCGAGAATGAGATTGACCCGTTTGTCACCACCACCGCGCTGGCCCCGCTTACCCGACGCGTCTTGCTGGTCAGCACCGTTCACATTCTTTACGGATGGCATCCGCTGCACCTGGCAAAATTCGGCGCCTGCGTGGACCATATCAGCGGCGGGCGATGGGGGTTGAACGTCGTCACCGGCTATAAGGCGAGCGAATACCGGATGTTCGGCATGCACCCGATAGCGCACGACCTGCGTTACGAAATGGCGGCCGAATTCACCACCATCATGGAGCGTTTGTGGAGCGAGAACGAAAACCTGACCTTCACCGGCCGTTTCTGGAAAACGGAAGACGCCTTTGTGACGCCCAAGCCGGTGCATGGCAGACCCGTTTTGGTCAACGCCGCTTCTTCCGGAGCCGGATTGGAGTACGCGGCACGTTATTCCGACTTGATTTTCATCACCAGCCCCGCTGGCGCCGACCCGGCGCAGGCGTGCGAGGCGTTGGTGGACCATAACAGGCGAATCAAGGAGTTGGCCCGCCGGCAAGGGCGCGAAGTCAGAACTCTCATCAACCCGCACGTGATTTGCCGTGAGACAGAACGAGAAGCCAAGGAGGCCTATCGTGCGATCCTCGAAAATGAAGACCCGGTAGCGGCCGACAATTTCGTGCGTACTTTCGCGTCCGGTGATACGGCCTCGTGGCGATCACACAGCCGCTCGCAATGGGTCATCGGCGGCAACGTGCATCTCGTCGGCTCACCCGCACAGGTGGTGGAGTGGATAGAGAAGCTGGGCCGCGCTGGCTGCGACGGCATCCAGGTCAATTTCTTCGATTATCTTCCCGACCTGCAATTCTTCGGACGAGCGGTCGTCCCTTTGATGAAGCAGGCAGGCCTGCGAGCGGACTGACTCGGCCGCTAACGGCCCCGCGTGAAGCTTCGGTCGGAGCGGACACGGCCTCCCCACTTGGCGCAATGATCAACCGGCGCGGCCTTTGCTGCGCGCGGCGGAGAAGAGGCTTCGTTGTCGGTCCTCAGGCGCCATCGCCAGGAGCTTTGCTAGGCGGCGACGTCAGACCGGCGGCAACCAGCGTTAATAAAGCTCTTTGTAAATGAATCTGGACGAAGCGAGTATTGCGTTTTCGCTATTGTTTCGGCATAGTAGCTCATTATAACGAGGCCGGCGCCCGTCGTCGGCTGGGTGTCGTATGCTTACAAAGCGCCAGAAGCAGATTATCGACTTCGTTGGCCGATACATCGGGGAACAGGGGTACGCGCCTACGCTACAGGAAATCGGCGACTTCTTTGGTCTCTCGTCCCTCGCGACGGTGCACAAGCATCTGAAGAACCTGGAGCGCAAGGGGTACATACGCCGCCAGTGGAACCATAGCCGCGCGCTGGAGGTAGTCGGCGCCAGCGGGGCTGCGGGCGCTTCAGTAGTTCCTTTGTTGGGCCAAGTCGCCGCGGGCGTGCCGATTGAGGCCATCGAAAACCCGGAGACAATCGCGGTACCCGAGGAGTTCATTCGCCGTCAGCCGACGTTTTGCCTGAGGGTTCGCGGCGATTCGATGGTTGACGAGGGCATTCGCGATGGCGACTACATAATCGTCGAGGGGCGCGAGACTGCCAACGAGGGCGAGACGATAGTAGCCTTGATTGACGGACAGGCCACGGTCAAGAAGTTCTTCCGCGCCGACGACGGTAGAATAAGGCTAGAGCCCGCCAACGCGACGATGAGCCCGATATTCGTCGCTCAAGAAGACCTTACCGTGCGCGGCGTAGTAGTTGGCTTGATGCGACGGTATCGATAACTGCCCCACGGCGTCGCCCATGAGCGCGAGGCATTCCGCCGACTACGCCGGTTCCCCACTCTCACAATCTGTCGGGCGCTTCAGCTTTGAAGCGCAGGGGGTGTTTCGTTCCGACTGGCAGCAGTTGATTTGGACTTGAGCCGCGCGGAAAAGTCATTATAATGATGGCTCCAACGTGAGATTCTGACAATGTCCAACCTGGTCGACAAACTCGAGCAGCAACAACTACGCGAAGGCTTGCCGGCTTTTCGCGTGGGTGACACCGTGCGGGTGCAGGTCAAGGTAGTTGAGGGCGAAAGAGAACGCACGCAAACCTTCGCCGGAACGGTGATAAAAATTAACCGTGGGGCGAGCCGGACGCGCTTTACCGTTCGAAAAATCTCTTACGGAGTCGGTGTCGAGCGCATTTTTCCACTCCATTCACCCCATCTTGAGCGAATCGAGGTCGTAAGCCGCGGCCGCGTCCGCCGTGCGCGCTTGTACTATATCCGCAAGCTCTCAGGCAAGGCCGCGCGAATCCAGGCCACCAGCTAGGGCATCTGTCATAGCTTCGCGGCGCGCCGAGCGCCGCGTTTGCTCATCCCCAGACAGCTCGCGGCTGAACATGCGCATTGCCCGCGATCACGGGTTATAGGGTTATGGTCTCTGGGATTATATCGAGGTCACCGTTCACCAACGCGCCTTCGTAAATCCGCAGAGAAGCCGCGGCGATGCGGCCGCTAACTTTGGCGAGCGGCCCGACTACCACCTCTCGGGCTCCGGTGACGTTTCCGCGCAGCTCACCGAGCACGATTAGCCTGGGTGCCCTGATATTTCCTTCAACGCTTCCTTTTGACTCCACAACCACCAGGTGCGCCGAGCTGACCTCGCCGCGAAAACGCCCTTCGATACGCACCGGCTCGGTAAAAGCCAGATGGCCCGACACGGTAACGTCGGGCCCGACCGCCAGTCTAGGTCTGCGGGTGGTCAGCGGCCCCAGGTCGTCGCTGAGCAGCGTCGGGTCCGTTTCGTGGCCTTGCCGTTCGGCGCCGCTAACCGAGCCCGCTTCGCGATTTGTCCAATCACGCGTCATCGGCGCTCCATGCTGCGACCCCTGGTTTTTCAAGACGCCGGGAAAACGTGGCAAGCCACCGCGTGGCCGCTTTGATTCGCCTCGAGTGCCGGCTCGACTCTCTTGCAAATATCGATCGCATAGGGGCATCGCGGATGGAAGCGGCATCCGGGCGGAGGATTTAGCGGGCTTGGCATCTCCCCAGGCAGGCGAATCCGCTCGGTGCGCTCATCGACCTTCACTGTGGGCACCGCGGAGAGCAGCGCGCGCGTATACGGATGACGAGGGTTGCGATAAATCTCGTCGCGGTCGGCTATCTCCACGATTTTCCCTACGTACATGATAGCAACACGCCGGCTCACGTGTTCCACTACACGCAAATCATGGGCTATGAACAGATAGGTCAGGTTGAGGCGCGCCTGAAGATCCTGAAGCAGGTTTATAATCTGAGCTTGAATTGAAACGTCAAGGGCCGACACCGGCTCGTCGAGCACGATGAATTGCGGCTCCACTGCCAGAGCGCGGGCGATACCTATGCGCTGGCGCTGGCCACCGGAAAATTCGTGCGGGTAGCGCCCAAGCGCCTGTGCGTCGAGCCCCACCATCTGCAGCAGCTCGATAATCCGTGCGCGTTTTTCGTCGCCCCGTTTAAGCTTATGAATTTCGAGGCCTTCGCCGACGATGGATTGAACGCGCATGCGCGGGTTGAGCGACGAATAGGGATCTTGAAACACCAGTTGCATCTGGCGGCGCAATCGGCGCAACGCACGCCGGCTTAAGGCGCCGAGTTCCTGGCCGTCAAAGAACACCTCGCCGCTGGACGGCTTAATCAGACCCAGAATCAGACGTCCTAGGGTTGACTTGCCGGAACCCGACTCACCGACCAAGCCTAATGTTTCACCCGGATAAATGTCGAGGTTAACGTCGTCCACGGCCTTAACGGTTAACCGGATGCGCTTAAGTAAACCTACGGCGCCCGCGGGAAATTCCTTGCGCAGTCGAAGAGTCCTTACCAGGGGCGCAGGCGCTGAAGTAACGCGGTTTTCGACCGGAGCGCTATACGCGGATGCAGGCGACATAATGATTCGGGGCCTTCGCCTCCAAGGGGGGTTCGATCCGAGCACAGTCGTCGATCGCGATGGGGCAGCGCGGATGGAAGCGGCAGCCGGGCGGCGGTTTTAGCGGACTTGGCACCGCGCCCGAAATAGCGCGCAACCTTGCTCCGACAGCCCCACCCATTGTAGGGATCGAGTCGAGCAAGGCGCGCGTGTACGGGTTGAGCGGATTGCTGAACAGCTCGTCCGCCGCCGCTCGTTCCATCACGCGTGCGGCGTAAAGGATCGTTACGTCGTCCGCATACTCGGCAACGAGACCGAGATCATGGGTTACCAAAATTACCGATAGGCCCAGACGCTGCTTAAGCTCGCTGATCAAGTCGAGAATCTGCGCCTGTATCGTCACGTCCAGCGCCGTGGTCGGCTCGTCGGCGATCAGCAGCCGCGGATTACACGATAACGCCATCGCGATCATCACCCGTTGGCGCATCCCGCCCGACAGCTGATGCGGGTAGTCGTCGACGCGCCGCTCGGGGTCGGCGATCTTAACGAGCTTGAGCATCTCGATCGCGCGTTCACGAGCCTGCTTTCGCGTGGCGCGTTGATGGAGCCGAATCGCCTCGCCGATTTGGCTTCCCACGGTGAACACCGGGTTCAGAGAGGTCATCGGTTCCTGGAATACCATCGCGATCTTCGCCCCGCGCAACCGACGCATCTCGGCTTCGCTCAGGTGGCAAAGATTCACCCCTTCAAACCAGACCTCGCCAGCGACGATTCTGGCGCGCTCAGGTAAAAGCCGCATGATTGACAGCGCGGTAACCGTTTTGCCCGAGCCCGACTCGCCTACGATTGACACGAGCTGCCCCGGCTTAACGGTGAAGCTCACGTTATCAACCGCGCGCACTTCCCCCTCCTCGGTAAAAAACGACGTACGGAGCCCGCGCACGCGTAATAGGTATTCTCCGCTGTTATCTATCGCGCTTTCGGTGCCGACCCCTTCCAGCATTGCTCAACCCTAATGTCCGTTATCACTAAGGACACTCCCGTGAATCGGGGGCGTTCAGATCGGCTCGCTACTCGCTGCGCGGCGTCACGTCTCGCGCCGCGCGCGACGCCCAACCATCAGCCCATCCACAACGCGTCCTTTTATATTACACGACTTCTCGGATAGTCCCATAAATTGCCGCGGCATCGGCCACGTTGCCCAAAAGGTCATAGGCAGTGAGCTTTACAACCGCCAGCGTATCGCAGCAACGCGCCGAGAGCCCTGCGCGACCGACTGGTGAGCGAAGCGTGGAGACGGAGGCAAAGCCTTTAACGCGTTGCGAACGCGTCTAACGAAAGACCACCGAAACGGTGTCGAGATAGCGCGTCAGCGTGGCGATTAGGTTTTCGAGAGCCGCCTTGTCCTTCTGGCTCGCCGCTTGCTCGACCCCAGCGCCAAGCTGAGTTATTGCATCGAAGCCGTAGCTTCCGCCTTCGCCCTTAAGCATGTGACCCAGGCGCTGCAAGCGCTCGTAGTCGCGCTCTTTGAGCGCCGCCCGCAGCACCGCGACGTCAGCACGCTTGTTGGCGAGAAACCCTGGCGTGATTTCCTTGAGTTCCATCGCCACCTCGACCACGGGCGCCTCCTCGAGCGTTGGCGAAAGCGTCGGCGACGCCGAGGCTGAGGAAACCTCCCCTTTGAGATTGAAATCCCCTGCCGCGCGCAAAGCTTGGAGCAGAATATCCTTTCTCACCGGCTTGCTTATGTGAGCATCGCACCCCGCCTCAAGACCGGCGCGAACGTCCTCGGCGAATGCCGAGGCGGTAAGGGCGATGATAGGCGTGCGCGGGCGGTCATGTTGGCGTTCCCAGCGGCGGATGGCCCTGACGGCGGCATATCCGTCAAGCACGGGCATCTGATGGTCCATTAGGACGACGTCATAACGCGACGCCATGAATTTATCCAGAGCGACTTTGCCGTTCTCGGCGAAGTCGAGCCGATGACCGGTGTTTTTCAGGTAAGCCTGAATCAGTACTTGGTTGTCAGTCGAGTCCTCGGCCAACAGGATATGCAGCGGTTTCGTGACGGTCACTTCCTGGCGGGCAGCAACCTGATCGACGGGCAGCGACCGAAGCTGAACTATACCGAGAAGATCAGCTATCGCGCTCATCAGATCGGCGCGCTTAACCGGTTTCAGGAGCCAGTTCCTGAATCCCGCCGCGCGTAACCGAGCCAGCTTCGCGTTCAATTCGGCCGTCGTAAGCATAGGGATCACCGGAACGCTGTTGTCCCACAGAGGCGCGCCCCCTCCCTCTGACCGCGCCTGACTGCATAGGATCGTTGCCGCCTCGGGCATCTGGAAGTCGACCAACAAGCACTGATAAGGGCGCCCAGATGATGCGGCGCTAGCGAGTTTCTCCATAACCTCATCGACGCTGCCGGCTGCGTCCACGTCGCCGCCGCGATAGCTCAGGAATTCACCCATAGCGAGCCGGTTGGTCGCGGTCCCATCCGCGATTAAAATCCTAACGCCGCCGAGACCACGGTCCTCCCCGAGGTGGTCCGGCCGCTGTTCCACGGCCAGGGTGATTCTGAAGTGAAAAACGCTGCCTTTGCCCACCTCGCTTTCCACCCACAGGGTCCCCTTCATCAGCTCAACCAACCGCTTGACGATCGCAAGGCCGAGTCCGCTGCCACCGTATTCGCGCGTGGTCGATGAATCTACTTGGGTGAAGTGAGAAAAGATGGCCTCCTGCTTATTGGACGGTATACCGATGCCGGTGTCGGCGATCGAGAAGTGAAGCATACATTTTCCGTTCTCTACGTCGGACTTCCGCGTTATCGTCAGTAGGACCTCACCGCGATGGGTAAACTTGAGGGCGTTGCTGAGAAGGTTTAGCAATATCTGATGCAGGCGCAGTGGATCCCCTATCAATTTGGTCGGCACGTCCGGAATGATTCGAACAACCAACTCAAGCCCCTTACCGTGAGCCGAGATCGCCATCGTTTCGGCGGCCCTCTCGGCGAGTTCGACAAGGTCAAACCCAATCTGCTCGAGCACCAGGTGGCCGCTTTCGATTAGCGCCAAGTCCAGAACGCTATTGATGAGCCCGAGCAGCAGCCTACCGTTTGCGCGCATCGTTTCGAGATAGCGCCGTTGATCGCGGTTAAGGGGCGTCTCGCTGAGCACGTCCGCCATCCCGAGAATGACGTTCATCGGCGTGCGAATCTCATGCGATATGCTCGACAGAAACTCTGACTTGGCCTGCAGCGCCGCCATCGCTTGCTCGCGCGCATCGATGAGGTCACTCTGAATCTGTGTAAGTTCGCGCAAGCTTTCGTTGAGCTGTTGTTGTGCAAGTTCGCGCTGGACCACTTCGCGCTGCAAGCGCTCCTCGCTTTCGGTTAACCGCCTGATATCGAGGCGTTGTTCACGCGAGCGCCGCATAAACCATGAAGCGCTCTGCGCCAAGGCCACCGCTACCAGTAGCGCGAACCAGTGGAGTGAAAGCAGCGGGTCCTTGGTCGCGACCAGCGTGTCGGTAACCGCCATGTCCAATATCGCGGTTATATTTAGCGCTGCCTGCCATCGCGGCGCCCAGGGCACGAGCAGCGCGGTCCCAAAAACCAGCAACAATAATGAAGCAAACAGCGCTTCCGTGCGGCTTGCGCTCAATATGCTGGTCACGCTTGCGCTGATAACTATGGAAAAGCAAAGGGCAAAACTAGCCGCTTGCCACCAACGCCTAAACCACTGGGTCCAAGTCGATGCGAGGAATAGAACAGTAACGCCAGAATTGCAAAAGTGATAAAGAAAGACTATGTTGGGCGGATAGTGCCATTTTAAGTTAATTTGAGAAAGAAGGCGTATCGGCTGGGATATTAGAAGGATGAACGCTGCTATCCTGACTAGGCGAAGGGAGACGGCAACTTCATCGGGCTCGTTTTGGGGCATCTGTTGGCCGGGAGTGGTTCGCACCCGCACGGTCTCGCGGCTTCGGCCGGCATTATCCGACATAGCCTCGCCCCTGGGATTAGAAGGAGCGTTCTCGGAAATCATCACGAGCAGCCGTTAAAGCGAACTTTGGTCACCGCAACCAGTCGAACAGGCCGTGCACGGTGAAGAGGGGGAGCGCGCTAGTGGCTAAGATCCGCTCAAGCCTCAGTAACTGGTAACGAGCAATCAGCACTTTATAGGAAAACCTTCGCTGGCAGCCTTGGACTGAGAAGTTGGTTCTAAACGGGAGGTGAAACCCAGAAACCCAACGCGCTAGCTAACAGCAATTTTTATGCTGCTTGCTCGGGGCTGTCATGTAGAAACCGCTTTGAGCAACGCAACCCGGGGACGTTAGAGTGCTGATGTTCTGTCGGCCCTTTTTCTGGCCTGCCGTAAAGCTGGGGCCGACCACTGTTGGTCAGCCATGAGAAACGCCGTTTCGGCCTTCGATACCTTCCCCACCCCTTTTCCAGTCTTCGGCACAATTTCACCCAGGACTTACCGGCCAAGCCCTCGCCTACCCATCTTCTCTGGCCCCTCCGGTGACCCTGTTTTCCTTGCTCCACCTACGACAAGACTATCCGCAGTGCCGCACAATGATGGATACAGCAAGAATACCGCTTTCTCACATAGTTTGCGAGCATCGCAAGCGCAATCGGAGCCCACGATGACCGGGCGTTATCCGCCGACTACCAAAGCGATAAATCAGGAGCCGCATACGCTTGCCACCCGCGCCCATCGCCGGCGACCGCATATTTCGACGTTCCTAACCGCCTACCGCCTGACGAGCGTATCTCCACGTGGACGCTGCCTTTCGTTAGACGTAACGTCTCGCCCTGAAATCACCGCAACTTGGCGCGGTTCCCCGGCGCGACCCCGACCACCGTAACCTTACCTTGACCCCCTTTCAATGTAGTCCTTCACCCTTATGACTTCGTCACGCGGTACGGTACCCGATTCTCAGCTACGAGAAAGCCAAAGTCGCGTGCCCAAAAAAAGAATTAACCGGAGTACGAAAAAATGGAACTGCGGCTTATATCGACTGTGGAAGAGCGCAAGCAATTCGTGGACGGACTCATGCAAGCACGGGCACTTAAGGGACGTGGCTTTCGCGAGAAAAAGGCATCGCGGCTGGCCCAGGCTCATCTAGCCTTTGCCGACCTTTACGGAGTGTACGACGAAAATGGTCCAGCACCCGACCGAATGATCGGCGGTTTCGCGATGCACAATCTCGCCCAATTCGGACCTAGTTGCGCGAGGCCTGACCTTTCTCACTTACCGCCCGAAACTGTCTACGAGATTGGGGAGCTATGGTCGGCGGTTAAAGGAAACGGTCTCTCCCTTCGCTCGGCACGCGCGCTCGTGACTGCGCGAGCCGGGTGCGTCCTTATTCCGGGTCTCAAAGGCGCGCGAGCGCTGTTCATCTATGCCGTGACCCGGCGCTGGGACATGACCACAGTATACCCGGAGTTCGAAGCCGTCGGCGCCCCAATTGTCTATCCTTACCTGGAAACTCTCGATGGGGGACCGGTCTACGTGCAGCCTCTAGTGCTCCAGGGGCACGCCTTGGCCGAGGTGTTTGCGCAACTGAGCACACTACGGCTCGCTACGGATAGCGCCTATAGTTGGCTGCGAATTGAAAACCCGTTCGCGATAATCCACGTGGAGACGAGATTAGGTCTCAGGCGTTCCGACGGACTGCCCACCGTGCGCGGTTTCGATTCCGACGTTCTCGAGAGACCGTTCTCGCGAACCTACGGCGAAGAGCGGCCTTCAGGCATGTCCGATGCCGT
Organism: Deltaproteobacteria bacterium; assembly: GCA_021801125.1. GTDB lineage: Bacteria > Desulfobacterota > Binatia > Binatales > Binataceae > JAJYYI01. Next base: position 6,155 of record JAJYYI010000020.1, on the reverse strand, counting down.
GGACATGTTGGGCCGGTCGATGCCCGAGGCGATGGCGGAGCTTTCGACCGCGGGCTGAAAAGAGGCCCCTTCTTTAGGAGCTTATCGCAGTCCAGGGGGATGGACAGAAGTCCGCCCCCCTGGACTGGGCTCGATGTTTCCCTCTTACCCGTAAATCAGCTCAGCTCCTGTTCAGCCGCTATAGCGAATCCGGTGCTACGCCTTGTCGGGCGACGGTCAATGATGTCGCTCGGTGCGCAGTCGACCCCGCCAAGGGACAGGCCGCGCCGCACACCGTTGCGCCTCAATTCCTCGCCACGGCGAGTGCCGCTCGAACAAGCAGCTCTTTGACGCGGAAATCTCCGTTCCGCGAAAGGCGCGGCCTCCAATAGCTCGCGATTCATGTTATTTCATTTAAGTTAGTGCATTTTAGCTGCCAGGCAATTTTAAAATTCCGGAGTGAGGTTTTTCACCATACCCCTTTTTCAGCGCCTTACGCGCTTGAACCTCGACCGATTGGGGAGCACATCCACATCGATTTTGATCTGTCGAGGCGATTGTCCCCGCCGGACAGCACGAAAGCGATGAAACGGATTCCGACTTCCGATGGCATCACCCTTGCGTTATCTCGTGACGTACGCGTCATCGCGAAAGGCGAGCGACGGTTGCCGTACGACGAGAGCACAAGGAGGAACGTAGATGAAAAGCTTCGGAATCCTACGCGTGGTCGCCAGTGTTTTCTGTTTGACGGTCGGCTTGGGCTTTACCGCAACACCGAGCCACGCGTGGCAGTGGGGTGCCGACGACCAGGAAAACTATGAATTTCACGCCGAACATCAGGATGAAATCCTCAAATATGGCGCGCAGTTCGGAGCCAACTGGACCGCGGAGATAAGGGATGCCATGCTCGCGATGCAAGCGAGAGCACCAGATAAAGCGCCCGTCAATCAGTCGCCGGAGGCGCTCGACACCACCGATTAGCCTCTTTGGAAAAAACCCACATGCCTCAACTCGGCTTGGGAGATTCACCAAGCGCAGCCATACGGACGTTCCCCACAACGTCCGTATGGCCCTCCTCCTGAGGGCAGACAACGAGAACGTATCGCGTGATTCGAAGGTTAGCTTATGCTGGTCTCATGCGGACCGCCGCGCAGAGAGGATTAGATCTACAAGGGCGGGATGAATCCGCCCTGGCGGGCAATGTTAGTTGGTGTCGTCGGAAGCGAACGCGGCGTTTGTTTGGCTCCCTTCCAGCTTGCGGTACAGCGTTTTTCGATCGATCCGCAAAATCGCCGCTGCTTCGGTCTTGTTGCCGTTCACTGACTCCAACACCGCGCGCACGTACTCGGTCTCAAGTCGCTCAAGACTCATGCGCCGCGCCACGGCTTCCTCAAGGCCGTTGAGCCCGCTCGTACGCCCGTCAACGACGCGCGGCGGGAGATCCTTGAGCTGGAGCTTGCTGCCGCGGCACAGGATCAGCGCTCGATGAACGGCGCTTTGGAGTTCACGAACGTTGCCCGGCCATCCGTAGCGCATCAGATACGTCATCGCCTCCGGCTCCACTTCGGGCGCAGGCTTGCCGGCCTCCGCGCTGGCGCGAGAGAGAAAATGCTTGACGAGCAGCGGGATGTCCTCCGGGCGCTCGCGCACAGGCGGCACCGCAATCGTCATCGTAGCCAGCCTGTAATACAGATCGGAACGAAACTTTCCTTCCCCTACGGCCTTCTCCAGGTCGGAATTGGTCGCCGCGACGACGCGCACGTTAACCGGCGTTTCCTCAGTCGCCCCGAGCGGTCGCACCCGCTTGTCTTCTATCGTGCGCAGCAGTTTCGCTTGCAACGCCAAAGGCATATCGCCGATCTCATCGAGGAACAGCGTGCCGCCATTCGCGGCGGCAAACAGACCGGTCTTGCTTTGCCGCGCGTCAGTGAACGCTCCCTTTACGTAACCGAATAGTTCGCTTTCGATCAGATTTTCCGGAAGCGCGGCGCAGTTTATAGGAACGAAAGGACCATCGCGCCGACTGCTCAAAAAATGCAGCCCGTGCGCGAGCAGATCCTTGCCGGTGCCGCTTTCGCCGGTGATCAGCACGCTGGCCGCGCAGTCGGCCACTTGTTCCACCATCTCGATCACTGCCAACATTTTGGGACTGGCGGTGATGATATTGGGCAAGCCGTAGCTGCGGGCGAGTTCGGTGCGAAGTCGCTTCACTTCCTGGCGCAGTTGACGATTCTCGAGCGCGCGTCCCACCACGAACAGAAGCTCGTCGTTTGCGAAGGGCTTCGTGATGTAGTCAACGGCCCCAAGCTTCATCGATTCAACCGCGCTCTGAATTGAACCAAAGGCGGTGATGATAATCACCGGCAGACTGGGAGCGAGGCGCTTGAGCTCCATCTGCAGTTGATGGCCTCCCATCTCCGCCATGCGCAGGTCCGAGATAAGCAGATCGGGCTCCTCTCTTTGAACGCACTCCAGGGCTTCAGCGCCCGACCCGGCGCTAATCACGTGGTATCCAGCGGATTGCAAGACATCGCGGAGAACTTCGACCATCTCGCGCTCGTCATCCACCACCACGACGGTCGCCGGACGAACGCTCACGAGCCGACCTCAGCAGCAGCGCCCAGAGCTTGGCCTTCGTTCACCGTGATCGGCAATGTGACGACGAACCGTGCACCAGCCATCCCGCTGATTAGCGCTATGTCACCGTCATGGTCGCGAATTATCGACTGGCTTACCGAAAGCCCCATACCTGTGCCCCGGCCAGGCTCCTTGGTCGTAAAAAACGGATCAAACACGCGGGCTTGATCCTGGGTAGGAACGCCCGGGCCAGTGTCCTCGAAGGCTAAACTCAAGCGCGGACCGTTCTGCGCTTCATTGATTTTAGCCATGATGCGTAGAGTGCCACCGTCGGGGGCCATCGCGTCCAGTGCGTTCATCGCCAGATTTACGAACACCTGTTGGAGTTGGTCGCAGTCGCACTCAACCATCAGCGGCACTTCGCCGAGTTCCTTTATTATGCCCACTTTGCGCCGCTGCGCCTCGGTTTCCACCAGCGCTAGGGCGTCTTCGATTACCGCTCTGGCGTCGCAACAGACACGGCGCGATTCGCGCCCGCGCCCGTAATCAAGGAGAAGCCTCACAACACGTGAAATGCGGTCGATCTGCGCGATGATAATTTGCAGCGCCTTGCGCGCCGACGGGCTGTGCGATTCGCTTCGCAACAAATGTTCGGCGCGCGCGCGAATCACGCCCATAGGAGTGCCGATCTCGTGCGCGAGCCCGGCGGCGAGCATCCCGATCGTGGCCAGCCGGTCTGCCCGCTCAAGGCCGCGCTCGAGCTCGAGTTCACGGCGATGGCGTTCGAGTAGGTCGGCGCGCGCCTGCGTGAGCTGCACGTCCAGCCGCCGGAACTCCTCGGTCAGCGCGTTTACCTCGTCACCACCATGGTGCCGATCGATCTCGGCTTCGGTGGAAAAGCGCATGACCTTGCGCGAAAGCGTGGCGAGCGGCTCCGAAACATAACGGCGCACGAAAAACGAGATCGTTCCGGCCACCACGGCCATAACAGTCAAGGCCGCAATCATCGAGCCGATCTCGCGAGCTCTGAGGTCCTCGGTCAGTTCCGTCCAATCCCTCGCCAGCAGCAGGTACCCAATGAACTGATGATCTTTGCCCCGCAACGGCGCGAGATGGCAAAACCAGTGTCGCCCACCCGCGGTCGTCTCGAATTCGACGTAATGCTCAGGGTGCTCGAGCCGATACGCCGCTACGCCCGCCAGCAACTCCGCCGGCAACGCCTGAAGACCGGACCGCAGGCTGCCGTCCGCGCTAAAAATCGCGCTGACCGTGCCGTGCACGCTGCTGCGTTGCATTATGTCGCGCACCTGGTCCCATTCCCCGGCTCCGATGTCGTTTTCGAGGGCCGGGACCAACCCGCGGCTCGCAGCACGGGTTTCGCGTTTCAACCCGCCGACGTAGGTCTTGACCGAATGGTGGATGCTCCAATAGGCATGCGTCGCGAGCACCGGCGTAACGACCAGCCACAGTACTATGGTGAGTCTTCTGCCGATTCGCACGCGCGTCATTATACAGGTATTAGCTTCGCTATACAGGGTGCAGGTATTACCTTCGCTCCGATCAACCACGGCTTCTCGCACGGCTTCTCAGCGTCAGCTTCAATGAGGCAGAATTGCGCCAGGCTTGAGCTTTTTCCGTCTTATAGCCTGCAATTTCGTTGCCTAACCGCGCCGCATCCAGACCGCCGATGAGATCACGCGTTGCCGGTCCTCCGGGTGGTACGAGCCACGATGCTCAGCCCCCAACCGTGGACGTTTTCTGCAACGACGTGGCATTTTTCCCGTTCATGACGGCCTCGCACCCGAACCAATCTCTCAAACCGATGTCTCGAACCGATCTAGCGAGGGCGGAAAAACCTCGCTTCAAGGTCGCCGCCGCGCCCTGGCGGCGCCCCGTCGGCCACCTTCAACCGCCTCCGCCCGCTAAGCCCTCGATTTGGATCCCGCTATACCAGAGCGCTCCGCCAATGTTGTAGTGCAGGCCTTTGGCCTCGCGGAGAATCGGCTCGGTGCGAACGCCTGAACGCGAAACGAGGATCTCTTTGGTTCGAGATGAAAGCTCAGGAAGCAACTCGGTCGAACGACCAATACCGAGCCTCATCCCTCGTACACGCGGCGTAACCGTGCGCGGCCAAGCGTCGGACGGACGACCGTCGCTCAGCGTACGGGAATGTGGACGTCGTCCGGGCTCAGAGCAAGCTTGGTGCGATGCCCCGACCACGCGCTTGTTGCTTCGCATCTACGCCCTCACGCCGTCTCACCAGCTTTTCAACTGCACGCCAACCTGATAACTTTTCCCCAGGTTCGAGTCCGAACGAATAGAAATGATTTCACCTAAAATCTACTCGTCACGCCGGCCGCACACTACCAAAGGGAAATTACCTCGATGGGCAGACTTCAGGAAAAGGTCGCGATTGTCACCGGTGCCGCGAGCGGGATCGGCCGTGCGTCAGCGCTGTGCCTGGCGAAAGAAGGTGCGTGCGTGGTAGTTGCGGATTTGAACTCTGAAGACGGCGAGCGAGTCGTCGGCGAAATCGCGGCGGCGGGTGGACGCGCGACGTTTCAGCACACTGATGTGGCCAACGAGCAAGCCATAAGCGCATTGGTCGAGCGCGCGGTACACGAGTACGGTCGGCTCGACGTGATGTTCAATAATGCCGGCTTGGCGGGCGCAATTGGTCCCATCGAAGCTGTCTCATCCAGCGACTGGGACAAGACTATCGCCGTCATGCTGCGCGGTGTTTTTTTGGGTATCAAGTACGCGGTCGAACCGATGCGCAAGGCTGGCGGGGGATCCATCATCTCGACCTCGTCGGTTGCCGCGTTTCTTCCGTTGCGATATGGGGCGGCGTATGCGGCGGCCAAGGGCGGCGTTATTAGCTTGACGCGCGCGGCTGCGCTTCAACTTGGACCCGACCGCATCCGCGTAAATTGTATCTGCCCCGGCGTTATTAACACGCCCATATGGGGAGTTGTGCCTGCTCTTTCAGACCCCTCGGCAGTCGAGCAGCTACTGGGCCATGCGCAGACCATCCCGCGGGTCGGCCGCCCCGAAGATGTCGCGTCAATGGTGTTGTATTTGGCGAGTGACGAATCGCAATGGGTGACGGGCACGGCGATGATCGTGGACGGCGGACTGACCGTGGGGCCGAATCTTCCAGCGGTCTCCGGGCAACTTGCGCAAAGTATCTACGCGGGTCCGTCGTTCAAGCGCTGAAAGCGGCGAAGTGGTCAAAAAATTCGGCCGCGATCGTGCGCTCCGCATTTCGCATTACAGCACACGTGCTCCGACGAAAACGTCGGGTAATTAACCTAGGATGCGAGGCGTCGCCGTCGATGCTCCTAAGCGACATCCGCCCCTTTAGCCATTCACCGCGCAACGTCTCCCCTTTGGCTCGCGCCTGCCGCTAAGTAGGCCCGTCCGCGCAGTCTCTCGCATGAAAAGCGCGACGCGCGGACACCCTCCTCAAACCTAGCAGGGTGCGGAAAAAGGCGGAGTCATAGTGGATTTCCAGCCGCGGTCTGAAGTTTGGGGTGGTTCAAAACCGGGGCTTGCGTTGGGCAGATGTTCGAGAGCGATGAGTTCAGGCCAGTGATCAA